>DATAEK010000199.1:0-11670 GCA_036258055.1 Vicinamibacterales bacterium
GGCGCGTCCCGCCATTCGGATCGGATGTGCACGGCCCTCAGGAATCCGACCGCGCGGACGCCGACGCTCGTCAATGGGAGCGAATCGCGGCTCGTGCCAGCGGTCCCGGCACTCACTGGAGGTCCAAGCCTTCTCGGCGTCTGAGGGCGCGCGATCCCTCGCCGCCAAAAGAGCCGGGCCGCAATTCCGGCCAGAGGAATCTTCGCGCCGTTCAATTTTCTACGTCGGTAACGCGCCGTTGATCGCGGTGACCCGCGGCGCGGTTCGGGCCCTCGCTGACATGCGGATCAAGGCTGTCGAGCAACGACGCGACGAGCGCGGCCGCGAGCTTCGTTTGGAAGCACCAGTGGGTCCTTCAGGATCTCTAGGGCCAGCCTACGAGCACCGAGCAAACGATACCGTCCCTCCTGCGACCGCAACGGGAGCGGCAACTCGCACGCCATCTGCCTTCGTGGCGAACCGAGCGTGCACTGAATGATGTGGTGTCCAGTTACTGATTCGCACACCGGCGATGTTGTCTTCGTTGTGCATGACTTCCTGCTTCGCGGTTCGCCCAGGCCGATTCCGCGGTGGCAGCTTCCTCGAGGCCGAATGTCTCGAACCGCCTGAACATTCGGTGTTTCGCGTGCAGGCCGACCCATTCGGCCAATCGGCCACTCTCGGACGCTGACGCTTCGTGTCCCAATGTGGGCATGGCGTCATAAGCCGGACACGACGCGCCCGTGAGTGTCATACCAAGGGATGATTGGCGCCCGGGCACGGTCGCGGACCATACTTCCGCGTCAGAGCGGGCCAGGCCCCTGCCCGATGGTTGGCGATCGTCGAGGATGACGTCCCAAACGGCTCGCCTCTGCCGGACCCTTTCGGCGAAGCTGGATGCATACTCATGTTCGGGCCGCAATGGAAACGCCGGTGACAACGAGCCATCCGCTTCCGAGCATCGATCTATCCCAGTGTGTGCTCGAACCCATTGGGCAGGATGGTGCGTTCGTCCTCTGCCGGGCACACTGGACCGCGACCAGCGGGGAATCCGCCTCCGTTCTCGTCGTCATGCCGAGGGGAGAGCACCCACACCCCGCATGCGACCAGATGCTCAAGCATGAGTACGCGCTGCGCACTGATCTGGACGCGACGGCCGTCCGGCCCCTCGCGCTCGTCCAGCATCAGGGGCGTACGTGCCTGGTGCTCGACGACGGAGGCGGCGAGCTGCTGGCGCGAAGGCTCGGAACGCCGATGGAGCTTGGGCTCTTCCTACGGGTGGGCGTCGGTCTGGCCGCGGCGCTCGACGCACTGCACCGCCGCGGCATCATTCATAAAGACCTGACGCCGGGTCACGTGATGATCGACGAAGCGACGGGGCAGGTGTGGCTGACAGGTTTCCGCATCGCGTCTCGCCTGCGGCGCGAGCGACAGACGCCGGAGCCGCCTGAGGTGATCGCGGGCACGCTGCCCTACATGGCGCCCGAACAGACGGGGCGGATGAACCGCTCGATCGATTCGCGCAGCGATCTCTACGCGTTGGGTGTCATTCTGTACGAGATGGTGACCGGGACGCTGCCGTTTGCGGCGTCCGATCCCATGGAATGGGTGCATTGCCACATCGCGCGGCAGCCCCTCGCGCCGACCGAACGCGTCCAACACGTTCCGCCCGCTGTGTCGGCCATCATCATGCGGCTGCTCGCCAAGACGGCGGAGCAGCGCTACCAGACGGCCGCCGGCGTCGAACGCGATCTACGGCGGTGCCGGACGCAATGGGAGGCCGATCACCGCATTGATGATTTTCGGGTCGGCAAACAGGACACGCCCGATCGCCTGTCGATTCCCGAGCGGCTGTACGGCCGCGAGCGCGAGATCGAGGCTCTCCTGGCCGCCTTCGATCGGGTCGTCAGGGCCGGCACGCCGGAGTTCGTCCTTGTGTCCGGTTACTCCGGCATCGGCAAATCGTCGGTCGTCAACGAACTGCACAAGGCCCTCGTCCCGCCCCGGGGCTTGTTCGCGTCCGGCAAATTTGATCAGGGCAAGCGCAACATCCCGTACGCGACGCTCGCGCAGGCGTTTCAGAGTCTCGTCCTGGGCTTGCTCGTCAAGAGCGAGGCCGCGTTGGCCGTCTGGCGCGAGGCGTTCGAAGAAGCGTTGGGCCCGAATGGGCAGCTAGTGATTGACGTCGTCCCCGAGCTGAAGCTGATTATCGGAGAACAGCCCCGAGTCCCCGATGTGCCTCCCCTGGAAGCGCAGCGACGATTTCAAGTCGTCTTCGAGCGGTTCCTTCGAGTGTTCGCGCAGCCGGACCATCCGCTCGTGCTCTTTGTCGACGACCTGCAGTGGCTCGACACGGCCACACTCGATTTCCTCGAGCATCTGCTGACGCAGGCCGACGTCCGGCATCTGCTCGTCATCGGCGCGTATCGCGATAATGAAGTTGATCTCGATCATCCGCTGATGCGCAAGCTCCGGGCGATTCGCAACGCCGGGGCGGTTGTCCACGAGATCGCGCTTGCGCCCCTCGCACGAGAGGATGTGGCGCAACTGGTCGCCGATGCGCTTCACTCGGATCTGGAGCGTGTCGCCACCCTCGCGCAGCTTGTCTGCGAGAAGACCGTCGGCAATCCCTTTTTCGCCAGGCAGTTCCTGACCGCGCTCGCCGACGAAGGACTGCTCAGCGTCGACCATGCACACGCGCGCTGGGGCTGGGATCTGGATGCGATCCGCGGCAAGCAGTACACCGACAACGTGGCGGACCTGATGTTCGACAGGCTGGCGCGTCTTCCGCCGCAAACCCGACGCGCGTTGCAGTTGCTCGCATGCCTCGGTCACAACGCGGAGGTGGCGACGCTTGCGCTCGTGCTTGGAACGTCGGTCGACGATGTCCACGTCGAGCTGTGGGACGCGGTCCGTTCCGAGTTGGTGGAACGTCTCGGAGGCTCCTATCGGTTCCTGCATGACCGCGTGCAGGAGGGCGCCTACGCCCTCGTGCCGGAAAGCGAGCGCAGCCGCGAACACCTGCGTCTCGGACGCTTGATCGTTGCGCATACGCCACCAGACAGACGCGAGGAAACGATCTTCGAGATCGTCAACCAGTTCAATCGCGGTGCGACGCTGATGACGTCGCCGAACGAGCGTGAGCAAGTGTCGCAGCTCAATCTGATCGCCGGCAAACGTGCCAAGGCGTCAGCGGCTTACGCGGCAGCGCTGAACTACTTCGTCTCAGGTGCCGCGCTGCTGCCGGATAACGCCTGGGAGCGTTGCCCCGAGCTCACCTTCGCGCTGGAGTTCAATCGCGGCGAATGCGAATTCCTTCTCGGCGATCTCGTGTCAGCCAAAGAGCGGCTCTCGCGCGTCTCCGCGCATGCCACGAATCTGATTGACGAGGGGTCCGTGGCGTGGGTCCGGGTCGCCATTTATACGGTGCTCCGCCGCCGCGACCGTGCGGTCGAAATCGGACTCTCCTATCTCGCCAAGCTCGGCATCGCGTGGTCGCCGCATCCGACCGTCGAGGAGGTCCGTGAAGAACACGAACGCCTCTGGCGGCAGCTTGGTAATCGACCGATCGAATCACTGTTCGACTTACCGCCGATGTCGGATGCTGCGATTCGCGCGACGATGCAGGTGCTCAGCGAGCTCCAGGCCCCGGCGTCTTGGACGGACCAGAAGCTGTTGCACCTGCTTCTGCTCCGAATGGCGAACTTGAGCATCCGGCATGGCAACACCGACTGGTCGGCCGTCGCCTACGCCTGCCTGAACGCCGTATTGGGTCCGCGGTTTGGCGAGTATGCAGCCGGCTATCGTTTCGGCCTGGTCGGCCTCGATCTCGTGGACAAGAAGGGCCTCGATCAAGCCAAACCTCGCGTGTACCGCATCGTGGGAGCATGGGTCGTGCCCTGGGTTCGGCATTTGCGAGAGGCTCGACCGCTGCTCCGCCGGGCGCTGGAATCGGCTGACCACTGGCGACCTCACCCTTACTACAAGATGTGGATCTACAGCAGCCTGGTGACGCACGATCTCGCCAGCGGAGAGCCGCTCGCCGACGTGCAGCGTGAAGCCGAAGAGGCGCGGCGCAGGCTCGCGCAGCGGGATCCCGCGGGTGTGGTGGTCGACCTGATGACGGGACAGCGTGGCTTGATTGACACGCTCAGGGGACTGACAGCTGTGTTCGGCTCCTTCGGGGACGAAGAGGTCGATGAGCACCGGTTGGCGCAGCACCTGGCGAGCGACGCAGATCTCGCGCGCGGCGCATGCTGGTACTGGATCCGCAAGCTGCAGGCGTATGTCTACTCCGGCGAGCACGATATCGCCGTCGCCGTGGCGGCGAAGGCGGAACGATTTCTGTGGATGGCCAGCGCCGAGTTCCTGGAGGCCGAATATCACTTTTATGGCGCACTGGCCGGGGCCGCCGCCGCCGGTTCTGCCGTCCCGAAGCAACGGCGGGAGCTGGTCGCAAATGCAGCGCGCAGTCACCAAAGACTTCTCGAATGGGCCGCGACCTGCCCGGAAAATTTCGACAGCCGTGCGGCGCTGGTAGGCGCAGAGCTCGCGCGTCTGGATGGGCGGGAACTCGAGGCCGAACGTCTGTACGAAGACGCCATCAGGTCTGCCCGCGTGAACGGCTTCGTGCACATCGAGGCCCTCGCGAACGAGCTGGCCGCCCGTTTCTACGGTGCGCGTGGGTTCGAGACGAGTTCGGTCGCGTATCTCAAAGAGGCCCGGCACTGCTATGTGCGTTGGGGTGCCGACGGCAAGGTGCGGCAACTCGATCAGCACTATCCCCA
Source organism: Vicinamibacterales bacterium (assembly GCA_036258055.1). Lineage (GTDB taxonomy): Bacteria > Acidobacteriota > Vicinamibacteria > Vicinamibacterales > 2-12-FULL-66-21 > DATAEK01. The sequence goes on from DATAEK010000199.1 coordinate 4,767, forward strand.
CCTTGTCCCGCAGGAACGCGTGTCGGACTCGCGCTCGGCCATCAGCGAGCACATTGAGCGCCTGGAGCTCGAAACAGTCCTCAAGGCCTTGCAAGCTGTGTCCGGCGAAATCGTGCTCGAACGCGTGATCGAAACGCTGTTACGCCTGGCGATTGAACATGCCGGTGCTGACCGGGGCGTGCTGCTGCTCACAAGCGGTGCCGGCCTGCTGATGCAGGCGGAAGCGACCGTCGACGCCGCTGGCGTAAGGGTGCAACTGCGCGAGAGACCGGTTTCTGTGGACGACCTGGCTGAGTCGGTGGTTCAGTACGTGACGCGCACGCAGGACACCGTCATTCTGGATGACGCGTCCACGTCGGACCGGTTCTCGACGGATGTGTACATCCGCCGGGCGCACGCGCGCTCCATCCTGTGCCTTCCGCTGATGAAGCAGGGGCGGCTGGTGGCCGTGCTCTACCTGGAAAACCATCTGGCGCCCGGTGTGTTTACGCCCGCGCGCATTGCGGTGCTGCAGGTGCTCGCGCCGCAGGCGGCACTGTCGCTGGAGAACAGCCGCTTGTATCGGGAGCTCGAGCTGCGCGAAGCGAAGATCCGCCGGCTGGTCGACGCCAATATCGTCGGTGTCGCCATCACGCGCGTTGACGGCGCAATGCTCGAGGCGAACGATGCGGCCCTGGAAATCTGTGGATATACCCGCGAGGAAATGCGGTCGGGGCGACTCCGGTGGCGGGAGCTGACGCCCCCGGAATGGCAAGCCGCACGCGATCATGCCATGGCCCAATTGCAGCAAACCGGAATCTTCGACGTGTTCGAACAGGAATTCATTCGACAGGACGGCAGGCGCGTCCCAGTGCTCCTCGCCGGTGCCGCAGTCGACGACACACGCAAGGAGAGCGTCCTGTTCGTGGTCGATCTCAGCGAACGGAAGCGCGCCGAACGGGAGCGCGACAGGCTCCTGCAGCTCCAGGCCGACCTGGCGCATGTCAATCGGATCAGCATCCTGGGAGAACTGACTGCCTCGCTGTCGCACGAGCTCAGACAGCCCATCACGGCGGCAATTACGGACGCCAAGACGAGCCTGCGGTGGCTGAGCCGCGACGAGCCCGATCTGGAACGCGCGCGGAAGGCGATATCGAGAGTCTTGAACAGCGGAACCCGTGCGGCCGACATCATCGACCATCTCCGATCCTTCTATAAGAAGAATGCTGGCCCGCAACGTGAGTTGGTGAATGTGAACGAGCTCGTCGGTGAGATGCTCGTCTTGCTGCGAAACGAAGCGACGCAGCATGCAGTGTCCATGCGTGCGGACCTCGCCGTCGATCCATGTGTCGTCACGGCCGACCGCGTGCAGCTGCAGCAGGTGTTGATGAACCTCATACTCAACGGGATCGAGGCCATGTGTGATTCGGGCGGCGACCTGACCGTCAGTTCGCGACTGGCGGAGGATGGTCAACTCACCATCTCAGTCAGCGACACCGGGATCGGGCTGCCCACTGAGCAGCCGGAGCAGATCTTTGCGGCATTCTTCAGCACCAAACCCCAGGGCAGCGGGATGGGGCTGCCGATCAGCCGATCCATCGTCGAATCGCACGGTGGACACCTGTGGGTTACCGCCAACACCGGCCGCGGCGCGACGTTTCACTTCACGCTGCCGACCGACGCGACGGCACAGACCGCTGTGCGACCATGACTGGCATACCGCTGCCGCCCACCGGATCCAAGGTGTTCATCATCGATGACGACGCCGCTGTGCGCGTCTCGATCGCGGATCTGGTGCAGTCGGCAGGCCTCGAGTCGGAAACCTTCGGCACACCGCAGGAGTTCCTGCGCCGCCAGGCGGCCGACGGGCCAAGCTGCATCGTGCTGGACCTGCGACTTCCCGGGATGGACGGTCTCGCCGTGCAGCGCGCGCTCGCAGAGGCGGGCATCACCACGCCAATCATCTTCCTCACCGCGTTCGCCGACGTTCCGACGACGGTGAAGGCGATGAAGTCAGGCGCCATGGAGTTCCTGACGAAACCGTTCGACGACCAGGAGCTGCTCGACGCCATCTACCGGGCGTTGGAGCGCGACCAGGTCGCGCGCGACCAGCAACATGTGCTCTCGACGTTGCAAGATCGCTACACCAGGCTGACCCCACGCGAGCGCCAGGTAATGGCGCTGGTCGTGTCCGGGCGGCTCAACAAACAGATCGCCGCCGACCTCGGGACGGCCGAGATTACGGTGAAAATCCATCGTCGTCGCGTCATGAGCAAGATGCAGGCGGAATCAGTGGCCGAACTGGTCCAGCTGGCGGGGCGGCTCGAGCCGCCGCGTCATACCAAGAGATAACTGTCTCCTGACGGCGTCGAGCCCCATACTCTCCCGATGGTGGGTTTCTCGCAGATAGACCCAGACTATCCGCGATGCGTGGCAATCGTCGACGATGAGGCGCCCATGCGCGAAGCGCTGCTGGACCTCCTCGACGAAGCGGGACTCCCGGCATACGCGTTCGCGTCCGCGGAGGAGTTCCTGGAGTCCGGCCGCCAGTACGAGTGCTCGTGCCTTATTACGGACATCCGCATGCCGGGCATCTCTGGTCTCGATCTGCAGGCCCGCCTCAACGCCGCCCGGTTCCGCATCCCGATCATTTTCATCACTGCTCACGGCGATGAAGACATGCGGACGCAGGCGCTGCGGGCAGGGGCCGTCGAGTTCTTCGCCAAACCGTTCGACGACGAGGTGCTGCTCGAGACGGTGCGTGCGGCGCTGGAGCGGTGAACCGTGGAACAGCTCGTCGCGGCATCCGGAGTTTGCAGTGGCAGCGAGCGGTCGAGCCGAGAACGAATGAACGCGCGTGCCGTGGAGGGCCGATGGCTGCGGTCAGGCGTACGCGAGCATCAGGAGCCGGGCAACTCGAGATGGGGCCGCGCCGCCACCGGGTGGCCGAGCCTGCATGTCGAACGAGCGATGGCAACGCCCGATCGAGTGATCGGGCCGCTCGATAGAAGTCGCCCAGCCAGCGCGAACGTTCCAGAATGCGCGACGTTCAGGGGAGGCGCCCAATGCCAGTCCTTACAGAACCGTCCGCTGCCGGCCCGGCCGACGCGCTGAGCGCGTATTTCGAAGGCTCGGTGGAGCTGGTGCGCGCAATGGCCGACGTGCTCGACATCCGCACCCTGTTTCCACGCCTGTCAGCGATCGCGAGCAAGATGCTGCCGCACGATGCGCTTGCGCTGGCGTTCGTCGATCAGCATGGCCAGCTCGTCGTTGAAGCGGCAACCGGCGATCTCCCCGACATGCCACCGTACTCGCCGGACGTGCCATTCCCTGAAGACTTCATCATCGATGATCTGGCGACGGAGGGATTGGCAGTGGCACGGGGGATGAACCCCACCGATCGGCTCGTTGCCCGCGGGTTCCGATCGGTCCTCGGAATGTCGGCACGGGTGGGCGAGGACGTGCTGGGAGTCGGGTTCTGGTCGAAGCAGCCGCACACCTATGAGGGCCGCGACGTACCGCTCGCCAGGCGCATTGTCGATCACATCGCGCTCGCGGTCTCGCACGAACGCCTCGCGGGCACCGCTCGTGCCACCGGCGTCGCACGCGCACGCACGGACGAGGTCGACAGCCGTCTGCGCACGCTGTCCGAGGAACTGGGCTCCAGGATGCACACGCGCATCGTCGGCCGTTCGACCGAGTGGCAGGATGTGCTCAGGAAGGCGGCGCAGGTCGCAGAGACGGAAACGACCGTTCTGCTCACTGGTGAGTCTGGCACGGGCAAGGAGGTGGTGGCCCGGTTCATCCACCGCGCATCGCCGCGAAAGAACGGTCCGCTCATCGCGCTGAACTGCGCGGCATTGCCCGAGCAACTGCTCGAGGCGGAAGTCTTTGGCTACGAACGTGGCGCCTTCACCAGCGCGCAACACGCGAAGCCTGGCCAGATTGAGCTCGCCAGCGGGGGCGTGCTGTTCCTGGACGAGGTCACGGAGATGAGCCTGCCGGCCCAGGCGAAGTTCCTGCGCGTGCTGCAGGAGCGCGAGTTCCAGCGGCTGGGAGGCACCCGGCCGTTGAAGGCGAACATCCGCCTGATCGCGGCGACGAACCGCGATCTGCGAAAGGCGGTCGAGCGCGGTGACTTTCGTGAGGATCTCTTCTACCGGCTTCAGGTGTTCGACATTCGCATTTCGCCGCTGCGCGAGCGCCCGCCCGATATCCTCGCGCTGGCTGAGGTATTCCTTCAGGAGATCGGCAGATCCCTCGGCCGGCCGCTGGCGGGTCTGACGCGTGATGCACGACGAACACTGCTCCAGTATGCCTGGCCAGGAAACGTGCGCGAGCTTCACAACGTGCTGGAACGTGCGGCCATTCTGTGCGAAGGCGGGCTCATTACCACGGAACATCTGGCGCTGCAATCCGATCGGAAGCCATTCGGTTCCGACTCCGCCGACCTGAGCGTCGCCGAACGCGCCACGATTGCGCAGGTCTTGCGCGACTGCCGCGGCAACAAGTCGAAGGCCGCACAGCGTCTTGGCTTGTCACGAACGCAGCTGTACTCCCGCATGCGAAAGCACGGGCTCGAGGAAGCCGCCAGCGCGTAACCGCGCAGCCGTCGTCGTCAAGGCGAGGGTGAGCGGCGGACAACGTCCTGGTGTTCAGCCTCACCGCGCTCACGGTGCTGGCCGGACACTCCGACGCCCCGGCTCCGACTCGCGCGGCCTGACCCTCAAGAATCGACGACCTTCGCCGGGAACGCCATCATTACCGCCGAAGCGCGTGGTGCGCGTGTGGCCGCGCAATGGTCGTTTGGTCGTGGTCTCGGTCATGGGCGAGAGGTTTGTGATGTCCCGGCTCATCGTAGCAGGCGCGACGGGGTCGCTCGGCCGCCACGTGGTGCGTCAGGCGCTCGCCGCCGGCCATGAGGTCACGGTGTTCGCCCGAACGCCGTCGAAGCTGCCACCCGAAGTCCTCCACCGCGTGTCCGTCCACACGGGCGACCTCCTCAGTGGCCTGCCTGTCGATCTCATCAGACGACAGGACGCGCTCATCAACTGCGCCGGCCATGTCGCCGAGGGCAAGATGTTCGTGAACCTGGTGGATCGGCTCGTCGCGAGCGTGGAGTGCCTGTCCCGGGCGGACCAGCCGGTCTGCTGGCTCCTGGCAGGCGCGGCGCTCCTCGACATCGATGCCTCGGGCCGTCGCGGCGTCGAGTTGCCCCGGTTGAAGTCCACATATTGGCCCCATCGGGCCAACTTCGAGCGGCTGAGCGCGGCGCGCCTCGACTGGCGTCTGCTCTGTCCGGGGCCGATGGTCGAAGAACCTGGCCTAGGGATTGATCGGTTGCGCCTCTCGCGCGACGCCCTGCCCGTTCATGTCCCCGCATGGGTCCCCGCCCTGCCGGGCCCACTGGCCCTCCCGGTGTTCGCGTCTCTCATCCCGCAGATGATCGTGCCGTACGCAGACGCGGCTGCCCTGGTGCTCGCGAATCTCGACCGCGGCAACATCTTCTCCCGGCATCGTGTCGGTCTGGCTCTGCCCATCGGCAGCCGGGGGCGGAAGGCGCGCTGGTCGGCCAGGGCCGACGCCACACGGCGATGACTCCTCCGCATCGGCGTTGCACACCGCAGGTCTCTTCGGCCTGGAATCCCGGAGACCCGATGCCGGTCGGGCCGAAGGAAATGGCACGGTCCGAATGAGCACGGACGTGGCGAGAAGCCCTGACGAGTCGGGTTGCGGGGACGGGTCGCCCGTCCTGCCAGGTCCGCGACGAGCGGTGTCGGGGCGCTCGCCGGTCGCGCGGCTTGCGCACCGGCGCGTGCGATCGAGCAATGTGTGTGCTGCCAAGCAGCGGCCCCACGATCGCGGCGCACGGTCAATTTCGGTAATTGACTGCACCGGCGAATGTTGTTCCGGCGCGCCCTGCACGCCAGGCATGGCCCCGGCGTTGCGGTGGGGTCGATCGTGACTGTTTCGAGATGCATGGAGGACGCAAGTGGCCGAATCGCGTGACACATTCGACGCTCCCCGCGTACGACAGCCAATTGGGAGGGCTGGTGCCGGGATCCTGCTGTGCTGGTTCGTGGTGGCGCCGATGCCAGCCGCCGCGCAGGAGCACGGGGCACGGGTCACCGAGACCGTTGCAACGCGGTCCCAGACGGACGTCAACCGGACCGAGGCGTTGAGCGAGAGAGTGGTCACGCGTCGGACCGAAACCAGCGACGGGGAAGACGTGGTGGTCGAAACGTACCTGCCCTCGATCGATGGCAACCGGCTCGCCCTCAGCCGGCGCGTCCGCCGAGTTACGACGGTGACGGCAGACGGGAGCCGGACCGTCGAAGAGACCGAAGCCCGCTCCCTGGCTAGCCCGGAAGACCCCACCATGCGTGCCGTGGAGCGATCCGTGACCACCGTACGCAAAAGCGGTCCCGATTCCTACGTGAGCGAGCGGCAGGAATTCGAGCTGAACGGGAACGGCCGGTTCGTGCCCGTTCGCAAGGAAATCGTGCACCTGGGGCGCCGGTAACCGGCGACCCCACGCCGCCGGAACGGCCCTGCCGCCGACTGGCGCGCAGCGCCGCCCGGCGGGCCACCACTTCACCCGAGGACCCAGAACCATGCGGCCGCTCGGCCTGCACGCCCACGAGCCGACCGTCTCCGAGATCCCCCGCAACCTCCCGCCGGGCGAGCTGGACGAGCACGCCATCGTCTAGGTCCCTATGAATCCGACGCACCTCGTCATCCTCGGTACGTGCATCGTAGCGGCACCGGCCAGCGGCCTCTCTCAACAGGCTCCCATCCAGCACGGTGCCCGGACGATCTCGCGGCGGCCGCCCGACATGCTGACGCAGCTGACCTGCACCCTCGCGGTCAGAATGCCGCGATCGAGGCGCTGAGGGGAGCGCAGAAGCTGTCGTTCGACCTCGCC
>DATAEK010000205.1:0-13816 GCA_036258055.1 Vicinamibacterales bacterium
ACCACCACGACGCCGGTGCCGAGCGTCTTGGTCGCCACCAGCTTCATCTTCTTTTTGGCACTCTCGCGAAACAGCCGTTCGCCACGGCCCACGAAGAGCGGGTGGATCCAGAGCTTGAGCTCATCGAGCAGATCCTGCTCCAGCAGCGTTCTCGCGAGGAGACCGTGGCCGTAAATGACCAGGTCTTTGCCGTCCTGTTGCTTGAGCTTCGCCGCCTCGGTCGCCACGTCACCGGCGATGATGGACGAATGGCTCCAGTCCGCCTTCTTCAGGCTGTTGGAGAAGACGTACTTTTGCATCTCGTTGATCTGACGACCGTAGTCACCCTTCTGGTGCGGGAAAGCTGCGGCGAAGAATTCGTAGGTCTTCCTGCCCATCAGCATCGCGTCGCTCGCCAAAAGCAGGTCCAGCGCGTAATTCTCGGCCTCGCGATCGAAGTACTCGGTGGCCCAAACATGTGGGCTCTCGAACACGCCGTCGAGGGACACCAGAGTGGATTCCATGATCTTTCGCATTCGTGAACTCCTCCGGTTACGAGTGGGCCACACGGCACGCCGAGGCTCGTGACGTCAGGCGAGGAGATAGTGCAGCGGACGTTTCCAGCTATCGATGACCTGTCATCGCACGCAGACCAGTCGCATGCACCGCGCTGAGCCACCACTGGCGGATCTCATCCTAACGGGCCGCCCTCCCCGGCGTCTTGAACGAACTGGCTGCTTCGAGGCAACAACGCCAGCGTGAGTGTCCGCACTTGATTGCAGCGGTATCTCGTCGTACGTGGAATCGGGAAAGGGCTCACCAGTCTGGACAACCTTTGCAACTGGGTCATCCATATGGCGTGCGCCTGCCACGCCGGGAAGGATTTATCCAGGCAAGCTCACAGTACTCTGTGAGGCAGCCATTTCGCGGCTGCGGGCTACCTGTCCCGGCGTCATCCCAAGCACGCGCTTGAACCGATGCGTGAAATGACTCTGATCGCCGTAGCCAATGGCAGCAGAGACGTCCGCGATAGGGACACCGCGAAGCAGCAGCTCGCGCCCGTGCGTGATTCGCACGGTCTCCAAGTACGCGTGCGGAGGCAGTCCGACCTCTTTCTGAAAGGCCCGGGCAAAATAGAACGGGCTGAGGTGGACGATCGCAGCCAGTTCCGAGAGTGAGACGTCCGCATCATAATGCGCGTCGATGTACTCGCGCGCCCTTCGAACAGCCGATCGTTCGCTCAGCCCGCGCGAGCGCGAGCGCCGATCGTCGGCGTAACGTCTGATCAAATGCGCCAGGGCATCAATCAGATGCGATTCCACCGACAGGTTCGGCGCGCCCTCGGCAATGGCGCGGTGAAAGCGAAGCAGACGTGCACTCAGGCTCTGGTCACGGATCACCGCGTGCGTGAAGAACGGCGGAGCGGCGCGAACCGTGGTTTCTGCCGTCACGTCCACCATCAGCGCCAGCCTCGGGTACACCGTGCGGTAGATGTATCCACCCGGTGTCGCCGCCTCCCCGGTGTGGGGCTCTCCCGGATTGACGAGAAAGACGTGGCCGGCGGGCGTGAGGTGTCGCATTCCCCGATAGGAGTACGCTTGAACGCCCGCTTCCACGACGCCGATCACGTAGTACTCATGCGAGTGACGCGCGAATCGGTGCTCGATGAATCGCGCATGGAGCACTTCGAGATCGTGCAACGCCGCCTGGCGGTAGTATCGCGACCACTCGCCTGGCATGGGCTTATTCTGAACCCCCCTTCCAACTTACACCGCCAGCTGGACGCGGTCTTGTCGAATCTTGCCCTCAACTGCTGCTGGTCGGACCTTTCCACCGGGCAAGATCCTGCAAGACTGCGGGAAGCTGCGTGTGAAACGATCGCTCCGATGAACCGGAGGAATCATGTTGGACATCATTCTTAAACGCTTTGATCAGCCCGACGAGGTTCGCATCTTTGACAAAGGAAAGTTCGAGATCATTCGCATCGCAGGACTGGCGATCGGACGGGGCACATACGAACCGGGATGGCGCTGGTCGACGGATGTCGGCCCAGGAGTAGGGTCGTCGCGTTGCAACGTCGAGCACGTGTGCCTCGTCTTGTCCGGTTGCTCCGGAGCTGCCATCGACGGCCGGCCCGAGCACATATGTCCAGCTGGCACCTTCTTCTATGTTCCCCCAGGGCCTCCCGGCCATGACAGTTGGGTTGTCGGTGACGAACCGTATGTGTCTCTCCACTTTCTGGGAACCGAGCACTACGCGAAGAAATGAGCACGTGCAGACCCGGTCTTCGGCCGCGAGCGGCAGAGCCCGCAGTTTTTCGGGCTGCGCTGCGGCGCGTCGGCCTACAGTACGACCTTCAGAGGATCTCGAACACCTCATAGACGACGTCGTTCGGTCGACGCTCCCCGATACCGACCGATACGATCGTGTTCAGCCACGCGTACTGCGGCGACGAGGTTTCGAAGAAGGGTGCGGTGCGCAGGTAGTACTCCGACGCGGCCACCGGCTCACCCCGCGCGATCCGCGCGTTGACCTCCGGCGGCGCATGCCGGACCCCGCGATACGTCATCACGATTAGCGCGCCATCGTCGGTGCGCAGGATCATCCGGACGTCTTGCTGCGACGAGCCGTCGGCGCGGGTCAGCAGCAGATCGGAGCCGGCGACCGGCAGGATCGTGCCGCGTAGGCGCTCGCCGGCGAAGTCGCCGCCGGCGACGGGAAAAACGCGGCGCGTCCCCGCCGGCGTGTTGCCGATCTCCTCAATCGGGTGGAGCTTGATCGTGATCGTAAACAGATGGCGGGATCGCAACTGGCTCATACGTAGTGCGGCTTGAACGCAGCGGTGTGCTAAACGTCGGCGAGCCGTCTCCGTCGTGCTCTACCGAAATCCCTGGGCCAGGAAGAGATCGGTCAGCAGCCGCGAGTAGGCGTGAACATAGTGCCGTCCATCCGGCGCAATCGCCAACACAGCAAGTCGAAGGCCGGCGCCGTCCGGTACGCGTACCTCGAACGTCGGCGTTCGTTGACCGGATGACAGATCCAATCGGTCGACGCGCCAGGGCTGCCCGCCGCCCCGCACCGCAAGCACATTGTGGCCATCCGCGAGCCACTGCACTATCAGCTCGTCGTCTTGCAGTCCGGGGATCGGTGTGGATCCCCCGTCACTGACCCGTATCACAGCCTGTTTGCCGTCCTTGCCCACCGCGACGACGCGAGTGCCGTCGGGAGAAACTGGGAGCAGCCACCAGCGCGCGCTGCGAACGCCTTCTGATGTGAAGGGACGCGGCTGACCGTCGTCGATGTTCTGCACGTACCCTCTCGACATTCCACCGTGTACCTGTCCGAACATGACGACGTGACGGCTGTCGGGCACCCACGCGGCGGAGTCGAAGACGAGGTTATCGGGATTTGGAAGCTTCCTCGTCTGGCCGGCGCCAGTCGGATGAAGCAGCAGTGGGCTCCCGCTCAGCGGCACCGCGAGCAGCCAGCGTCCATCCCTCGAGACACCGTGTGGCTGTCCTTCGCCGAGCAGAACGGGCTCTGCATTCGCCTTCCGCAGGTATGACGAATAGGTCGGCGTCGCCTGATCCACAATCGTGACAAATGTCCCATCTTCGGAGATCCACTGGCTCGTCGAGTTCGACCTGAGCGTCACGTCCACAGCGGAGGTTGCGCCGGCGAACAGCGCCCAGATGCGTCGTTCGGGCGTTTCACGGCCGACGAGGACACTGCCGTCCTGCGCGATGTCGTACAACTTGACGAATGTCGGACTCGCCCACACTGTGCGCTGTTTGCCGGCCGCCGTGACGGCAAAGATCCCCGACTGACCGTTCCTGATCCCGCTGAACCAGATCTCGCTCCCATCCGTCGTCCATGCCAGGCCACGGAGGGTCTGATGAGCATCCGTCAGGACCGTTCGGCGGCCCGCGCGATCGAGCATCGAGACGAACCCGGCATCATCGGCGAACAACGGGTGATCGGCAAACGCGATACGGGAGCCGTCCGGAGAGAAGCGGATGTCGCTGATATAGCCCGAACTGCGATAGAGCACGTTGCCGATCGGGAACTCGAGACACTCGAGTGTGTCTGACTGCCGAACGATGGCGAGCTCTCCGCCGTCGGGCGTCCATTCCGCTTCACGAACCTCGTTGGCCAGGACGCGCGGTGCGCTGCCCAACACGGACATGCGAGCGAGCGTGCCGGCGCCCATCCAGCCTTCGAAGCGGTGTCCGAGCGAGATGGCGATCTCCGACGAGCGGGAAATGGAGAGCAGCCGCGCATCGGGCAGCGAGAGGCGGACCGACTCGGTGGAGTCGGTGCGTGTCATGAACACCCGCAGCGGCGCGCCGTTCCACGTGGCGCTGTAGACGATCGAGCGCCCGTCGGGCGCGAAACGCGCGTCCGGAACCGTGCCACGCTCGAACGTCAGCTGCCGGAACTGCGGCGCCGTGCTGTTGGACGTGCCCGGCTGAAACCATCGCGACGCGAATGCACCGATCGCGGTCCCTGAAGCGAGGCCGAGCGTCAGCAGAGCCGCGCCAATCAGCCATCGCCGCGGAATCTGGGCTGGTCTGACCGCTCCGACTTCGGATCCGCTCCTCGCATCGAGCGACGATTCGAGTGCGAACGTGAGATCCCTCGCCGACTGGAATCGTTCGTCCGGTCGCTTTTCCAGACAGCGGTTGAGTATTCGCTCGACGGCGAGTGGTACGCCGCTGACGGTCGAGACCGGCGGCGACGGCTCTTCGCGCAGGATGGCCGTCATTGTTTCAGCGGCCGTGCCTCTCTCGAACGCGCGGTGTCCAGTCAGCATCTCGTGAACGATGCAGCCCAGCGCAAAGATGTCGGCGCGATGGTCGCTACGCTCGCCGCGCACCTGTTCGGGCGCCATGTAGCCGACCGTGCCCAGCACGATACCGGCCTCGGTGACCGGCGCCATCGTCGCTGTCTCCGAGCCTGGCAGCGGCTCGGTCGTCTGCCGTGCGAGACCGAAGTCCAGGATCTTGACGGTGCCGTCGGTTGCGATGAACACGTTCTCCGGCTTCAGATCCCGGTGCACGATGTGCTTGTCATGCGCCGCGGCAAGGCCGCGCGCGATCTGCGCCGCGATGTCGACCGCTTTTCGCAGCGGCAGCGGACCCGACGCCAGGCGCGAGCGGAGCGGCTCGCCCTCCAGCAACTCCATGACCGCGTAGGTCATCCCGTCACTGGCGCCGAACTCGTAGAGCGCCACGATGTTCGGGTGCGAGAGCGTCGCGACGGCGCGCGCTTCGCGCTCGAACCTCGAGAGGGCAGTCGCATCGGCCGCGACGGCCGGCGGAACGATCTTGACGGCGACGTCCCGTCCGACGCGGCCGTCGTGCGCGCGATAGACCTCGCCCATGCCTCCGGCGCCGAGGAGGCCCTCAATCTGATAGGGACCGAGGTTGGTGCCTGAAGGGAGCGGCATTGCGCCACCGCGATTGTAATGGATCGTAAAGGTCAGCCACCCGGACGCAGGAACCGAATCAACACGGCGAAACACCGGCGCCAGTGATGAACTGGCCCCCCCAAAGAGAAAGCCCATTTCAGAACGTCGAACCGCTGATTCAAGATCTCCTGCCGAACGCCGAAGCTCAGCAAAACGTACCGCATCTGGTTTCGAGGACGTCGCCTTCGAAAGCAAGCGCGGCGACCTGCTCAACATCGTCGAGCATCTGAACCCAACCGTTCTCGACCAATGGAACCTTGTCGTCCGGCGCGACGACTTACGTGTAATTCGAGCCGTTCGTCCGGATGAGCACACCTGCGACGTCGCCACCGAGACGAGGAAACGGTGTGCGACTTAAGTTGCGGAACTGGGACGCGGCCGTCCCTATCGTTCGAATATGAGCTACTTGTCCTTCGCATTGGCAAGAAGAACTTGGGGGACTAACCATGCGCTATCTTGATCGGTTGTTACCGCTGTTCGACTTCGCATGGATGTCGCGATCCACCCGACAACTACCTCGTGTCGCGATGTTGACCTGCATGTTCGTCGCGTCGATCGCACCTGGAGCACGGTGGGCGACCGCCCAAAACCAATTCGGAGAGGTGCATTTTCCGATCTCCTGCGACGTCGGCGTTCAGAAGACGTTCGACCTGGCGCTAGCGATGCTGCATGCATTCTCGTTCCCCGCGGCCGCCAAGACTTTCGAGGCCGTTTCCCGAGAAGATCCCGACTGCGCCATGGCGTATTGGGGTCTTGCGGCGACTGCAGTCGGAAGCCTATACGGTGGACGGCCAGGTCCCATGGCGTTACAAGGGGAAATCGCCGTCCAAAAAGCCAAAGCCATCGGTGGGAAGACGGCGCGCGAGCGGGATTACATCGTCAGTATCGAAGCCTTCTACCGAGGCGCGGCCGAGATCGAGTACACGACGCGTCTGCGTGCCTACGTGAATGCTCTGGAGCAACTCCATAAGAGGTACCCCGAGGATCACGAGGCCGAGATCTTCTATGCGTATGCGCTGTCCGCCCTAGGGTCGCCGACGGACCAAACCTTTGCGTACCAGCTCAAAGGCGCGGCGATCCTTGAAAAGTTGCTGGAGGAACTCCCCAATCATACGGGAGTCCTCCACTACTTGCTCCACGCTTACGACAATTCCGTCTACGCCCACCGCGGCCTGGCCGCCGCCCGTCGTCTGGCCGAGGTTGCACCGTCGTCGCCGCATGCGATTCAGTTTCCGGCTCACATTTTCGTTCGATTGGGCCTCTGGCAGGACTCTATCGTCACCAACCGCGCCGGCGCTGCTGTCGACGACTTATTCTTCAAACCCCACGCGATGGATTTCCTCGTGCACAGTTTGCTCCAGACCGGCCAGGATGCTGCGGCTATGCGCGTCGTTGATGAGGCCGCGACAACCACAGTCGTCCCCCACATTCTGGATGCGTACGCGATGGCCGCGATGCCTGCCCGTTACGCCATAGAACGTCGGCGTTGGAGCGAGGCGGCGTCCCTCGCTCTCCCGCACAGCGAGTTTGCCTGGAACCTTTTCCCACATGCCGAAGCGACTCTGGTATTTGCCCGGGCCTTGGGCGCAGCGAGAAGCGGTCGCATCGATGCCGCTAGGAAGGATCTCGATCGCTTACGGGAGCTGCGCGCCAACCTGATCAACGCGGATAGCGAGGGCAGCTGGCAAGAGTATTGGGTATCCCAGATCCAGATCCACCATCAGATGGTAGCGGCGTGGATCGCGTATACACAAGGCCGGCGCGACGAAGCTGTGCAAATGCTCCGTGCCGCCGCCGACCGCGAGGACTCTACCGAGATGGATCCCGTCACGCCCGGCCATGCCATCTCCGCTCGTCAGCTCTTAGGAGACCTGCTGCTGGAGATCCACGAACCGGCGCAGGCGCTGCAGGTGTTCGAGGCCGCGCTGAAGAGGGAACCGGGCCGCTTCTGGACGCTCTCCGGAGCAGCACAGGCGGCCGATGACGCAGGAGATTCGGCAAAGACGAAGATCTATTACTCACAGCTCGTGGCGCAGACGGAGCATGCCGACTCCGACCGCGGAGTACTCAAAAAGGCAAGAGCGTTTCTCGCAGGCCAATCATGAGGCCAAGCCTTTCGCGAGCTCACGCGCGTGACCGCCAGATCGAAGACCGCCCCGCCGGCCGTTGTGAGATTTGATGCGTCGTCGAAACGATCTGATAGCGCAAACACATGATTGCGCTTTAGTAGAGATAGAGGGTTGGGCGTTCATGCCTGGAATGAGCGGTGGGATCTGGGCCAACGTTGTCGTTCGGTTCGTCGCGGTGGCACTCTTTTCGTAGTAGGGACTGGCGCGTCTGGACGGGGTCGCAGTCGATACAGCGGGATAGCTCTCGCTCGGCGAGTTCCCCTTGATTACCGAGCGAAGGGGCGGTATTCTTAGCTCGGTAACCGAGGAGACCATGAGCAAACCTCAGGATCTGGTTCAAGGCACGCTGGACCTGCTGCTGCTGAAGATCCTCGCCCTCGAGCCGATGAACGGGCATGCGATCAGCCTCCGCCTCCGCCAGGTGTCGGGCGATGTCCTCCAGGTGAGCGACGGCTCGCTCTACCCAGCGCTGCACAAGCTGGAACAGCAAGGCTGGATCACCGCGACCTGGAGAATCACGGAGAACAATCGGCGCGCGAAGTTCTACGCGCTAAGCCGGCTGGGACGCCGGCATCTGGACCGTGAAGCGGAGAACTGGACCCGTCTGTCCACGGCGATCACTCAGGTCGTCAAACTCGAGCGTGCGTGACGAGGCGGCGCCATGAGGTTCGAACGCTGGCTCTACATGGTTCCGCTCAAGTGGCGCTCGATCGTACGACCTCGGGACGTCGAGCGCGATCTCGATGACGAGATCCAGTACCACCTCGAACAACAGGTGGATGCGCTCGTGGCGCAGGGGGCCGACCGCGACGAGGCGTGGCGCACCGTGCGGCGCAACTTCGGCGGCGTCGCGATGGCGAAGGAACGGTGCCGCGATGCCCGGGGGGTGCAGCTCATCGACGTGCTGCGACAGGACGTGCGCTATGCGGGCCGAACGCTGCGCCGCAATCCGGGTTTTGCAACCGTCGCGGTGCTGACACTCGCATTGGGGATCGGCGCGAACACAGCGGTGTTCAGTCTCGTGGACGGCATCCTGCTCTCGCGACTGCCCTACGCCTCACCGGAACAGCTCGTCAGCATCAAGGGTGCGACCTACCCGAACGGCGGCTTCGCCGCCATGCGGGAGGAGATCAGGAGCCTGGACGTCGCCGCGTATGCAGAGGGGCACTCCTTCACGCTGACCGGCGGCGGCGAGCCGATGCGCCTGACTGGATCGCGCGTTTCCGCGGAGCTCTTCTCGATCCTCGGCGTGCTTCCGGCGCTTGGCCGGTGGCTGCAACGCGGTGAGGACGTCTCACCCCAGGACCGATACGTCGTGATCAGCCACGCCCTGTGGGCGAGCCGTTTTCATCAGGACCGAACGATTATCGGTCGATCCATTCAGCTCGATGAAGTATCGCGCGAAGTGGTCGCCGTGATGCCGGCGTCGTTTCAGTTTCCCTCGCCGCGTACGCAGATCTGGGTGCCGCTCGGCCTGGACGCACGCGACACGACGACCTACTGGGCGGGCGACTACATGCCCATCATCGGGCGGCTGCGGCCCGGCGCGGCGATGACGAGCGCCCAGGGCGACGTTCGAGTCTTTCAGTCACGCATCGGCGCGCGCTTTCCCTGGCGCATGCCGGATTCGTGGAACCGTGATCTGACGGTGATTTCCCTGCAGGAAGCGCTGGTCGGTGATGTCCGCCCGCAGCTGTTGATCCTGATTGCGGGTGTCGCTCTCGTACTGGTGATCGCCTGCGCCAACGTCGCCAATCTCAGCCTGTCGCGTGCGATTACACGCGAGCGCGAGATCGTCGTCCGGACCGCAATTGGCGCGGCGCCGCGCCGCATCGCCATGCAGCTTCTCACCGAGAGCGTCGTGCTGGCGTCGATCGGCGCAGTGGTCGGTCTGCTGTTCGCCACGCATGGACTCGCGATCATGAAGCTCGTGCTGCCGCCGGACACCCCGCGACTCGCGGACGCGAATTTGAACTGGCGCGTGTTGGCATTCACGGGCCTGCTCGGCGTGCTCACCGGGTGCGCCTTCGGCCTAGTCCCGGTCCTGCGGGCGCTGCGGCTCAAGCTCCGGTCCACGCTGGACGCGGGCGGTCGGGACGGCCGTGGGGCGGTCGCAATGCCGCTCCGATCCGCCTTGACCATCGGGCAGATCGCCTGTGCCGTGCTGCTGGTGATCAGCGCGGGCCTCCTGGTGCGCAGCTTGTGGCGGTTGTCCCACACCGATCCCGGATTCCAGGCGGCGGAGGTCGTCACCGCGCGCATTTCACCGACCGAGTCGGTCTGCAGGGATTCCGAACACTGCCTCGCCTTTTATCGTGCGTTCGAGGCCGAGCTGCAGGGAACGGCGGGTATTGCAGGTGTCGCGCTGATCAACACGCTGCCGTTGACGGGCGCAGTCGCCAAGCGGTCGCTCGAACTCGAACGCTTCATCACGCCAGAGAATCAGACGGCGCCACTCTTCTGGATGAACACCATCACGCCAGATTATTTTCGTGTGATGCACATCCGTCTCGTTTCAGGACGAGCGTTTACGCGCGCGGATCTGACGGGACATCCGGCGGCCGCGATCGTCACTGCATCGACGGCTCGGAGGTTCTGGCCCGGCCAGGATCCGGTTGGTCTGCACATCCGATTCATAGGTGAGGCCGGATGGCACCAGATTGTTGGCGTCGTCTCCGACATCCGCGCCTACGACCTGACAAGGGATGTACCCGAGTGGATCACCGGATCGATCTACGTACCGTACGGCCCGAATGCAACGATGGAGAACAATCGTATCCCGAGTGATATGACGCTCACGCTCGGGACCACGTTGGGACCGGCGCACGTCGCCAGCATGATCCAGAGCGCGGCTCTCTCTGCAGGGGGAGAGGTCGCGGTGAGCGACGTGCGTCCGATGGAGTCGATGCTCGCCAATGCGGTGGCGGCTCCCGCCGCTACCGCATCGTTACTGGTGACGATGGCCGGGCTTGCGCTGGTGTTGGGCAGCATTGGCGTCTACGGCGTGCTATCGTTTCTCGTCTCGCGACGGACGCGTGATTTCGGCATCCACATCGCCCTCGGCGCGCAGCCCCGCGATCTGTTCTGGCTCGTCTTCAAAGAAGGCGGCATCCTGTGCGGGGCGGGCATCTTGACCGGTTTTGCCGGTGCGCTGGCCGCGACGCGCCTGATGTCGAGCGAGCTCTATGGCATCAGCCCGACGGATCCCCTGACCTACGCCACCGTCGGCATAGTCGTCTCGCTGGTGACGATGATGGCGTGCTACGTGCCAACTCGCCGGGCAATGGGAATGGACCCGCTGGTGGCGTTGAGGGACCAGTAGAAGGTGCTTCTTATACGAGCTTCGCGGCGGGCGACGTGATGCACAGCCAACCAGAATAACGACGCTCAATGTGCGAGCGTGGCTGGGTCTCGAAGTGCTTACGCTGGTGAAATAGGCAGGGCTGCCGCGGCCACAACCCGCCATACCAGTCAGGGTTCGAGATGCTCGAGGACCCTTACGGTGAACATCGGCGGCCCCGGCTCATCAGGCCAGCGTGTGTAATTGTGGACGGCCTCGCGAAGTCGTCTGCATCCGAGCATCGCAGCGTGCGACCTGTTAGTCATACCCCGCTTATTTGCGCGATCGCGTGCTACCGGCAAGGTTGACGGCAGATGGGCCGCAGCATCGCACGCTTGTCATTCATCGTGTCCCCGCATCTGCCGCTCGGGCTTACCGAAGACCGCACAGTAGCTCTCGAGGGGTCCGCGACCTGGCCAGTCATCGATCACGTTTACGAGCGCGAAGCCGGCTGCGGTCACTTCATCGACCACTAGGCCGGCCGCCACGCCGTGGCCATTCCGATTCCTCGGGACACCATTCGGTGGCCACGGCAACAGCCAGGACAACGTCGGCGGAAAGTCGATGACCGCGAGAAGCCCGCCGGTGCGCACGGCGCGCAGGAGCTGGAGGTTTGTTGCCGCAGGATCGGTCAAGTGATGATAGACGCGTCGCAGCACCACGGCGTCGCAGCAATCACCGGGCAAGCTCGTGTCACTGATGTGAGCCTGCACGACGATCACGTTCCGAAGCGCGGCGCCCGCAATCCGAGCACGAATCTGCTCAAGGGCTTGGGGATCAATGTCGGTCGAAAACACCTGTCCGCTCGGCCCAACCTCGGCCGCGAGCGCGACCGTCAGGTCGCCTTGCCCGGCGCCCACATCTGCCACCGACGTGCCCGGCCTCAGCGTCAGCACCTCTCGCAGCCGCGGCATTTCCGGTCCGTCGCGCCGAAAGCCTCCGCCACGCCACTTGTCGCAGCCCAGCCTCGCGATCAAGACCGCAATCGAGACCAGCAAGAATGCCGTCGCGACGAGTTTTCCAATGCTCACGGCAGGCAGCCACCTACGTACGGAGGCCTTGTAGTCGACGTATATGGGGCCGAACCGCTCTTCCAGGTACCGCTCTTCGCGCGGGACGACGACAGCGGCAACGAAGGCGACAGTCGCGACGAGCGTCGCAAGGAGCCACCAGCTATTGACCCAAGCCGCAACGCCTAGGTGCAGCAGGGAGAACGCCAGATAGATCGGATTTCGGCTGACGCGATACGGCCCCGTGCGGACGAGGACCGTCGTCGGGCTGTCGCCGGGTACCGGTGTGCCGGCCGTGCGGAGCTGTTTGACGGCCGCCACGAACAGCACCACCGCGACCAGAGCCAGGGCACCTCCGGCCGTGCGCCCAAGCGCGCGCGGGACGAAGGGCAATGGCCAGGCGATGTCGAGCAGGAGGCCCAGCAGAATCGCGCCCGCGTACACGATCGGCGGACGAAGGATTCCGGGACTCGCACTGGCTGGGCCGTAGTCCGAGGCCATTTTGACAACCAAGGTGTCATTATCCGAGTTGACAACGACGGTGTCAACTGGAGAAGCTGATACGTCAAGGAAGACAGGCGATGGCGTCAGCGCGACAGCAGAAAGGGGCAGGCTCAGGGACAGGAACGGACCCAATTGTTGACAGCAAGGCCACGGCGATAGCCGAGTTGATGCTCGAAGTGGCTCAATGCTTCTTCAGGATACGGGCGATCGGCCAGAGGACAGGGCTCATCACCAGCTGGGGTGGTGGTGCGTTTGGCTTCATGCGAAGCCTCGCGATCCTTGGTCCGTTGACCGTGCCGCAGATCGCACAGATGCGCCCGACCAGTCGCCAGCGGATGCAGAGGCTGGCAGATGAACTGGCGGCGGAGGGGCTCGTCGAATTCGTCGACAACCCGAAGCATCTGCGCTCGAAGTTAGTGCGGCTGACGCGTAAAGGAGACGCGCGATACCGCGAGCTCCATAC
Source organism: Vicinamibacterales bacterium (assembly GCA_036258055.1). Lineage (GTDB taxonomy): Bacteria > Acidobacteriota > Vicinamibacteria > Vicinamibacterales > 2-12-FULL-66-21 > DATAEK01. Next base: position 12,896 of record DATAEK010000205.1, read on the forward strand.
CCGCTTCCTCGTACTTGCCTCGACCGCAGGCGACGCTTTGAGTGAGACGGATGTCCGCAAGGCCACGAAGATCCTGCGGCAGCTCACTGAGAATATGAAAGGGCGGTAGAAGCGGGGATACTCGACGCGTTCGACTCGACCTCGGTCCAGCCACGCAGCGCCTCGACATCAACCGATCACCAAACGTGGCTGCGCAATCAATGTCACATTCCGCGACCCTATCCCGTCTCACTCTTGAGGAGGGAGGAGGGACATGAGCAAATCGGCAGTGTTCAGAGCGTTTGACAAGTTCGAGCGGGATTACAACTACGACGCCTGTATCGTCGTCAGCGCCATGCCGGATCAGGAGAATGGGGCGGCGCGTCCGGCGTGAGCTCTCCGATGTCGAATCCAGCCGCGAGCTTCAAGCCGTACCGCCACCGCTTGCTCGGCCTCGCCTACCGCATGTTGGGGTCGGTGGCTGATGCCGAGGACGCGGTGCAGGAGACGTACTTGCGCTGGCATGCGGCCGACCGCAGCAGCGTGTTGGACTCAAGAGCCTTTCTCATGACCACGACGACGCGGATTTGTCTCGGCATGCTCACGTCGGCGCGTACGCGGCGCGAGGAGTACGTCGGTCCCTGGCTGCCGGAGCCGGTTGTCGACACCGCAGCGCTCGCGCCCGACAGTCGCACGGAGCTGGCCGAGGATTTGTCGATAGCGCTGCTCTTGACGCTCGACCGGCTGTCGCCGCTCGAGCGGGCCGCCTTCCTGCTGCACGACGTGTTCGATTTCTCGTTCAGCGAAATCGCCACGGCGCTCCAGCGCAGCGAGGCGGCGTGCCGGCAGCTGGCCGCCCGCGCACGGGCGCACGTGCGCGCAGTACGACCAGGCGGCATCACCGCGCCGCCGCGTTCGGGGGAGATCGATACGAAGCATGCG
>DATAEK010000208.1:0-7504 GCA_036258055.1 Vicinamibacterales bacterium
TCCCGACTTTCGCGACTTCCTGATCCAGGCTGTGGATCTCGAGCGGCGGGAACGTCGTCGCTTTCGCCAGCGTTTTCTGGAACGCGACGGGATCGGACGTCGGATCCGCCTTCAGGAGCACGATCACTCGCGGCAGGAGAATCTGCAGCTCGCGCAGCTTCGGATTGTCGACGCCGGTCGTGAGATACGCGTTCGTGCTGAACAGGTAATTCAGATAGTCGATGCGCGCCTGCACATAGCCCTGGCGATCGTTGACCGACTTGGGGGGAATGCCGGGCAGGAAGGCGAGGATGCCGGCCGTGTTCAGACCGACCGCGCGGCGTTCGGCATCGAGCCCGAGCAGCACGGGCGTTCCCGGCTCGAGACGCCAGAAGTCGGCAACCGGCGTAGAAACGGCGACGCCGCCTCCCTGCGCCTGATTCATGATGTCGTCGAAGGGCGCGCTCAACCCGACCGACCGCTCCGCGTACACCGTGGCGCGGTACTTCGCCGGATCGCCGAGCAGAAAGAACGGAACGCCACGCAGTCCGTAGCCGGGCAGATAGAAGCTGGGCAACACGGATTCGACCATGTACGTCGCATCGCGGACCCCGGGGACCTGCCGCAACGTCGCCACCAGCTTGTCGATTTCGGGCTTGAGCGCGCCGAGCTGCACCGCGGCGGGACCGTTCAACTTCTCGACGTCCACCAGATCCGGCGCGTTGAACATGATCTGCCAGTCGGTGCCGATCTGAACCTTCGCACCGCGCACGGCCTTGTCCTCGAACGAGCGGCTGGTGACGATGGGATACAGGCTCACGCTCGACATCAGCGCGACGATGAGCAGGAACGCGACCGTGCGGTGCGGCTTCGTGGCCATGTGCTGCAGCGCAAACCGGCCGAGCACGCCGCCGATCGGCTTCAGCACCGGCGCCATGACCTTCTGAATCCGCTCGCGTTTGGACGCAAGCAGCGTCGCCACACCGAACAGGAAGAGCGGCAGCCCGAGGAAATCGAGCAACCGATCGGCCATCCGGAACCAATGGAGCCCGGGGATGTCCGAGATGGCGAACTCGAAAATCCATCCGGTCAGGACGTAGGTCCCGAGCATCAGCGCGAGCGCCGGCAGGGCGCCGAAGTGCATCGAGGCACTCGCGATCTCGGACCCTGACACCCGCACCGACGCTTCGAGCGGCGAGATCGTCGTCGCGTACTTCACCAGCCGGCGGCTGACAACGAGGGCGAGCCCGACCGAGATCGCCAGGAACGCCGCGAAGATGGCGATCTGCTGACCGTCGAAGAGCACGTTCATCGGAAGATGTCCGCGCTCGTAGACGAGGAGCGGCACGACCGATCCGGCAATCAGACCGAGCGCGCCGCCGCCAAGGCCGCCGGCGGTGACGCTCACCAGCAGGGCGCGGCCCATCAGCTGGCCGGAGATGCCGCGCAGGCGCATCAGGCCCAGCTTGCGGCGTTCGTTCAGCATCAGCAGCCCGGCGAGGTTGGCGGCCAGCACCCAGGCCATCCACAGCAGCGGCAGCGCGACGAGCAGCGACACGATGCCGATCAGCCGCGCGATGTTCTGCATGCGCTCGAGCAGTACTTCGGTCGTGCTGTCGACGACGAAATTCGTGGGCCCGAACTTCTCTTCGAGATCGTCGGTCTCCCCCGCCTCGTGGCTGTGCGAAGGCTGGCCGGTGAAGATCTTCTTCGGCGGCGCCGCCGTGTCGATCGCGCCGCGGTGCAGATCGGTGTTGATCTGCTCGACGCGGGCGAGCGATCCGGGGATGTCCCACCCGGAGACCAGGCGCGGCCGGTCGATCTTCGCGACGTAGACGACTTCCGGTGCGTATTCCGCCTGCTGGATGTGGCCGGCGTCTTCGTTGCCGCCCGTCATCTCGTCGGGGACGAGGCCATTGGCCACCTGGTCGAATTTGTTCAGCACGTCCCACTCGTACGGCATGATCAGCACGGCGCCGATGTAGGGGATGTAGCTGACCGATCCGGTCTGGTCCATCAGCCAGCGGTTCAGATCGTCGCGATCCAGCCTGACGACCGATCGGATCGGCGTGTTGAACAGGAACCGCGGCTGCTCGGCGACGTGCACCTGCAGCGTGAAGTCCTTCGACCCCTGAAGCGCGTGGAACGCCTGTCCCATCGCGTACTCGGGCCCGATGAGCGCGAGCACCGCGCCGCGCTCCCCACCGCCCTTCGCCACCGCGAACCCGAGCTCCGGCGGCAGGATCGACAGATCGGACGCGGCGAGCAGGCACAGCCAGGGCGTCGTGAACGGCTTGCGATCGACCTGCGCCTCGACCTCGCCCCCTTCGGGGAAACGCGCGCGCAGGAATGCGAGCGATTCCACGCGCGTGACGCCGGGGGTGCGCGCGACGAGGCCTTTCAGGCTCTGGTCGCCGTTGACCGGCCCCCGCTGGTAGACCGCGAGGTCCCAGGGAATCCGGCGCAGCTGGTCGTCGACGTAGACCTTGAGCGCGTGTCGCGAGGTGATGTTGACCGTGGCCAACAGCGCCCCGACGAGGAACGTCACCAGGCCGAACGTGAGCATCGTCCGGCGGCCAAGAATTCTGAGGAGGCGGCGAATCATCGCGAACCGGGAGATGACATGGTGAAGAGCTCCGGCTTCAGGAACGTGAACAGCCCATTCCAGACGGCGTCAGGTGCGATGACCTCGCCGCTCTTCGCGTTGAACGTCACGCCCGCCGGGTGCACGATGCCGGTCGAGCGGCCTTTGATCAGGGAATGCGGCGGCACGTCGCCGTCATCGCCTTCGTCGTTCCACACGCCGATGAATCCCTCGCTGCCGGTGTTCCACGGCGACGGCAGCTCCACGTCCGCCGAGAGCCCGGCGCGCGGCTTGTCGACGTCGTAGGGCGGCAGGTACTCGTTGTTGATGGCCGCGACGAAGATCCGCCCGGTTGCGGGATCGAGCCCGATCTGCCGCAGGCGCGTGATGCCGGTCTTGGGTCCGGAGATGACCCGCCGCGGCGCCACGTCGCCCTCGTCGGTCCGGCCGAAAATCAACAAGCCCGTCACGCCTCCCTGAAGCCGCGAGTAGGTCGAGACCACCAGCAGATCCCGTACCGGGTCGACCGCGATGCCAACGACCTGCAGGAGCTTCGTCTTCGGCCCCTGAATCGCGCGCAGCGGTTGGACGTCGCCGTCGGCGTCGCGTTTGAACACCAGCACGCGGCGATCGCCCGGATCGCCGACGAAGATCTCGTTGTTCTTCTCGTCCACCGCAACCGTCTCCGGCCGCGACAGTCCGGTCCTCGCGCCCTGCAGCGTTCTGACGGGCGCTTCCTCACCATTCGCCCCGCCCCGGAAGATCACCACGGCCGCAGCCAGCGGGTTGGGCGCGATGATTTCGTCGTTGGTCGTGTCGTACGCGATCCCGTGCGTCGTTCGGCTGAGCCTGGTCAGCTGCCCCTGAATCACCCGCGCCGGCGCGACGTTTCCATTTGCCAACCTGGCAAAGGCCGCAATCCGCGGCTGGCTGACTCAATTGGGGACGAGGATCTCGCCTCGCTTCGTGTCGTACGCCACGGCGTAGGGGTTCCCGAAGCCGCTGGTCTCTTTGCCGGCCGGGGCATTGCGCACGACCCGGCGCGGCGCCACATTTCCGACGGCCATCCGCGGAAACACCAGCGCCGTGTGATCGCCGAAGTTCGCGACCCAAATCTCGTCTTTCGCGATGGCGACGCCCATGGGGCCCTTGATCCCGGTCGCGGCCCCGCGAATCACCCGGTCGGGCTGCATGTTCCCCGATGCGGTCCGCTTGAACACCAGCACCGAGTTGTCGCCGTTGTTGGCGACGAAGATCTCGTTGTTGGCTTCGTCGACCGCTACCCCCATCGGCCAGTCGAGCTGCGTCAGCGGGCCGATGATCGTGCGCAGCGGTGCGACGTCACCGTGCGCATCGCCGTCGAAAATCGTGAGCGAGGACGGCAGGAACCGGCCGCGTGCGTTCTCGTTGAACGCGTTGTTCGTGCGCTCCTGCCGCGACTCCCGGGCGTCGTACGCGGTGTACGACGTGATGAGCTCGCCCGGCCGGAAGTTGCCGTGGTTGGCGACGACGACCTCGTTGTGTGTTTCGTCGAAGTAGATGCCGTGCGGATCCGCCATGCCCGTTTTCGGTCCGCGCACCGAACGCAGCGGGGCATCGAACTTCTGCGCATCACGCTTGAACACCACGAACATGTTCGGCGTCTGCACCGAGAGCGCGATCTCGTCCCGCTTCTTGTTGAACGCGATCCCCCACGACTGGTGGGGCACGTACAACATCCGCTTCGGCTTCACATTGCCGCGGGCGTCGTAATCGAAGACCACCAGGCGATCCTCGACGTCGTTGTTGACCGTGAAGAGCTCGCGGTGCGCCGGGTCCATCGCGACACCCGCCACGAAACCGATACCGGTCTCCGGCCCCATGATCTGCTGGACCGGCGTGGCGGCGACCCTCGAGCTCATCGGGCTGCCCATCGTCCGGCCGTAGATGAGCAGGCTCTTGCGATTCGTGTCGCTCATCATGACGAGGTCGTTCGTCGAATCGACGACCACGCCGTTGAAGCTCGGGTAGGGGTCGACGACCATCCGCACGGGCGGGAGATCGCCGAATGTGTCGGCCGCCTTCGGCACCGCGAGGCGCGTCTGCTGCCCGGGCTCTTGCGCGTCGGGCATCAGGCAGATCGACTCGGACTCAGCGGCCGCCTGCGTCTGCGCGACGAAGAGCTGTTCGACCGACGAGGCACGGTGGGAGAACGAGATCACCCACAGCGCAATGGCGAGAACGGCGGTGCTCAGCAGCCAGCGTCGCACGTCACTCCTTTCCATCGCCCGCTGCAGGCGTCGATGTCTTCGCCGGATTGGGGAAGAATCTTGGGTAGGTTCCCGCGATCACTTGATCGAGGACCGATTTCACGCTCTTCCATGGATCGGGGGCATAGTCGTTCATGTAGTTGCCCGGTGCGTTGATGCCCGAAATCTCCGGGCGCCAGTCTTCGCTCAACAGCTCATCCGGGTTCCCATACCGCGATGCCAGCGCCCGTACCTCGGCGTTGTCCAGGCTCGACATCCGTCCCTTGTCCAGCAGCGTGATCCAGCGGTCGGCGCTGCGCAGATGCACCCGGTACGTCGTGAAGTACGTGTGCGTGTGGAACCCGTGATCCCGGGGCATATTGTATTTCGTCGTGAAGTCCAACAGCTTCTGCGACTGCGTCTGCACGCCGGGATCGTGGTGGAGCGTGATGCCGAGCCCCCAGTGGATCACACCCGAGCGCAGCCGTTCGGGAATCACGGTGCCGTTGTCGATCCCCTGCGGGTTTCTGAAGGCTTTCGGGTGGGTTCCGAAAGCAATCTCGTACAGATACCAATAACCTTTGTGCTCCGGGTTGTGGAACGGATAGACGAGGTCGTTGATGTTGGGCAGCTGCATGAACTCGCGCAGCGCATCACCGACCGTGCCACCGCCTTTGACCTCGCTCACGTACCCGTTGTCGTTGAAGTGCACTTCCCACCGCGGGAAGAACCCGGTGTGGTTCGTCGTGCCGGCCAGCGTTCCGTGGATGATCGCGAGCGGCTCGCGCGGCAGCCATTCCTTCTGGAATGCGGGATAGTCCACGACCGAATAGCCGAACCGTCCTGTCGCCTGGTTCGGGAACATGTACAGATGTCCGCGCTGGTAGACGCCGCGCGCCCAGTGCGCGGCCTGCTCCTCGTTGATGTCGGCCCAGACGTCCGTGCCCTCGGGATCCTTTGCCGTCACCTTGTCGACGTGAACCAGCGGCTCCATCAGCTGATCCTCGGCGAGCTGCCAGACGTCTCCCGGGTAGGTGCCGAGGGCACTCATCGCGTCCCAGCGGTTGTCCACGACGAAGAGTCCGAGGAACCGTGATTCCATCGGATGGAGATTGCGCCGCAGGAAGGTGCCGCCGCCTTTCCCCCAGAAGATGCCGCGGACTTCCGGATGCGTCCGCAGATAGTCCTGAATCCCCTTGCCGAGGTTCGGCAGCAGCATCTTCTGCTGCACGTCACGCAACGCCGGCGAGAGCTCACGCGTCTGCGGGAACAGCTTGTCGTGGAGATCGGGACGCCGGTCCTTCAACCATTTCTTGATCGCGTCAGGGTCGGGGAAGTTCGATTCCACCCACGCCGCCGCCTCCATGTAGCCCTGCTCGGACGTGAAGGATCGGCGCACGTTGCGGTAGGCCATGGCATCGGCCTTCGAGACGCCGACCATCTCGTACTCAGGGACGACGTTGACCTTGACGCCGCGCTCTTCCATCGCGCGCTTTACGGCCTCGACGATGAGGTCTTCGGCGTCGGCGCTAGTGACGAAGGTCACGGTATCGCCGGGGTTGGCGATGCCGAGCCCCGCACCTTGAAAGCCCGTCTTGTTCCTGACGAGCGGCCTGACGTGCTGGATGATCTCGTCGACCGAGGACGTGGGCTTCAGATACGACGGATAGCGCGGCTCGGGGTACTGGACGGCCGGCTCGGCCGCAGCCGGGGCTGCCGACTGCCGCGTCTCGCTGCCGCCGCACGCCGCTCCGGCCATCGCCACGACGAGCACGCCCGGCAATGCCAGGCGCCGGGCACCTTGAATGGTCATACCAATGAGTGCAGTTTGTGCCGGGGGGATGGTGGTTGTCAATCGCCGCCCGGAAGGCTTGAACCGCGTCGGCCACGGAGAGAAACGGAGGAAACGGTTCCCTCCGTCCCCTCCGTTTGAGCGCGATTAGAACTCCAGCTTCACGCCGAACTGGAACTGCCGCGCGGTGCCGACGATCGTGGTGATCTGGCCCGCGGTGGCGACCCGGCCGGCCGAGTTGAACACCGTCGAGGCCGGCAGGCCGAAGTTCGTGCGGTTGCCCACGTTGAAGGCCTCGGCGCGGAACTGGAGCCGCCGGCCGGCACCGAACGTGAAGTTCTTGAAGATCGCCATATCGAGCGCGGCGTAACCAGGCCCGATGAGCGTGTTGCGCGCCAGGTTGCCGAGCGTACCGGCTGCCGGCAGCGCGAAGCAGTTCACGTCGAAGTACATGTCGGCACCGCCGAGGACTGGGTTGTCGGAGCAGCCCGCGACGAGATCGGGCCGCTGACCGGCGCCGCCCGAGCGCGGCAGCACGCGCGCGCGGTCGAAACCGAGCACCGGGCTGAACGGGATGCCCGAGCGCGCGGTGAAGATGCCGGACAACTGCCAGCCGTGTGCGAACGCGCCGGCAACGCCGGTCAGGCTCTTCCCGAACGGCAGCTCCCACGTCGCGTTGTAGACGAAGTTGTGACGGATGTCGAAGTCCGAGAGCCCCTTGTTGCTCTCGGGATCGAACGTGTAGGCCGGCTGGAAGCTGTTATCGAAGTCTCCGCTGCCGACCGCCTGCGATCCGAGGTCCATCGACTTGGCGAAGGTGTACGACCCCTGCATCGCCAGCCCGTTGTTGAACCGGCGGTTCGCTCCGAGGACCAGGCCGTTGTACCAGGACTCGCCGTCAGTGGATCGGAGACGCATGCT
>DATAEK010000024.1:0-5212 GCA_036258055.1 Vicinamibacterales bacterium
CGTCTCCCGGCTGGACGATGGTCAGAAGCGCCGCCATTTCGAGCGCCGCGGTGCACGAGTGCGTCAGGAGGGCGCGCCGGACACCGACGCGTTCCTCGAGCCAGGCATGACAGCGACGCGTGAAGAGACCGTCGCCCGACAGGTGGGCCGAGGCGATTGCCTCACGGATGTAGTCGCATTCCCTGCCCGTGGCGTACGGCCGGTTGAACGGAATGAAGGGGCGCGTCACGACCGAGGCCGGCGGGCTACGAGCAGAAGCGACCCGCCAACGGGAAACGATGCGCCGGCGCGGATCATCCACCACTCGGGACGAATCCAGGTCGCGAGCATGGCGTTGAGCGGCCGCGGAATCCGCAATTCCTTGACCGGATCGAGGGCACGTCCGCGGCGCGCCAGCAGACGCGATGCGACGACGAACGGCAGAGTCGAAAGAAAAAAAGAGGTGCAGCGCAGGATCTGAAAGCCCGCACCGCGAACCTTGGCGATGAGTTCCCGGCGGCTGTAGCGCCGGCGATGATGGCTGAAGTCGTCGACGGCACTCCAGAGCCACTGGTGTTGCGGGACGGTCACGACCAGCCCTCCTTCCGGCCCGAGCGCGGAGTACATCTCGCGTAACGCATCCGAGTCGTCATCCAGATGTTCGATCACGTCGAGGGCCGCAATCACATCGAACGTGCCCCGTACCGGAAGATGGCGGCCATCGGCTTGAAAGAGGCCCACACCGCGCAGCCGGCTCTGCGCGCACCGAACCGCGTCGAGCAACGCGTCGCAGCCCGCGAGCGCCAGCGCCGGCCGACTCTCTTGCAAGCCTTCGAGGACGTATCCGGTCCCGCACCCGACTTCGAGCAGGGTTCGCGCGTTTGGAAAATGCGTCGCCAGCGTCCACACGACGAGATCGCGACGCGCCCTGAACCAGAAGTGGCCGGGCTCGGCCGCACGCAGCGCCTGCCACTGATAGTCGGCGTCGCCATGGACATCGCTCGCGACCACTATGCGCTCACCGCGAGCCCGACGCCGGTGCGGCCGTAGCCATTGCCGTTGTAGACCATGAAGAGCTGCGTGCCGTGGCGCCACACCACCGGATAGGTGAGCATTTCTGAATCCCAGCCGTCGGCCGACACGTCGATGCCAGCCTCAGCATCCATCCGTTGCCAGCGGATCCCGTCGGTCGACTCGGCGTACCCGATCCTGTACGCGTCACCCCGAAACGAGTACCACATCCGGTAGCGGCCGGCATCCCGGATCACGCATGGGCGGCCGAAGGCATGCTCGTTCGGCGATCCGTAGTCGATGCACGCGAGTCTGCTCCGACGCCATGTCGTACCGTCAGCGGATTCCGCGTACTTGATGTGATAGCTGTGCTGAGGTCCATTCGCACGCTCGCGCCACTCTGTACCTGACACGTACCACATCCGCCAGATACCACTCTCCACCAGAACCCAGGGCGACGCCGTCAGATAGGGATCGACGGCGTTCCGATCCAACAGCGGTGCAGCGGAGTGCCGGCGAAACGTCCGACCCTCGTCGTCACTGACGGCCACGCCGGCGTTGAGGTAGAAGGGCACGCTGACGCCGCGGGTCCATCCTGTGTAGAAAAGATAGAACCGACCCTCGTGCCTGACGAGGCAGGAGCTGGTGACCCCTGCGTCATCGAACGTGCCAAGCAATCCCGGAGAAAGCAGTGGCTCGCGGCTGACTCCGAGCGTCCGCCGTGGGTCCTTCGCCGCGAGTTCGGCCCAGCCGATATGCGATCGTCCGAACTCGTCGCGCGAGCTGAAGTACATCCGCCAGCGATCCGCCGACATCAGATCGACGACTGGAAGCGCCGCGTGTGTACGGAGCCACGGCGCCTGGCCTGCCGGCTCCAGGATGCGCCCCTGCTTGATCCACTGCACGCTCAGAGGTCCACCTGGTCGCTCGTTCGGCTCGAAATCTGCGACCGCACCCCGACGTGCACGGAACCGGGCTCGGTGGCTTTCGTGATCAGCGCGCCCGCGCCGACCAGCGTGTATTCACCGATGACCACGGAGTTCTGCACGGTGGCGTTGACGCCGATGAAGCACCCCTCCCCCACTCGCACGTGGCCCGAAATGACGACGTGAGAACTGATGAAGCAGTGATCGCCGATGATCGAGTCGTGACCGATGTGGTTGCCACTCCACATCGTCACATCGTTGCCGATCCGAACGAAAGGCTGGACGGTGTTGTCCTCGAGGATGAAGCAGTTGTCACCGATGGGAAAGTGCGTGAGGTAGGTGCAGTGGCTGCTCACGTAGCTCACCAGCTCGTAGCCCATCGCCTTCGCCCGCGCGTAGGTACCGGCGCGCACGCGGTTCATCTTCGCGTAGCTCACCGCCACGAACATCCGATGGCTCGATGGTGGATACCTGTCGATCACGTTATCGAAGCCGACGAGCGGAAGGTCCATGAACGAGTCAGCCTTGCGGTACTCGGCGTCAACGGCAAAGGCCACGACCTCGTGCTCCGTGTCAGTGCTGAAGTAGAAATGCGCGAGCCGCGCAATATCGCCGGCGCCGAACAACACGAGTTTTGCCACGCCGGTTACTTTCTCACAATCACGGTGAACTCGTAGAGTGGGTAGTCGTGAAGGAGCGCCACCTGGCGTGAGAACCGTCGTTTGCAGTGATCGAACATCCGCAGCGGATCCTCGTAGAACAGCCCGTCGCGGCGCTTCTCGACATCGGAATAGGTCGACAGCATGTTGAAAGCAAAGCCGCGGACGCTCAGGCCATCCAGCGTCTGCAGCGTGTCCTCGACGTACTCGCGCCAGAGATCTTGCGGCTCGGACTGCTTGACGTTGAAGATGCCGCTCGCAACCGTGTAGTCGGCCGGCTTCAGCACGTCAGATTGCGACGTGAACGATGCGCTGGCCGTATTGCCGTGGCGAGCGCTCGCCGCCTCGATCATCTCGGCGCTCACGTCGAAGCCCCGGTAGTCCCAATCGCGGCCACGTGCGCGCAGATAGTCCAGGAGCGCCGCGTACCCACAGCCATAGTCGTTCAGCGAGACCTGGTCATCGCCGGGCACGATCGTCAGTAACTGAGCAAAACGAAGCTCCTGCGATTCGGTCGAGTTCCAATCCACGCCGCGAGCCGTTGGGCCGAACCGGCGCAGCTTGTCAGAATAGTACCGATCGACTGTCTGAAGGATGGCGGGTATCGACTGGCGAAGGCGATCGCTCATAAACCTTGCGTACGATTGTGTACGGGCGCTGTTTGGTCTCGATGAAGATCTTCGAGATGTAAATGCCGAGAATGCCGAGACTGAACAACGTCAGGCCGCCCAACAGCCAGATCGACACGATCAACGACGGCCAGCCCGCGAGCAGAACCCCGAAAAACAGCCGCCGGACGATCAGGTACGCCGCGGCGAGCGAGGCCATGATGACGATCGCCACACCGAGGTAGAAGATGAACACCAGCGGCCGATCGCTGAACGAGGTGATCGAGTTCACCAGGATCGCCAGTTTGTGGCTGATTCCGTAGGTCGTGGGCGACCGCGCGTGTTTGGTGATCGTGAGGGGCACCTGCTTGAAGCCGGTGAGCGCCCAGAGCCCGGCGATCATGGTCTGTCGCTCGCGATGCGCGACGAGCGCCGAGACGTACCGGGAGGTCATCAGCCTGACCGTGATGACGTTCTCGGGGATCGGCGGATCGGACAGGAAGTTGAACACTTTGAAAAACAGCCAGCCGCTCCCGCGTTCGAGCCATCCGCCACGCCTGGCAAGCTGCACACCGTACACGACGTCGGCATCGGTCGCCCGCATGGTTTCGAAGAACCGCTCCAGCAACTCCGGATCCTCTTCGAGGTCGGAGTCGAGCAGGAACACCAGCTCGCCACGCGCATGCGCCAGCCCGGTCATCATCGCCTTGTGATGCCCGAAGTTCCTCGACAGATCCACGATTCGGATCCGGTGGTCGTCGATCAGCAGGCGACGAGCCAGCTCCAGCGAAGCGTCCGGCGACCCGTCGTTGACGTACACAATCTCGTAGTCCGGTGTGAGTCGGTCCGCCGCGGCGCTGGCGCGCGCGTGGAACTCCTCGAGGTGAGGCGCGGACCGGTAGAGCGTGGTGACGATGGAGAGCCGCACGATCAGAAGCTCAGCATGTACCGCGTCGCGCCGGGGCCGGCGTTGAAGATCAGGTCGAGCACGCTGACCCGATGATCGAACGGAGGAAACAGCTGCGGGTACTCCGGATACGCCGAGTAGTCCGCGTAGGCAATCTGCACGTTCGCCTCCTCGAACTGTCGCCTATCAATATAGCCGCTCGCCGACGGTCCCGTCAGGTACGCCGTCGCGCCGGTCTGGCGGCAGATGCTCACCAATCGTTCGGTCCTACCGGGCGGCAGCTCGTAGTCCATCGACCAGGACAACCGGGTACGGATGTTCAATGCCTCGCACAGCGCCTGGATCCAGGCATGATTCACGGCGCTGAGCCTGGTCGCATGTCTCGACTCGGCATAGAGGCGCTCGACGGCGGGGGCGTAGGTCGCGAAGTACGGCGCCCTCGCGTAGTTCGCCGCGATTGTTTTCCAATGCCGCGACGCCCACTCTGGATCGCTGATCGTGATGTCCCTGATGGCGGAATGGTATTGCCCTTTGGTGTTGACCGGAACCGTCAACCAGGTAGAGCCGCCGGCCGTCTTGATGCGGTTCCGGTTCCTCCAGTCGCGCCGCGTGAACTGGACGTCGTCGAACAGCACGAACTCGTCGACCGCCCGTATCAGATCGAAGTAGCCCTTCCAGGGAATGTAGCTCGACTGAACGATGGCGATGCGTTTGGCCACGGCGTGAAGGCGCGACCGCGCCGGCCGATCAGCGCGACCTCGCGATAGCCTACAGCAGGACCCTCTGGAGACGATCAGGCGGGCGGCAACGATGGGAGCCGGCGTCGGTGAACATGGGGCGGGTCCCAAGGCAGTGGCGAGTGGCCAGCGTGCTAGGATCAGGGCTTCTCAAGACGGGCCGCTAGCTCAGTGGTAGAGCACCTGACTTTTAATCAGGGTGTCCCGGGTTCGATCCCCGGGCGGCCCACCATCATAAACAAGTTGTATAGAGTAAATTACGGCAAACAACAAAAATGGGGCCGGCGAGTCCTAGGTTGTTGGGTAGCACATGGGTAGCAACGTAGACTTGATGATTGTGGAAAGCAACAGTCCCGCTGCTGTCGGTATGCGCAGATGCTCTCCG
>DATAEK010000219.1:0-45116 GCA_036258055.1 Vicinamibacterales bacterium
CCCTTGGCGATGTAGTCCTTTTGCTGAGCGGGGCTGAGGCGCTTGTCCTTGTACGCTTTCTCCCAGTAAAAGGTGGCAATCAGCTGATACCCCTGGGGGTTCTTCGGGTCGAGGCTGGCCGCCTGTTGCAGCGCGTCCATCGTCTTCTCGAATTCGCCCTGGCGGTTGTAGAAGCCCGAAATGACTGTGTAAACCTGCGGATCGTTCGGCTTGACTTCCTTGGCCTTGAGCAGCATCTGCTCGGCCTCGTCGTAACGGCCCGCGTCCTCGTAAATCTTGGAGAGCGCGAAGTAGTTGTTCGGTTCGTTGGGATCGACCTCTATCATCCGCTTGACGATCGGCTCGGCCTCGGCGGGGTTGTTCAGCTTCTCGGGTCCGTAAGCGTTGACGAGGTATTCCATCGCCAGCTTGCGCATCTTCGGATCCGGGTCCTTTTCAGCCGACTTCTTGTACCACTCGATGGCCTTCTGGATGTAGCTGTCGTTGGCCGCCTCGCCCGCGCGCGCCGGCTTGTACAGGTTGTCGTAGCTGTTGGCGAGGTAGAAGAACGCCTGCGCGTAGTCGGGATCGTTCGAGACCACGTCCTCGTACTTGTCCGCAGCCTTCTTCCAGTCCTGCGCGCTGTACATCGTGTTGCCGTCTTTGAACGACTTGCGCGCCTTGAGCGAGCTGTACGAGTACTTGCCACAGCCGGCAGTCGCGAGGCTCAGACCGAGCACCAGCGCCAACGGGGCTCCCGATATCGACCGAAATCGAATCCTCATGCCTTGTGTCCTTCGAGCCCATCGGACGATCGGCGGCGGGCCGGTCCGACAGCGGGTATTAGAATGAAGCCGAGTGCGTTGCGACGAATCCGGGAAATGGCCCACGCGCGGAAGGATTGCCGGCGCCCGAACCGGGTCAGTATAGTGAACCGAAAAACGCGGCGTCAACGGGCATCATCGCCGTCGTCCGCGCCTGAACGGCCGGGGCACGCGCCCGCCATTCGTTCCGGAAAACCACGGTTCCTGCAGCGCTGGCCGCCCAGACGGCGTCCAAGTCTTTAGACACCGGAAAGATGATTCGGTTCGAGGATCTCGTCGAAAAGGTCAGGGCCAATAACCCCGAGGCCGACATCGAGCTCTTGAGGCGGGCCTATGTGTTCTCCGCCTTCGAGCACAAGGGACAGGTGCGCCATTCCGGCGAGCCCTACCTCGTCCACCCGCTGGAGGTGGCCGACCAGCTGGCCGACATGAAGCTCGACGTCGTCGCCATCGCGGCGGGCCTGCTCCACGACATCGTCGAGGACACCCATACCCCGATCGAGCGGATCGCCGAGCTCTTCGGCAAGGACGTGGCGCACGTTGTCGAGGGAGTGACGAAACTCGGCGCGATCTCCTTCTCGTCGAGTGAAGAGCGGCAGGCCGAGAACTTCCGCAAAATGCTCCTGGCGATGGTGGATGACATCCGCGTCATCCTGGTCAAGCTGGCCGATCGCCTCCACAACATGCGGACGCTCCATCATCTGCCCGAAGAGCGCCGGATCAAGATCGCCCAGGAGACGCGGGACATCTACGCGCCTATCGCGAACCGGCTCGGGATGAGCAAGATCAAGAACGAGCTGGAGGAGCTGGCCTTCAAGTACCTGGAGCCCAAGTCCTACGAGTCGCTCCGCACGCGTGTGGAAAGCCGCCGGCGCGCAACCGAAGGCATGATCGAGGAGCTGAAGAAGACGATCACCGGGAAGCTCGCCGATGCCCAGGTCCCGGTAATGCAGATCGACGGCCGGATCAAACGGCTGTTCAGCATCCACCAGAAGCTCAAACGCCAGAAGATCGACCTCGATCAGGTCTACGACCTGGTAGCGCTGCGCATCGTCACGCAGTCGATCAAGGACTGCTACGCGGCGCTCGGCATCATCCACCAGACATGGTCGCCGGTGCCGGGCCGGATCAAGGACTTCATCGCGATGCCGCGGCCCAACGGCTATCAATCACTCCACACGTCGGTAGTCTCGGAGCGGGGATTCCCCTTCGAAGTGCAGATCCGAACCGCGGAGATGCACCGGCAAGCCGAGGAAGGCATCGCGGCGCACTGGAAGTACAAGGAGGGTCGCGTCGGCGCCGGACGAGACGAGCAGTACTTCCTCTGGCTGCGCCAGCTGCTCGAATGGCAGCAGGAAGTGCGCGATCCGCAGGAGTTCCTGCAGAACCTCAAGATCGAGCTGTATCCGGAGGAGGTGTACATCTTCACGCCGAAAGGCGAGGTGAAGGCGCTGCCACGCGACTCGACGCCCGTCGACTTCGCGTACGCGATTCACACCGACGTCGGTCACCAGTGCGTCGGCGCGAGAGTCAACGGCAAGATGGTGCCGCTCCGCACCCGGCTCAGAAACGGGGACATCGTCGAGATCATCACGACGCCCGGGCACAGGCCCAGCCGCGACTGGCTCAATCTCGTCACCACCTCGCGGGCGCGCAACAAGATCAAGCACTTCATCCACGCGGAGGAGAAGGTCCGCAGCAACGAGCTCGGTCGGAAGTTGTTCGAGAAGGAGGCGCGGCGCTTCGGGCTCAACATGAAGTTGCTGATCGAGAGCGAGAGCTTCGCGCGCACCGTCGCCGAGTATGGGATGCAGAAGCCCGAGGAGCTGTTCGCCTCGATCGGCTACGGCAAGCTGGCTGCGAAGGCCGTGCTTGCGAAGCTCGTGCCGCAGGATCAGCTCAAGGAGACGCCCGAAACCGGTATCGCCTCGGTCGTCAGACGGGTCCTCGGTACGGGTGACGAGAAGATCAAAGTGCGCGGCATCGACGATCTCATGGTGTTCCGCGCCCGGTGCTGCAATCCGATTCGCGGGGAGAAGATCGTCGGGTACATCACGCGTGGAAAGGGCGTGTCGGTCCATTCCGCCAGTTGCTCGAACGTGGTCAATCTGCTGTACGACCCGGATCGGCGGATCGACGTCGAGTGGGACAAGGGATCGGACGGCACACCCTACACGGTTCGTCTCAGCATCCAGGTCGAAGACCGAAAGGGAATCCTCGCCGCCGTCAGCTCGAAGATCGCCGGGATCAACACGAACATCCGCAACGTCGAAGCGACCGTGGACGATCAGATGGGGCGGATTGACATGACCGTCGAGATCAGTGACGTCAAGCACCTGCAGAAGGTGATCAAGTCGCTACGGAGTATCGACGGTGTCGTGGACGTGGAGCGGGCGAGTCGGTGAGCGGAGCGGTCTGGTTCCCGCGAGCGACGGCGATAGGGATCCGGCTGGACGAAACCTGTTGGTCTGGTGCCACGCGCGCCGCAGGCGCGCTCGCCGGAGCGGAGCGGGGCGACGGGGCCCCGCGAGCGACGGCGATGGGGGTCCGGCGGGGCGAAGCCCCCCGGTGGTTAAAGCGCGGCGATGACGTCGATTTCGACGCGCGCGTCCTTCGGCAGCCTCGCGGCCTGCACCGTCGCCCGCGCCGGCGCCGGCGACGAGAAGTAGGTCCCGTAGATTTCGTTCACCGTCGCGAAGTCGTTCATGTCGGCGAGGTAGACCGTGCTCCGGACGACGTGATCGAACGACGCGCCGGCCGCCTTCAGAATCTCGCCGAGGTTGTGGAAGACCTGACGGGTCTGCGCGGCGATGTCGCCGGCGATCATGTTGCCGGTCGCAGGATCGATCGGAATCTGACCCGACACGAAGAGCAGGTTGCCTGCGCGGATGGCCTGAGAGTACGGTCCGATGGCCTTTGGGGCCGAGGATGTCGAGACAGCCTGACGCATGCGCTGCTCGACGCCGTCAGGCGGCCTTGACGACCTTGTTCGATCGCAGGCAGCGCGTGCACACGCGCAGGCGACGAATCCCGCCGTTCACCATCGCGCGGACGCGCTGAAGATTCGGCTCGAACCGACGGGCGGACACGTTGTGCGCGTGGCTGATATTGCGCCCGACGACGGGCCCTTTTCCGCAGATCTCGCAGCGTTTTGCCATTTGCCGTTCCTGGCGGCCTCGGCCGGCCCATGTTATGAGTCGGCGGTTCGGCCGTATTTCCGGGCGTCCTTCTGAGGCCGCCGCGGCTATGAGTCGAGTCGGGATCCCATGGCGCCGCCGGTAGCTGGCGGCACAAACGTCAGATTATAGCCTATCCGGGGATGATGAGGCCACTTCCGGGCTGCCGGTCGCCGGCACTCGGTGCTGCCAATTCGGAGCCGTGTGCTTCCTCAGTTGCCTGTCCCGCCGTCGCCATCATGCGGGAGATGAGCGACAGAAACACGGGATGCTCCTCGCCCTCGAGAGCCGAACTCGCCGTTCTTGCGCCGTGCTCGAGCCGTCTGAGCGCGACCGCCGCGTCCCGTTCCAGCCGTGATGTCTGCGCACCGCTTTCGCGAGTCAGTTCAGTGAGGCCCTGCCGCAACACCGTGACCAGCCGTTGCGCGGGAATGGACGCCGCCTGATGCTCGTAGATGATGCCTTTTCCGGCTGTCTCCAGCGTGCCGGCGAGCGCAGCCGCGGCCTCCGCGACGTCCTGATCCATCAGTGTCGGCACCGCCCCGACTGCGTGACGGGCCGCGATCGCCTGGAAGTAGATCATCAGGCGGTACTGCCCTTCGCTAAGGTCGCTTACGAGTGGCAGGAAGAACCCCATGTCGCGGTCCCGCCGGCGCTGAACGACGGCCGCGGGATGTTGCTGTGCCGAGGACAGGTACGGACACGTCGGGGGACACCTGATCTCGACGAGACGCTTCGTCCCGCAGCAGACCGAACAGATCGTCTGCTCGAGGGCCGGGCATTCCCTCCGTGCCTTCCGCTCCTCGCACAATGGGCAACGGTTGTGGGCAGCCATGACCATCAGTCTCTCATGCTCTCGCGCGTCTGCGGATACCCGCCAAAAGCGTAATCGCGCACCAGAATTGTAATAAACCGGGCTCAGGATCGGCGTCGCGTGGAGATCCAACGCCAGCCTCATTTAGCGATGGACGCCGACACCGTCCTCAGATCGTGACCCTGCTCGAATCGTTAGCGCGAGTGACCAATGCACCGGTAAGTCCGTGAAACCACGAGCAATTTGCGAAATCCTGGCTCTCTCAGGTTGGGGGAACATGAGTTGCATTATCCGCTGCAGAGGCCGCTCCACGTGGTCGCTCCGACCACAAAGTCGGGCGCGGCATCGGCCGATACGGGAGGCTGGGACATGGACCGTCCAGTCCTGCGCGAGCAGACAGCCGCCGAGTACTTCAAGGAGCTCGTCGAAGGTGCGCTGGTTCGACGACGAGTAGACGCCTGCGATCTGACTGAGTACTACCTCGTCAACCTCCTGTGTCAATACGTGCGATTCGACGCGCGCGGGTCCGTCGCACTCGACGAGCCTCTCGCGATCCAACTCGCTCGCGCTCTCGAGCGCGGCGGATCGGAGCAGCGCGCGCGCCTGCGCAGCCTCGGCGATTTTTCGCTCTTCATGTCCGGCTTTTTCTCCGACAGCTTTCGGCGCAGCCTGATCGACGTCGACTACTACAAATCGATGGGCGAGTACGCGTACGGATCGCTGAGCCGCGCGGAGGACGACACCTTCGCGGAGGTTTTTGGCGAGCTCTCGCGCAAGTTCGTTGGGTTCATGGATGTGTTGTCGGACATCAGCGAACAAACCACCCTAGGATCGCGAACGGATGTGCTGCGCCTCTACGAGAAGTGGCTGCGGACCGGCAGTCAGCGGGACGGCCAGCGGTTGCTAGAGCACGGCATCCTGCCAAATCAATCCATCGGCAACCGGTTTCTTCAGTAGGGCAGAGGCAGGTCGCCAGAGGCAACGCCGAGCTGGAATACATCTCCAGCCGGCCGTGTTCTTAGTGCGTTCCTGCCTCACCGGTGCTGTGGTGCGTCATCCACGGCGCCCTGACCACCGTTCACCGACGAGGCGGGGTTGGGACCGAACCGGGCAAGGGGGGTCCGGCGTCTAAAGCTGCAAGAGACGACGCCAGCGCTGCAGAGAAACGGAGCCAGGGGCTTGTAAACGATTGGCAAGGCTAAACATGGTTGACATCGGAGCAGCTTGCCGCGGTGCGTGACGCGGGGGTTGGGCCAGACCCTGACGGGTGCAGATCCCGCCTTCCCCCTCCCACCGACCCCGCGCAGAGACTTCACATCGCAGTCGCTTTGGTGTAACCTGTAGGGCTTTCTTACTGGCAGATTCATTGCATGACGGCCTGCAACTTCGGAAGCGGGCAAGCGGAGAGAGTGAAAGGAGCGGGACTAATATGAGCGTTCATAAATCGCCTGGCGGGCAGATGAATCGCGATCGCTATGCGGAGCTCAAGCGGATTCTCGAGGAGCGCCGCCGCGAGATCGTCAGCGAGGTCCACGAGAAGATTCGCGACGTGCGGACGGAGGGCGCCAACAGCCCGACGCACGGCGTGCTCGACGCGGCGGAGACCTCCGAAGCCGACATCCAGGACGACATCGAGTTCGCACTGATTCAGATGAAGGCGGAGACGCTGACCAAGATCGACGAAGCGCTCCGGCGGCTCGACGAGGGCACCTTCGGGTACTGCTTCGAGTGCGGCGAGGAAATCTCCGAGCGCCGGTTGCGGGCGCTGCCGTTCGCGGTCCGTTGCAAGGACTGCGAAGAGGCGCGCGAGATGGCGCAGCAGCGCGAGCGAGTGATCGCACAGCGGCGTGGAGCGGCCTCGCTGTTCATGGATATGCAGGGCTAACCCATCCGACGTCTCGCGGGCGATTTCGACGTCGCCCGCGAGTTCCTCGTGCTACATTTCGCCCCTCGGCAGGGCCCGGACGAACCGGGCCGTCGACGGGGTGATGGGCCCACCCCCGGGGCGTCGATCGCGCAGAGCCGCGCGGGAGCCGGAGCGGGACCTGCTCATTTCTACGCACATACGTCCGCGGTTACGCACGTTGCGAGTGGCCGCGGTGTCAGGAGGATCGCCTCATGAGCGATCGTGACGAGCCTCTCGTCGTTGACGAGACCTCGGGCGCGGACCGCCCGCTCGTGATCCCATCCGAGCTGCCGATCCTGCCGCTCCGAGACACGGTACTGTTTCCGAATTCCTTCATGCCGCTGGCCGTGGCCCGCGAGGCCTCCGTGCGCCTGATCGACGAGGCCACGTCGATGGGCCGCATGATCGGCGTGTTCACGCAGAAGGAAGCGTCGGTCGAGGAGCCGGTTCAGGACGATCTGTATCCGATCGGGACCGCCACCCACATTCACAAGATGTTCAAGCTGCCCGACGGCAGCCTGCGGCTCATCGTCCAGGGTCTGGCGCGGATTCGCCTCGACCGGATCGTCCAGACCCGTCCTTACCTGCGCGCGATGGTGACCGCGTCGCCCGACGAGCTGCGCGACGAGGATCATCTCGAGATCGACGCGCTCCAGCGCAATATCAAGAGCAACTTCCAGCAGGTCGTGTCGCTCTCGCCGCTGTTGTCAGACGACCTGCAGGCGCTCTCCGCGAACATCACCGATCCGGGCAAGCTGGCGGACTTCATTGCCTCGAGCCTGACGACCATCGGCACGCCAGTGAAGCAGGAGGTGCTCGAGACCCTCGACATCCGTGCCCGCATGGACTCGCTGAACCGGATCCTGATCAAGGAGCTCGAGGTGCTCGAGCTCGGATCGAAGATTCAGTCACAGGTGCAATCCGAAGTCGGCAAGAACCAGCGCGAGTACTTCCTCCGGGAACAGCTCAAAGCCATCCAAAAGGAGTTGGGCGAGGGAGACGATCAGGCCAAGGAAATCGACGAGCTGAGGGCCAAGATCGAAGGCGCGGGCATGCCCGACCCAGTGAAAAAGGAGGCGCTGCGCGAGCTGGATCGCCTCTCGAAGATGCCGGTTGCCGCGGCGGAGTACACCGTCTCGCGGACCTACCTCGACTGGCTGGTCGCGCTGCCATGGGCGAAGCGGACCGAGGACTCGATCGATCTCAAGCGCACGAAGGACGTTTTGGATGCCGATCACTCCGGCCTCGAGAAGGTCAAGGACCGCGTGCTCGAGTACCTCGCCGTGCGCAAGCTGAACCCGGACGTGAAGGGACCGATCCTCTGCTTCCTCGGTCCGCCAGGAGTGGGCAAGACGTCGCTGGCGAAGTCGATTGCGAACTCTCTCGGACGGAAGTTTGTCCGCGTGTCGCTTGGCGGGATGCGAGACGAAGCGGAAATTCGCGGCCACCGCCGCACCTACATCGGGGCGCTGCCCGGGCAGGTGATTCAGGGGCTGCGTCGGGCCGAATCGAAGAACCCGGTGTTCATCCTCGATGAGATCGACAAGCTGGGCGCGGACTTCCGCGGCGATCCAGCATCAGCGCTTCTCGAAGTTCTCGATCCGGAGCAGAACAACAGCTTCCGTGATCACTACCTCGACGTGCCGTTCGACTTGTCCGAGGTCCTGTTCCTCACGACCGCGAACGTGCTCGACCCGATTCCTCCGGCGCTCCGCGATCGCATGGAGGTCCTGGAGCTGCCCGGTTATACGGAGGAAGAGAAGCTCAAGATCGCGGTCGAGCATCTTGTCGGCAAACAGGTAGCCAACCACGGGCTTACGGCGGAGCAGATGGAGTTCACCGAAGCGGCAATCCGGGCCGTCATCCGTGGCTACACCCGCGAAGCCGGCGTCCGTAATCTCGAACGCGAGATTGGCGCGCTCTGCCGCAAAGTGGCGCGGCGGCGCGCGGAAGGCGATGAATCGAAGGTCGTCATCACGCCCGAGATCGTCGTCGAAATGCTTGGCGCGCCGTCGTTCCTCGACGAAGAGATCGAGGATCGCACGAAGGATCCGGGTGTCGCGGTCGGCCTGGCCTGGACCCCAGCCGGCGGCGAAGTGCTGTTCGTCGAAGCGTCACGGATGCAGGGCGGCGGAACGCTGACGTTGACCGGACATCTCGGCGACGTGATGAAGGAGTCGGCGCGCACGGCGCTCTCCTGGTTCCGCGCGAACGCGATGCGATACGGCGTCGATCCGACGTTCTACAAGGATGCCGAGATCCACCTCCACGTGCCCTCGGGCGCAATCCCGAAGGACGGGCCGTCGGCCGGCGTGACAATGGTGACGGCGCTGGCGTCAGAACTGAGCGGACGTCCTGTCAGGGGTGACCTTGCGATGACCGGCGAGATCACGCTGTCAGGCCGGGTGCTGCCTGTCGGCGGAATCAAAGAGAAGGTTCTGGCCGCGCGGCGTCACGGCATCACGGAAGTCATTCTGCCGCGTCAGAACGAAAAGAACATCAAGGAAGATCTGACGGACGAGCTCAAGCAGGAGCTGACGATCCACTACGTCGCGCACATCGAGGAAGTGCTCGCGCAGGCGCTCCAGCCATCGGCCTCACAGACGCATAGCGGCCTGCCAATCGACGAGGAGATCCAGCAGACGGCGCACTGAGGATCGGATCGGTAAGATCCTCTCGCTGTCCGCTGTCCGCTGTCCGCTGTCCGCTGTCCGGCGGGCGTTCTCGCGTCAGAGGGCCCATATCCCCTTTGGCTACGCCGATTGTCTACACACCTCGTTACCAGTTCGACCTCGGCGGCCACATCTGGCCCACGGCCAAATACCGTCTGATCGCCGAACGTCTCGTTGCCGAACGGGTTGTCGATTCCGAGTCCTTCGTCGCGCCTGAGATGTGCTCGTGGGAGGACCTCGCGCTCGTCCACACCGCGGAGTACCTCGACAAGGTCCGGACGTCCACGCTGAACGACGACGAGATCGCCGTGCTGGAGCTTCCCTGGCTGCCGGGGATTGCCGACGGGTTCAGGCTGATGACCGGCGGAACGTGTCAGGCGGCCGCGCTCGCCTGCGATCACGGGCGCGCCGCGCATCTCGGCGGCGGCCTCCATCACGCATTTCCCAACCACGGAGAGGGCTTCTGCCTGTTCAACGACGTCGCGATCGCCATCCGCGTCCTCCAGCGCGACGGCCGCCTGCAGCGCGCCGCAGTCGTCGACTGCGATGTGCACCACGGAAACGGCACCGCGTTCGTGTTCGAGCGCGACCCGGCCGTCTTCACGTTCTCCATTCACCAGCAGCACAACTACCCGTTCTTCAAACCGCGAAGCGACCTGGACATCGGGCTCGATGACGGCGCGGGAGATGATCAGTACCTGGGACGGCTCGAGTCAGCACTCCCGAAGGTCATGTCATCGAAGCCGGAGCTCGTGGTCTATCTGGCGGGCGCGGATCCGTTCGCAGCAGATCGTCTCGGCGGACTGAGCCTGTCATTCGAAGGGCTGCGACGGCGGGATCGGCTCGTGTTCGACGCGGCTTGGAACGCTGGCGTTCCGGTCTGCGTCGTGCTGGCTGGTGGTTATGCCGCGGATGTGGAAGACACAGTGGAGGTGCACGTCGGGACTATCGCTGAAATGATCGCAGGCCGCTCGGAGTGAATAGCGAACCAAGATCGCTGTCCGCTGTCCGCGGACAGCGACGAGGATCAAGCCTGGCGGCGAGCCGTCTCAGATCAAAGACAGCCCCACTATCGTCTTCATGTCCACGATTTCGCCGCGCCGGACCATCTCGCGCGCGTCGGCGAGCGCGAACGTGCGAGGCTCGATGTCCTCGTCTTCGTCGACCGCTGCGGGCTCGGCGGGAACGTTCAGGCCTGAGAGCCTGAAGAACACCATCTCCTCGTCGCAGTAGCCCGGCGTCGGCAGAAGTGAGGCCAGCCTGACGACCGTGTCCGGCACCTTGCCGATCTCCTCGTGACACTCGCGCTTCGCGGTGTCCTCGGGCTGCTCTCCCTCGTCCACGCTTCCAGCCGGCAGCTCCCAGAGCCACTTGTTCACGGCGTAGCGGAACTGCCGGATCAACACGATGTGGCCCGGCTCAGGGATTGGCAGGAGCACGACCGATCGCGGATGGCGCACGACGTCGAGGGTGACTTCGCGGCCGTTCGTCATGCGTACGGTGTCGCGATCGATGTCGAACACTCTGCCTTTGAAGACCTGCGTGGACGTGAGGCGCTCGGGTTGAGTCATGATCGAATCGCTCGAAAGGCTCGCTGTTGACGAAGGCCGAGGCTCACGTCACTCGACAGGTTCGGTCTGCTGACGCGTCTCGATGTCGTCGATCGCGGCCTGCAGATCGGGAGGAAGCGGCGAATCGAAGTCCACGCGTCGCCCGTCGCGCGGATGCGTGAAGGACAACCGTGCGGAGTGCAGGAACGGACGTTCGAGGCGCATGACCGCGCGCAGATCCCCGGGCACCCGTCGATGGACGCCACCATACACCGGATCGCCGACGACAGGATGTCCGATCGCGCTGAGATGCACGCGAATCTGGTGGGTTCGGCCGGTGGCGATTGCCACTTTCAGGAGTGAGACTCCCTTCAGATGGCGGGCCCAGGTAACCCGCGTCACCGCGCTTCGCGCTCTGCGCGCTCGCGTAGACATTTTCTCACGTTGTGCCGGGTCCCGGCCGATAGCCGCGTCGATCCGCCGTCCCGCCTGCACGACGCCCCAGACGAGTGCGACGTATTCCTTCTCGACTTCGCGGTCTTTGAACTGGCGCGAGAGCTCTTGATGGGCGCGATCGTTTTTCGCCACGACCATGAGCCCTGACGTTCCCCGATCCAGCCGGTGAACGATTCCCGGACGAAGCTCCCCGCCGATGCCGCTGAGATCCTTGACGTGGTGGAGCAGCGCGTTCACGAGCGTTCCGCTGCTGTGTCCGGCGGCCGGATGCACGACCATGCCTGCCGGCTTGTCCAGCACGACGACGTCGGGATCTTCGAAGACGATGCGGAGCGGCAATGGTTCGGGTTCGGGGGTAGTGGCCACCGGGGCGGGCAGATCGATCGAGTACGTCTGCCCCGTACGAACCGGTGTGCTCGGGCGTAGAGACGCCGCCGCAGGCCCGTGCACGTGGCCATCCTTGATCAGCCGCTGGACCTGCGATCGCGAGTGCTCCGGCAGTAGCGTCGTCAGGAAGCTGTCCAGCCGGGCGCCGTCCTGTTCGGGCTCGACCTGCAGCGTACGGTTCGAAGTCATGGTTGTCCGGCGGCTGCGCAAGAGTGCGCAGCCGCAAGGCGTCAGGCGGCTTTCGTCCGTCGCGCCGCCACGGGCGCAGGATCGGGCCGCCGGCCGAGCACGAACAGCATCACGATGCTGAGCGGCACGATCAGGATCGAGACGAACTGCGACGTCGAGAAATCCCCCACCATCCCCCGTGGATCGCCGCGGTAGAACTCGATGATGAAGCGGGAGATGCCGTAGAGGAACATGTAACTCCAGAACGTGCGGCCCGCGAACGGACGCCCGCGCTTTTCCATCAGCAGCAGGAATCCGAGGATCAGCAGTTCCGCTCCCGCTTCATAGAGCTGAGTCGGGTGAAGGGGCACGCCGAGCGGCGTGCCGACGTTCTGCGCTGCGAACTCGTTATGGAAGGTGATCGCCCACGGCACACTGGTCGGCCGTCCGAAACAGCACCCCGCAAACAGACACCCGAGCCGCCCCACGACGTGACCGAGCGCGATGCCCGGGGCAAAGACGTCGGTGACGGTCCACATCGGCATCTTGTGCCGCCACAGGTACCAGAGGGCTACGGCCACCGCCGCGATGAGTCCGCCGTAGAACACCCCGCCGGATCGGGCGAGGTTCATGAATTCCGCGGGGTTCTGCGTGAACTTGTCGTGCTCGACGATGAGCAGGAGGAGCTTCGCGCCGACGAGGGCCGACACGATGATCCAGATTCCGAGGTCCATGACGCGGTTCGCGTCGAGACCGCGGCTTCGCGCGCGCACGAGCGCGAACTGCAGGCCGAGCAGGTATGCGGCCGCCAACAGGAGGCCATAGGTGTAAATAGGAAAGCCGGCGATTTCAAACAGAATGGGATGCATGCTGTCGTCCCAGGCCAATCATGTCGAGCAAGACGAGGACGGCGCCGACGGTAATCGCCGCGTCCGCCACGTTGAACGCCCAGAAATGCGAGGCGCCCCAGTACACGTCCACGAAGTCGACGACGTGTCCGGCGATCGCCCGATCGATCAAATTTCCGAACGCGCCGCCGAGAATCAGCGATAAGCCGAAGCGCGCGAGCCGCTCGTGAAATCCGAGCTGGGTCGCGTAGGCGGCAATCGCAACCAGCGCGATCGCGGCGATGCCAATCATGACCAGCGGCTTGTAGGGAAAATCCGCGGCGTTCAGCAGCCCGAACGCCGCACCGCGGTTCTGCACGTGCGTCAGGTCGAGAAATCCGTCGATGATTGGCAGCCGGCCACCCAGCTCCAGCGTGCGCCTGACGATTTCCTTCGTCAGCTGGTCGAACCCGACGACCGCGCCGATGGTGATGAGCTCCATCGGCCGCGCGTAGTTGCGCGGCTGATCCGAATGCGCGGACACGGCGGCTTGAGTCGTCGCGCCTGATTGCACAGAGTCGCTCATTCGGGCGTCATCCGACGACAGGTCCGCGGGTGGAGGCGATCGCGTCGACACATCGATCGCAGAGTCCCAGCGTCTCCGCGTCGGCCGACACCGACGGCACGATCCGCCAGCAACGCGGACATTTTTCCCCTGCGGCCTTCTCGACGCGCACGTCGAGCTCGGGACCATCCGCGGTCTCGAGGTCGAGCTGCGAAACGATGAAGAGCATCGCAAGGTCGTGGCGATGCGACTCGAGGAGCGCGGCAGTCGCGCCGCTCGCGCGGATCTTCACGTGCGCGCCAAGAGAGTTTCCAATCGTCTTCGCCTGGCGCGCGGATTCGAGCGCCCGGTTGACCTCGTCGCGGATTTCGAGCAAGCGCGTCCAGCGGGTCAACAGCTCGTCGTTTCGCAGCGTGTCCACGTCGCCGGGGAACTCCGCCAGGTGAACCGATTCTTCCCGCTTCCCCGGGAGATGGCGCCACAGCTCGTCCGTCATGACCGGCAGAATCGGCGCAAGGAGTCTGGCCAGGCCGTCGGCCATCACGAACATGGCCGTCTGCGCCGATCGTCGCTCTGGTGACGACGAGCCGAACGTGTAGAGCCGATCCTTTGAAACATCCGAGTAGAACGCGCTGATGTCGACCGTCGCCAGCTGGTTGACGGTTTGAAAGATCGCCGGGAAGTCATAGGCCGCGTAGGCATCGAGCATCACGCGCGAGGCCTGCCCGTAACGGGCCAGGGCGTACCGATCGACCTCCTGCATACGGTCGAGCGGCAGCCGATCCGCCGGGTCGAAATCGTAGAGATTCGACACGAGGAACCGGAGCGTGTTCCGGATCTTCCGGTAGGCTTCGACCACCCGCGCCAGGATCTGCTTTCCAAGCCGGACCTCTTCGCGGTAGTCGACCATCGCGACCCACAGCCGGATGATTTCGGCCCCGCTCTCCTTGATGACGTCCTGAGGCTCGATTCCGTTTCCGAGCGACTTGGACATTTTGCGGCCGGCCTCGTCGACGATGAAGCCGTGCGTAACGACCGCATGGAAAGGCGGGCGCCCCCGTGTGCCAAGCCCGACCAGGAGTGAGCTCTGGAACCAGCCTCGGTGCTGATCGCTGCCCTCGAGATAGACGTCCGCCGGCCAGGTCAGCTCCGGCCTGAACGGGAGAACCGCCTCGTGACTCGAGCCCGAATCGAACCACACGTCGAGGATGTCGCGCTCGCGCTCGAACTCAGTGCCGCCGCACGCCGGGCAGGTGAGGCCCTCAGGGATGAACTCCTCGATCGGCCGTTCGTACCAGGCATCGGCACCGTAGATGTCGAACACCGATGCCGCACGATCGATCAGCGCCGTCGTCAGGATCGCTTCGCCACACGCGGTGCAATCGACCGCGGGAATCGGGACGCCCCACGCCCGCTGCCGCGAAATGCACCAGTCGGGGCGATTGGCGATCATGTTGTAAATACGGTCGCGGCCCCACTTCGGTACCCACTCGACCCGCTGATCGATGGCCTGCAGCGCGGTCTGCCGCAACGAGGCGTCCCCGAGCGTGCCTCGCCCGTTCGAAGTCGAACTTTCACGGTCGAGGGCGATGAACCACTGGGAGGTCGCCAGGAAAATGACCGGGTTATGACACCGCCAGCAGTGAGGATACGCATGCTGGAATGTCTCACGGTGCCAGAGCCGCTTGCGCTCGTGGAGCGCTTCCTCGATTCGCGGGTTCGCGTCGAAGACGCGCTGCCCGCCGAAGAGCTCGACGGTCTGCAGGAAGTGGCCGCCTGGACCGACCGGCGCGTAGATCTCGAGCCCGTACTTCATGCCGGTGTTGAAGTCGTCGCTGCCATGACCGGGAGCCGTGTGCACGGCGCCCGTTCCCTGCTCGAGCGTGACGTAGTCACCGAGCACGCCGAGTGAGGTGCGGGCATAGAGCGGATGCTCGAAGCGGATGTGTTCGAGCTCCGCGCCTTTCATCCGGGCGATCGGACCCGAAAGCTTCTTTCCTGTGACTTCGGCCACCCGCGGCGCCAGTCCCTCGGCGACGATCACCGCCCGGCCATCCACCTCGTACGCGCCGTAGTCGAAGTCCGGGTGAAACGCGATCGCCAGGTTCGAGGGGATCGTCCATGGTGTCGTCGTCCAGATGACGACCGACACGTCGCGGCCGGCAAGATCCGGGATGCGCGCCGCCAGCTCGCCTGCGCTCTCGGGCGCGAGCGGGAACTCGACGTAGATCGAGGGCGACGAATGATCTTCGTACTCCACCTCCGCTTCGGCCAATGCCGTGCGGCAATGGATGCACCAGTGCACCGGCTTCTTGCCCTTGTAGACGAGCCCCTGCTCGACGAAGTGTCCCAGCGCGCGGGCAATCGCTGCCTGGTACTTGAAGTCCATCGTCAAATAGAGGTGATCCCAGTCGCCAAAGACGCAGAGGCGCTGGAATTCCTCGCTCATGACGTCGATGAACCTGCTGGCGTAGGCCCGGCAGGCCCGCCGGAAGTCCGCAACCGACATGTCGCGCTTCTTCGGACCGAGCTGCCGGTCGACCTTCAACTCGATCGGCAGCCCGTGGCAGTCGTACCCGAGCACGTACGGCGCGTCGTAGCCCATCATGTTGCGGGACTTCACGACGAGATCCTTGAGGATCTTGTTCATCGCCGTGCCCATGTGGATCTGCCCGTTCGCGTAAGGCGGTCCGTCGTGGAGCACGAACTTCTTCCGTCCCCCGCGCCGAGTGCGCAGGAGCTCGTACAACCCCATGGCCTTCCAGCGCGCCAGCGCCTGCGGCTCGGCCGTAGTCAGGCTGGCCTTCATGGGGAACTCAGTCCGCGGCAGGTTCAGGGTGTCTTTCCAGTCAGACATCGATGTTTATTTATTGTACTCGCGGCAGGGCATCCCGCCGGCTTCGCCGGCGGATGGTAGAGGGCAAATGGCAAATGGCAAATGTCCAAGGGCAAAGGGCCTTGGCACCGGGCCGGCAGGATGCTCTGAAACCAAGAGCAGCGGATCACAAATCTTCTGAAAGCAGACAGCCGCTACTAACCAGCGGCGCGAGCGAGCAGCCTTGAGCTGCGTGCCCGGGGGTGGGGCCCCAGGCACACTGAGTAAAGAGCGCTGGCAGGCGCTGGGGTGGGGCCCCAGCGCAAACCAAGAAAAGCTGGGCCCCCACCGCCAACCAAAGAGCTGCTTACTGCCGTCGGACCGTCACCTGGAACGATCCTTCGTTGTCCCCCACGTTGCCGTCGTTGACGCCGACGAAGAGTTGGCCCGCATTCGCCATGCGGACGGTGTTTCTCTCGCCGATGAGGAACGGTGCACCGTTGCCGACCCGCCCGATGAGCGCGCCGGCGGGAGCGTTGGCGAGGGGTGCACCCGGCGCGACCTGTTGAATGCCGGCCGGCGAGATGGGCGGATTGCCCGGGCCGCCGATTCGGATCTCGCCGCTCGCCTCGAACGTCACCGTGTCGCCGCGGCGCACGATGACGCCGGTTGACGTCCACGCCTGCTTCGGATTGACGTTGATGCCCTGACCGGAACCGCCACCGGTCTCTCCGGATCCACCACCGCCGGGTGCTGTGTAGCCCGCGAAGTACACGCGCGCCACTTCGTTGACGTTCATGCGCCGCTCGTCACCGCCCTCCGTGCGGAAGATGACGAGATACGGCGAGGACTCATCGCCTCGATTCGTGTGTCCGAGCTCGATAACCTGTCCTTTGAGGATGTTGCCGCTGCGCAACACTACCGCTTCCTGCGATCCGCTCAACCGGGGATCGACATCGGCGCTCCCGCCGAAATCGACGTAGGCGACCTGATCGACCGGCAGTCGCGGCTCCTCGGACTGGCTCGTTCGAACAACCACTTCACGGCGATCCGTGCGGTACCACAGATTTCGGCCTGTGTAGCGTTGCCCGGACTTCATGACCACTGTCGAGGTCATCTGAGCGCTGGACGAGGCCGGCAACATGGCCACCGCCAGTCCAAGAGCAACAGCCCATATCGACGTGTTGCGGATCATATGTGTGCCCTCCCAAGAGAAATCGGCCCCGATCATACTGTGGCAGCTCGTCCAAACGGTGGCAGTGGAGCCAACCGTTCAGTTAGAAAGACCGACTCGAGCTGCCCATCCGCTTCAACCCACCGCAATATAATTGCCAAGTGGGTGCCTCGGAGCTTCTGCCAGCAGCGTTGTCGCGACGCACCCGCCTCTCGAACGGTCTCGCCGTTATCACTCATCCAGTGCACACCGCGCCGCTCGTCTCGGTCTGGTGCTGGTACCGCGTCGGATCGCGCGACGAGGGCCCCGGACTGACCGGCGTCTCCCACTGGGTCGAGCACATGAACTTCAAGGGAACGACCAATATCCCGCGCGACCAGATGAAAGGGATCGTCGAGAAGTTCGGCGGGACCTGGAACGGCTACACCTGGCTCGACCAGACGACGTATCTCGAGACCGCGGGACGGGATGCGCTCGATCAGATGCTCTTCATCGAAGCGGAGCGAATGGCCAACGGTCTGTACGAGCCCGAGGATTGCGAGTCCGAACGCACGGTTATCATCTCCGAACTGCAGGGCAGCGAAAACGATCCCGAACAACTCCTGGACACCGAAGTCACCGCGACGGCGTTTCGCGCGCACACGTATCGGCATCCGACGATCGGCTGGATCGACGATCTGAAGACGATGACGCGCGAGGATCTCTACAGCCACTATCGCCGCTACTACGTTCCATCGAACGCCACGCTCGTGGTTGTCGGTGACGTCGAAGCCGAGGATGTGCTGGAACTGGCGGAACAGAAGTTCGGAGGGATTCCCGGTGGCGAACAGCCCCACCGTCCGCGCATCGTCGAGCCGGAGCAGGTCGGAGAGCGACGCGTCGTGCTCGAGCGGCCCGGATCGACCGCGTATTTGAAGGCGGTCTGGCGTGCGCCAGCCGTGACGGAACCGGATTTCCTGCCGATGCTCGTCCTCGACGCAGCGCTGACCGGCGCCAAAGGGCTGAAC
The DNA here is from genome assembly GCA_036258055.1 of Vicinamibacterales bacterium. GTDB lineage: Bacteria > Acidobacteriota > Vicinamibacteria > Vicinamibacterales > 2-12-FULL-66-21 > DATAEK01. Next base: position 18,321 of record DATAEK010000219.1, read on the forward strand.
ATCTGGTCCAGCTTCCGTGGACCTGCACCCCAACGAAAGGCGCGTCTATACACCGCGCTCGTCGAACGCGGTCTCGCATCCGTCGTCTCGGGCGCGCTCCTGCCGACTGCCGATCCGTTTCTCTATTCGATTTCGCTGATCGCGACCGAGGGCATCGAGCTCGCGAGGTTGGAAGCGGCGCTGCTCGAGGCGATTGAGCACGTCCGCGAAGATGGGATTACCGAGGCCGAAGCCGCAAGGGCCCGCCGGCAACTGCGAGCGCGGCTTGCCTTTGAAAACGACAGCGTCACCAACGTGGCCCACCAGCTCGGCTACTTCGACGTCGTTGCCGGTTCGGGATTCCTCGCGGACGTCCTCACGCGGATTGATGCGGTGACCGCCGAACAGGTGTCGAAGGTCGCGCGGACCCGGCTTGCGAAAACGTCACGGACCCTCGGCTGGTTCGAGCCCATCGAGCAGGGGTCATGAGCACGACGCTGACGCGCGGACTGTCGCCGGTCCGTGCCGCCCTCGACAACGGCGCCGTTGTGCTCGTCCAGCAAACCGCGATTGCTCCGGCGGTCACCATCAACGCTGCCTTCCGCGCGGGCGGCGTGTACGAGTCGGCCGGTCATCCCGGACTCGCGTTCCTGACCGGGCGTCTGGTCGACCGCGGCACTGAACGCCGGACGGCGGATGTCATTGCCGAGGAGCTTGACGACCTCGGTGTTGCCCTCCGAGTCACCGGCTCGCGCCACCTGCTGACGCTCTCGTGCACCTGCCTCGCCGAGGACTTCGATGCGGTGCTTTCCGTCATCACGGATGTCGGGCGCCGCGCCGTGTTTCCCGAGGCCGAGATCGCGAAACGCCGAGGCGAATCGGTGACGGCCATTCGGCAGGACGATGACAACCCTGCGATCCGCGCCGGCGACGCGATGTCACGGTTGTTGTACGGTGTCGATCACCCCTATGGCCGTCCCGCCAAAGGGACCGTGCAGGATCTGGAATCGTTCACCCGTGCGGACCTCGTGGGGTTCTATGGCGAACGATTCAGGCCCGCGACGCTCTCCCTCGCCATCGTGGGTGACGTGGTTCCCGAAAACGCGATCGCACGGGCGCGGCTCGAACTGGACGATTGGACCGGCGGCGTCGTACCCGAGGCCGCGATTCCGCCGCCGCAGACGGCTTCCGGCCGGAGAGAAATACGGATCGACATGCCCGGCAAATCGCAAGCCGACATCGCATATGGTTTCGTCGCGATTCGACGGCTCGATCCACGTTACTACGCCTACTGGATGATGAACCACATTCTCGGACAGTACGGCCTCGGCGGACGTCTGGGCGATAACATCCGCGAGCGTCAGGGCATGGCCTACTACGCATTCAGCAGTTTCGACGCCAGTGTCGGCGACGGGCCGCTGATGATCCGCGCGGGCGTAGATCCCGCGAATGTCGGGCGCGCGGTCGATGCCATCGACTTCGAGGTCCGCCGCATGGGGACCGAGGGACCGACGGCGGAGGAAGTCGACGACACGCGCCGATACCTGATCGGATCCATCCCGCGGATGCTCGAGACGAACGCGAGCATCGCCGTGTTCCTGCAGACGTCAGAGCAATTCGGGCTTGGAATGGACTTCGATCAACGGCTACCCGAGCACCTGCAGGCGGTCACGCTCGAGCAGGTGCGCGCGGCAGCGGCCGGCGTCCTCAATCCGGATCAGGCCGCGATCGCGATTGCCGGCCCGCCTGATTCACGATGACGCGCGCGGTCTTCTTCGACGTCGACTTCACGTTGATCTATCCGGGCCCCACGTTTCAAGGCACCGGTTATCGGGACTTCTGCGCCCGTCACGGCGTCGTCGTCGACCCCCTGAGGTTCGACGCGGCCGTCGCATCGGCGTCGTCGCTGCTCGAGGACGACAGCGGTGTGTTCGATCCGGACGTGTTCATCCGTTACACCCGCCGCATCATCGAAGCGATGGGCGGTTGCGGCCCAGCCGTCGACGCCGCCGCGCGGGACATCTACGACGAGTGGTCGGCGTGCCAGCATTTCTTCATGTACGACGAGGTGCCCGAGGTCCTGCGCGCGCTGCGAGTCGCCGGTGTGAAGATCGGGCTGATCTCGAACACGCAGCGATGCCTCTCGTCGTTTCAGACACATTTCGCGCTCGAAGGCTTGTTCGATGCGACTCTCTCCTCGTCCGACCACGGCTACATGAAGCCGCATCCCAGCATCTTCGAGGCCGCGCTCCGGCAGCTCGAAGTCGTTCCGGAGCACGCCATGATGGTCGGCGACAGTCTGCTCCACGACATTCAGGGCGCACGCCGAATGGGCATGCGTGCAGTCCTCGTGTCACGCTCAGGCCGAACGCTGGACTGTCCGCCGGACGTGCCGGTCATTCGCACGCTCCGCGAACTGCCGGCCCTCCTGTGATCTGCCTGTCGCTGCGCCGCAAACGATCGTGATCATCCGTCCTCTCGCAACCATCGACGAATGCCGGCAGGTTGCCGAGCTCGAACGCATCGTCTGGGGCTACACCGATGCCGAGGACGTCGTTCCGCCACCCGTTCTCATCGTATCGACCAAGCGCGGCGGCATCCTGCTGGGCGCGTTCGACGACGCCGGGCTGATGAAAGGGTTCGTGTACTCGATCCCGGGGATCAAGGACGGACGGCTCGTCCAATGGTCGCACATGCTCGGGGTCGTGCCCGACGCCCGCGACTCGGGTCTAGGCGCGACGCTGAAGCTCGCGCAGCGTGACGCAGCCCTCGCGATGGGTATCGACCTCATCGAGTGGACCTACGATCCATTGCAGGCGATGAACGCCCACCTGAACTTCGCGAAGCTCGGGGTCGTGGTGGAGGAGTACGAGGAGAACATTTACGGCGAGTCGAGCAGCCCGCTGCATCGGGGGACGCCGACGGATCGATTCGTGGCGGAGTGGCGTCTGCGCGAGCCACACGTCGAGCGACGCATTGCCGCGATTGGAAAACCCACCGTTCGCGATAGCACGGTGGCCTCCGCTCCGGTCGTCAACACATCCAGGCTCGAGGGTGAATGGCTCGCCCCAGCTGCAGGCAATCTGTCGCTGGGCGAGCGCCGAGTCCTGGTCGAGATTCCCGTCGGCTTCGGCGACATGCAGCAGCGCGATCCTGCGCGTGCCCTCGAGTGGCGGTTGGCGACCCGCGCAATCTTTCAGGCGTACTTCGCCCGCGATTACCGAGTCGTCGACTTTTTTCTCTCGCGCGAAGCGAAACGTGGACACTACCTGCTGTCACAGCGGACCGTCTGATCACGAGGAGTACGAGGATGGACTGCCTTTTCTGCAAGATCGTGGCGAAACAGATACCCGCGGCGATCGTGTACGAGGACGATCGGCTGGTCGCGTTCAAAGATATCAACCCGCAGGCGCCGACACACGTCCTCGTCGTACCCCGGCGGCACATCGCCACGCTGAACGACCTGGCGAAGGAAGACGACGCGCTGGTGGGTGAGATGGTGCGGAGAGCGGCGGCGATTGCCCGGGACCATGGCCACGATGCGCGTGGCTACCGGACCGTCCTCAACTGCAACGCCGACGCCGGCCAGACCGTCTTCCACATCCACTTGCACGTCCTCGGTGGCCGCACGCTGACCTGGCCGCCCGGCTAGGGGGGAGACCGGATCAGAGAACAGAGATCTGAGCCCTGGGCCGCTCGAGGACGGCGGTGCGCGGGATTCCCTGGAGATCGGGGGCGAGCACCGCGACCGCCCAGCCCGTTTCGGCGGCAAGCCTGACGATCGCCGGTGCCTGCCCGAAACCGAATTCAACGACGAGCAGCCCGCCCGCCGCCAGGTTGGCAGATGCTGACTCGAACAGCCGTCGAATGACGCTCAAGCCATCGTCGCCCGCGAAGAGCGCTTCTTTCGGCTCGAAAGACACGACCTCGGGCTGGAGCTGCCCGGCGTCGGCTGTCGCGACGTAGGGTGGGTTGGACACAATGAGGTCGGCGGCCTCGCGAATTCCCGTGAGCAGGTCCGCGTGCACGAAACGAACGCGATCGGCGACGTCGTGCCTCTGCGCATTGCGCGCCGCGACGGCGAGCGCCCGCTCCGACTGATCGGTGGCGACGACCTCAGCTTGCGCGACCTCTTTTGCGAGTGACACGGCCAGGCAGCCGCTGCCGGTTCCGACATCGATGACCCGTCGATACGGACGCGTAGGATCGGCGCGCGCCAGAGCCTGCTCGACGATGATCTCCGTCTCAGGTCGCGGGATGAGGACGTCGGGGCTGACTTCGAAGTCGAGTCCCCAGAACTCGCGGTGCCCGGTGATGTACGCCACGGGCTCGCGTGCGGTTCGCCGTTCGATCAGCGAAGTGAACCGGGCGTCGAAGTCGGACGGCGGCGGCTCTGCGGAGTGGATGAGGAATGTGGCGCGGTCCCAGCCGAGGACGTGCCGCGCGAGCACTTCGGCGTCGAGCGCGGCGTCTTCCGGAGACAGGCCCGCGCTGACGAGCGAATGCCGCGCTGCGGCGATCCGCTCGTGCAGTGGCCGATCCATGCTGGCGATCAGGCGGTCGATTCGGTCTCGGTGACTTCCTTGAGCTTCTCGGACTGGAAGAACGTCACGGCCTGATCGATGAGCGACCCGATGTCTCCATCGAGCGCCTGATCGAGCTGATACATCGTGAAGTTGATGCGGTGGTCCGTGATGCGATTCTCGCGGAAGTTGTAGGTCCGGATCTTCTCGGAACGTTCGCCCGTGCCCACCTGCGTCCGGCGATCCTTGGCGATGGCTTCCTGCTGCTTTCGCATCTCCATCTCGTAGAGACGCGACCGCAGGACTTTCATGGCTTTTGCGCGGTTCTTGATCTGCGACTTCTCGTCCTGCTGCGAGACGACGAGGCCGGTCGGGATGTGGGTGATCCTGACGGCGGAGTAGGTCGTGTTGACGCTCTGACCGCCAGGTCCGCTCGAGCAGAACGTGTCGACGCGAAGGTCCTTGGCGTCGATGTGGATGTCCACTTCCTCGGCTTCGGGCAGCACCGCGACGGTGGCCGTCGACGTGTGGATGCGCCCGCTCGCTTCGGTCACGGGGACGCGCTGGACGCGATGCACACCGCTTTCATACTTGAGCCGGCTGTACACGTTCCGTCCCTCGATGAGCGCGATGACCTCCTTGACTCCGCCGCCGGTGGAATCGCTCATGTTGAGCACTTCCAGCCGCCAGCCCTGGCGCTCCGCGAACCGGGAATACATGCGGAACAGGTCTCCAGCAAACAGCGCCGCTTCGTCTCCACCAGTCCCGGCGCGGATTTCGAGGACGACGTTCTTCTCGTCGTTCGGATCCTTCGGAACGAGCAGGATCTTGAGCTGGGCGTGCAGATCATCGCGGCGGGTCTCGAGCGTCCTCAGCTCTTCCTGCGCGAGCTCCCGCACGTCCGGCTCTTTGAGGAGCTCGGTGGTCGTGGCGATCTGGGTGACGACCTCCTTGTACTCGCGGAACGCGTCGACGAGCGGCTGCATTTCGGAGACGCTCTTCGAGTGCGTGCGGAACTTCGCCGTGTCCGCCTGGATGGCCGGGTCGGCCATCTCCGCCATCAGTTGGTCGTATTTCGCCTCTACGGCGGATAGTTTGTCGAACATAGCTCAGTCGATAGTCGTTAGTCGTGAGTCGACAGTCAGTCGACAGTCAATCGTCAACGGTGAATCTCAATCGGCGCCTGCGGAAAGCCCACAGCAGACAGCCCACAGCGATCCTTGCCGCGCCCAATTACCCTCCCGAAACGGGCGGCAGGAACGCGACCTCGTCGCCATCCGCGAGCGTCATCGTCAAACGTGCGTACTCTTCGTTGACGGCGCACGAGATCGTTCGCGCATGATCCGCGAGGCCTGGGAACTCCGCGGTGAGCACGTCCCAGGCGGTGCCGGCGGTCGCGCCCTCAGGGAGTTCGCGCCGAAGATCCGCGGCACCGGCGATCTCGCGCAGCCGCGCGAACAGCCGGATCGTCACGAACATGCGCGCGCGAACGCCGTCGATCGCGCGGCAGCGTCCTCCGGATCCGCGACGGCTCCTTCGATCCAGGTCTCGCCGCCCTCGAAGTGCTCGTGCTTCCAGACCGGCGCGATCTGTTTGATCCGCTCGATCGCGTAACGGCATGCGGCAAAGGCATCGGCCCGATGTGCGGAAGCCGCCGCGATGACGACGCTGGCCTCGCCGATTTCGATCCGGCCGACCCGGTGGTGCATCGCCAGCCTCGTCGACGGCCAGTGCGCGCCAGCCTCGTCAGCAATCCGCCCGAAGGCCCGCTCGGCCAGCGGCGCATACGCTTCGTAATCGAGCCAGAGCACCCGCCGTCCGCCGTTGTGATCGCGCACGATGCCGACAAACGTCGCGATCGCTCCGGCGTCAGGTCCCGAGACCAGATTTGCGACCGAAACCGGGTCCAACGGAGCGGATGTGATCGCGAATCGGGACATCTTTCTCAGGGTTCTAGCAGAACCAGAACCTTGGAACCCTCGAACCCAGAACCGAGAACTAGAGAACCTTAGAACCTTAGAACCGAGAACCGAGAACCCTAGAACCTCAAGAATCAGTATAACCGCCAGAAGTGATTGAGCGGGCCGTGGCCCCGACCAAGACCGGGCGCGTGCCGGATGGCGCCGTCGAGGTACTCGCGGGCCCCCTCCAGGGCGGCCCGCAGGTCGAGTCCGAGGGCGAGGTTCGCGGCGATGGCGGACGACAGCGTGCATCCCGTGCCGTGGGTGCTGGTCGTGGCAATCCGTGGCCGGCGGATCTCGAACGTCTCGCTTGCCGTACAGACGACGTCGACCGATTCGGGTCCGTCGAGATGCCCTCCCTTCACGAGTACGACGCGGGGCCCGAGCGACAGGATCCGCCTTCCGGCGGCGACCATGTCCTCGATCGAGCCGATCGGCATGCGCGACAGGACCGCGGCTTCCGGGATGTTCGGCGTGAGGATGTAGGTCCGCGGTAGAAGCTCGGTCACGATCGCGGCAATCGCATCCTCGTCGAGTAACCGGTCCCCCCCTTTTGCGACCATCACAGGATCGACGACGACGTGAGGGAGGTCGAGGTCGGCGATCGCAGCGGCGACCGCTTCGACAATGGCCGCGTTGGCGAGCATGCCGATCTTGACGGCATCAGCGCCGATGTCGGATGCGACGGCTTCGATCTGCGCCGTGACCAGATCGGCCGACAACGCTTCCCACGCGGTGACCCCGAGCGTGTTCTGAGCGGTGACGGCGGTGATCGCCGTGGTACCGAACACGCGGTGCGCGGCGAACGTTTTCAGATCGGCCTGAATGCCGGCACCCGCGCCTGAATCGCTGCCCGCAATTGTCAGTGCTCTGCGCATACAGTAAGATCCGGACACTATGACCGTTCGGGTAGATCAGGTGAACGCCACGCTCGTCGACACGCTCGTGACGCGCGCCGACATGGCGACGGGCATTCGCGTCGGCGCGGTGCTGCTCATCACCGCCTTGACGGCCGCGGCTGCGCAGATCAGCATTCCGCTCCCGTTCACGCCCGTTCCGTTCACGCTCCAGCCGATGGTCGTGCTCCTTGGTGGCGCCGCACTTGGATCGCGCCTCGGCATGTGGAGCCAGCTGCTATATCTCATCCTGGGCGTTGCCGGTCTGCCGATCTTTGCCGCGTCGCCGATCCTTCCTCAGGGGATCGGTCGCCTGATGGGTCCGACCGGCGGATACCTTCTCAGCTATCCGGTCGCCGCGTCAGTCACCGGCTGGTTGGCCCAACGCGGCTTCGATCGCCGCTATTGGACGTCCGTGCTCGCGATGGCGGCCGGTCTCGCGATCATCTTCGCGTCTGGTGTCGCGTGGCTCGCCTGGTTCGCACGGCCCACGCATGCAGGCCTCGACGCGGCGCTTCGCACCGGGCTCTATCCGTTCGTGCCCGCCGACATCATCAAAGTCTTTCTGGCCGCGTCGGTTCTTCCGGCCGTCTGGAAGCTCACCGGCCCGTTCACGTCCCGATAACTCCGGCCGCCAGGCGCCGTCATCGGACGTATCCGAGACTGCGCAGCCGGTCGATCGCTTCCTGATCGAGTGGTTGCCCCGCGCGAGTAACCCGCCGTGTCGACGGCTGCCCGTATGTCGCAACCTCACGCACCGGATATCGCTGCGTGAAGTCCCCCCGAAACAGCCCGAGCAGCGGTTTGCCGGCGAGCGACGCGCTCACTGGGACGCCAAGGGCGTACAGCACGGTCGGCGCGATGTCGGTAAGCCGTGCGTCCATCTCCGCGTCTGCGCGCGCCAGGGAGCCACGCATCGCGATACCGGTGGAGCCTCCGGCGGTCACGCGACCAGGCGCCGTCACCAGGAGGGTGATCACATCGGCCTCGTTCGACAACATCGGGGACAGCAGGCGATCGAGCGCGATGTAGTACTGCTTGAGCGCGTCGATTCGCGCCGCGAGGGCGGAGGGCGCCTGTGCTCCCTCGTCTCCACTGAGCAGCGTGTGCTGGGCAATGTCCAGTCCGGGAAGGTACACGACGAGCAGGTCCGTGTCCGGCGTCGAAACTTCCCGCGCGAGCGCAAGCTCCAGCGCATCAAGCTCGGCGGACCGCTGCAGCAGGGCAGCGGTATTTGCCGGGAGCTGTGCGCCAGCGAGCGCCTGCGACGCGTGACTCGTTGCCTGGCGCCGGATCGCGGGCCACTTCGTCCGCAGGCGCTCGTAGACCTCCGCGGGCGCAATCTCCGCGTCGAGCGTGCCGCCGTGTTCGAGCCGAAGCGTCGCACGATCGCTCAGGATCACACCGCTGTCCGCAGGCGCTGGCCACGTCGCCCACCAGTTGACGACAACGGTCCGCAAGCCCGCATCCGCCGCGACTTCCCAGAACGTCTTCGCGCGCCGTTCGGTGCCGCTCGCGATCGACGGCCGCGTGAGGCGCACGAGGTCGGTTGCAGCGCGGACCGCGCGGCCGACGCTCAGCGTTCCCTCGACGCCGGCCAGCCGGCGCGTTTCCAGGCTCTCGACGCCGTGAACCTCCGGCGGCTGGCCGGTCGCGACCGTCGTCCACGTGCGCGCGGGATCGTTTGCGCCAGGACTGCTTCCCACTGCTGCAGCCGGCGTTCGGGCACGAGCGCCAGCGACAGCGCTCGCGAGGGCCGGCACGCGACCGCTCTTGATTAGTTCCGCAGAGATCGCGTCGTCGAATCCGTCTATCGCGAAGAGCCTGACCCGGGCGCCGCTCGGGATGACCGTCAGCTTCGGAACGTCGCCGGCCGGCTGCTCGAACGGCGTCGTGATGTAGAGGAGCAGCAGCGCGCCGCACAGCGCAATCGTGGCTGCGCCGAGTGTGACTTTCGATGACGCACCAGGCACGCCCTTCAACTGCGCGACCGCGCCCGAACGCGCGACGACGAGCGCGAGCGTCGTGACGGTGACGGCATGGCCGAGGAGCAGACTGACGGCAACCGAGAAGAGCAGTGCGAGCCCAAACGCGATCCGTGAGCCCGTGCCAGCAAGCGAAGCCTGCTGCCACCAGATCGTCAGGTAGGCGAGGCACGCGCACGTGACGATGACACCCGCGGCGACTGAAAGCACGCGGCTCTGACGCGCGAGGAGTGAGCCAGGACGGCGCGCCAGCCAGGACACGCCAAGGCTCGCGAGAAACGCCGCCGCCGTGGTCGCCAAACCGAAGAGCGCGCTCAGGTAGCACGCGATCACGATCGCGTCCCGCGTGCCCGTGATCAGGCCTGGCAGCCGCTCGTGAATCCAGAATGTCGAGGCTGGACCAAACAGCAGCGCACCCAGAATGCCGATCCGCGTGCTGGCCAGACCTGCGATCGTCGTCGGACGTCGTGCGCCCAGCGCCGGCGCCAGAACGAACCGATCGACGCCGGCGTCGAGGTAGCCGAGCGCGCGCAGCTGCTGCCGCAGATCGTCGACCTGCCGATCGCCCGGTGGACGGCTGTCCACGGCCATCAGACGAATCTCGCGGCCACGAACGCCGACAGCTCGCGGAGCCGATCTGCACGCTTGCCGAACGGTGCCAGTGCCCGATCGGCCGTCTCGCAGAGCTCCGTCGCGAGCTGGCGTGCGCCGGCCACGCCGCTGAACGAGACGAACGTGGTCTTCTTCAAGTCTTCACGCGTGGCCTTGCCTGTCTGGGCCGGATCCCCTTCGACGTCGAGAAGGTCATCGATGATCTGGAAGGCCAGTCCGAGGTTCTTGGCAAACGCCGACAGGCTCGCGATGTGAGCAGGAGAGGCGCCCGCCGTCATCGCGCCGGCCGTCGCGGACGCATTGAAGAGCGCGCCGGTCTTGCCGCGATGGATCCGCTCGAGCATCTCGAATGAGATCTGCGTATCGGTCGCAAGCAGGTCCGCCGCCTGACCGCCAATTAGGCCTTCGAGGCCGACCGCGTTTGCGAGCAGCGACGACGCACCCGCGGCAAGCGCGGGCTCGTACTCTCGCGCGAGCGTTCCGAATGCCATGTTCAACAACCCGAACGCGGCCAGGATGGCAATCGCTTCGCCGAATTGGCGGTGGTTCGTCGGTCGCCCCCGCCGCAGCGGCGCGTCGTCCATCGAGGGCAAATCGTCGAGGATGAGCGAGGCAGCATGGACGAGCTCGACGACGCACGCGGCCGGTAGGGCACGAGCGGATGTTCCCCCGCACAGTTCCGCAGCGAGCATGGTCAGAACCGGCCTGACACGCTTCGATGGCGCGTGGACCGTGTAGGCCATCGACTGCTGGACGGGGCCGTCGCCGTCAGGAACGAACCGCCTCAGCTCCGCATCGACGATCGTCTGGTATTCCGCAAAGAAGGGCGGGACCGCGATCATCGGGTGGTCGTCTCGGGTTTTCCGAAGACGAGCATGTACTGGTAGCGGAGAAAGCTCGGACGCGAGATGAGCCGCAGCCCGGCCGCTTCCGCGTCGCGGATCACCTTGTCGGGGTCGACGCGTTCCTCCATCGGCGGCCCGGGTCCGCCTCCTTCACGCGTGAAGTTGACAATGCCGATTCGGCCGTGAGGTTTGAGCGACCCGGCCAGATTGCGCAGCAGCACCATCGGCTGTTCCATCTCGTGATAGGCGTCGACGATCACCACGGCATCGAGCGCGCCGGCAGGGAGTCGAGGATCGGACGCGGTGCCAAGAGTCATCTCCACGGTCTTCGTGAGCCCTTCGCGTTCGACGCGACGCTGGGTGGCCTCAATCATCTGGGGCTGAACGTCTTCTGCGTAAACCTTGCCGTTCGGTCCGACCCGGTGCGCCAGGCGAATCGTGAACCAGCCGCCACCCGCGCCAAGGTCGGCGACGACCCCGCCGTCGGCGATGCCCAATTCGTCCATGATCTGGTCGGGGCGCTGCCAGGCGTCGCGGTCCGGGCCTTCGAGGAGGACCAGATCCTGTGGCGGAAAGAGCTTGCGGTGCTGCTGCTCAGCGGCGAGGCCTGGCGCGATCGCGATCAGCAGGATCGCCAGCGCCGTGCGTGCTCGAGGCATCTCGTTCATCATTCTCGCCCGGGACGCCAGGCGTTGTCATCGCGTCGGCAGAAAGAATCGCGTCGAGGCGTTCGTCCGGAATCAGCCGGCGCTCGCGCACGAGATCGCGAATCGATCGGCCGGTGAGGACGGCCTCTTTCGCGATGTCGGCGGTTGCGGCGTAACCGATGTAGGGGCTGAGCGCCGTCGCGAGCGCGGTGCTGCGATCGAGCAGCTCGCGTGCGCGTGCCTCGTCTGCTTTGATGCCCTCGACGCAGCGGTCCTGCAGCACTGACATGGCGTTCCCGAGGATCCGCGTGGCGAAAAGCGCGTTCCAGGCGATCACCGGCATCATCACGTTCAGCTCGAGCTGACCGGCATCGGCGGCGGCGAGGATCGCCGCATCGCAGCCGATTACTTGAAAGCACACCTGGTTCATCATCTCCGGCACCGACGGGTTGACCTTGCCGGGCATGATCGAGGATCCGGGCTGCACTGCGGGAAGCTGAATCTCGGCGATCCCGGCGCGCGGCCCCATGCTGAGGAGTCGCAAGTCGGACGCGACCTTGCCGACTTCTACGGCCAGCCGTCTGAGTGCACCCGAGTACGCGAGCACGTCCCCCATGCTTTGCGTCACACGGAAATGATCGGCCGCCACGCGGAGATTCAGGTTCGTGTCGCGCCCGAGAATCTCGACGGCCAGACGCGTGTAGTGGGTGCCGGCGTTGAGGCCCGTGCCGACCGCTGTGGCGCCGAGGTTCAGCTCGGTCAGTTGCGTGGCGCTGCGTTCGAGATCCTCGACGGCATGAGCGACGTTTGCGGCGTAGCCCCCGAACTCCTGGCCGAGCGTGATAGGGACGGCGTCCTGCAGGTGCGTGCGCCCCGTCTTGAGCACGCCCGCAAACTCGGCGCTCTTCCGCTGAAGACCCTCGGCGAGGCGGCGTCCGCTCGCGATCAGCGCGGGGAGCGCCATCAGAATGGCAAGCCGCGTCGCCGTCGGGAACACGTCGTTGGTAGACTGCGCCATGTTGACGTGATCGTTCGGATGCACGCGTCCGGCGCTTCCGCGCCCGGCGCCGAGGATCTCGTCAGCGCGGCTTGCGAGGACCTCGTTCGCGTTCATGTTGTGTGATGTCCCGGCACCGGCCTGGAAGACATCGACGACGAATTGATCGCGGAGTTTTCCCGACAGCACTTCATCAGCGGCCAGGACGATGGCGCGCGCGATGTCTGTCGGCAGACGTCCGAGCGTACTGTTCGCCTCGGCCGCGGCTTTCTTGATGTGAACCGTTGCGGTGACGAGCTCGGGAAACGCAGTCAGGCCGCTGATCGGGAAGTTCTCGACGGCCCGTTGGGTCTGCGCGCCGTAATAGGCGCTCGCGGGAACTCGTACTTCACCCAGTGGATCGCGCTCGATCCGTTCGGGGGCGCTCTGGGTCCGGGGGGCGGCCCCGTCGTCGCTGGGAGGGGGAGGCGCGGCCATGGATGTCGGCGGGCACGGGCCGATGCCCTCAATTATACTGCTCGCATGATGCCTCGTTTTCTCGACAGCATGGTCGAACTCATCACCCGCACCTCAACGGATTTGCCGCCAGACGTGCGTGTGGCGATGCGCGACGCCGTCAGAACCGAAGAGCCCTCGACTCGCGCCGGGCAGGCGCTGACGATCATCGCGCAGAACATCGATCAGGCGGCCTCGTGCGAAGGACCGATCTGCCAGGACACGGGGATGCCCACGTTCGAGGTTCGCGTGCCGATCGGCGCGAACCAGATCTGGATGCGCGCGCAGATTCGCGAGGCGGTTGCGGAAGCGACCCGCCGCGGCAAGTTGCGGCCCAATTCGGTCGACTCGATCACCGGTGAGAACTCCGGCAACAACCTCGGTCCCGGCACTCCGATCATCCACTTCGATCAGTGGGAGCGTCCCGACATCGAAGTCAAGCTGATACTGAAAGGCGGCGGCTGCGAGAACACGAACGCGCAGTACGCGCTGCCCGCGGAGCTCGATCATCTGGGCCGTGCTGATCGCACGCTCGAGGGCGTCCGCAAATGCATCCTTCACGCAGTCTGGAAGGCACAGGGCAAGGGTTGCAGTCCCGGCGCCGTCGGCGTCTGCATCGGCGGCGACCGCACGTCGGGCTACCTGCACGCGAAGGAACAGTTGTTCCGGACGCTCGACGATGTGAATCCGGATGAGCGGCTGGCGAAGCTCGAATCGTCGATCATGGAGGAAGCGAACCGCCTGACCGTCGGGACGATGGGTTTTGGCGGACAAACGTCGCTCATCGGCTGCAAGATCGGCGCGCTGAACCGGCTGCCCGCGAGCTTCTTCGTCTCCGTTGCCTACGATTGCTGGGCCTTCCGCCGACTTGGCGTCCACGTCGACGCGGCGAGCGGCGCAATCACCGAGTGGCTCTACCGCGACGCCGACAAACCCTCACAACCCATGCTCGACTCCGAAATGCTGGCGGCAGGCTTCCCGCTGACCGGCCGCGAAGTCAGGTTGCAGGCGCCGATTACCGAGGATCAGATCCGCACGCTCCACGTCGGCGACGTCGTGCTCATCTCCGGTCCGGTCGTCACGGGTCGCGATGCCGTCCACTCTTACTTGATGAAGCACGAGTCACCCGTCGACCTGAACGGCAGCGTTCTCTACCACTGTGGTCCAGTGGTCGTGAAGGCTGGCGACGGCTGGCGCGTCACCGCAGCGGGACCGACGACCAGCATCCGCGAAGAGCCCTACCAGGCGGACATCGTCAAGCGCTTCGGTGTACGGGCTGTGATGGGTAAGGGTGGAATGGGCGCGAAGACGCTCGCCGGCCTGAAGGAGTCAGGCGCGGTCTATCTGAACGCCGTCGGAGGCGCCGCGCAGTTCTACGCCAGATGTATCGAGCGCGTGGACGGCGTCTCGCTGATGGAGTTCGGCACGCCTGAGGCGATGTGGCACCTGCAGGTCAGGGATTTTCCGGCGATCGTGACCATGGATGCGCACGGAAACAGCCTGCACAAGGAGATCGAGGAGCAGTCGGGGGCGGTGCTGGCGACACTGCGAGGGTGATCGGTTCGGGATTACCAGCCTCCATCCCTTCATGAGCTGCCTCCGTTAAGTCCGGATGAGGTGGCCGGCGAATCGTAAGCGGCGAAACTCAGGTGCGCCGTCCGCGGGGACAGATCGGATGGCGTCTGCGTCTAACTGTATAGGATCTATGGACTTCCGGGCCGTGGCGGACCTGCGGAGCCGTCGCGTTTTGTTGAAGCCCCGCCGGCGCGCCGGTATAATCATCTATCCGGGTTTCCCGGAGGAGAGGGACTGATGATCAACGTCACACCAGCGGCAGCCACGAAGATCAGCGAGCTGCTCGTCGAGGAAAACAAGTCGAATGCCGGGCTCCGCGTCTTTGTTCAGGGCGGCGGGTGTTCCGGGTTCCAGTATGGCCTGATGATCGACGAGGGCGAAGGAGACGCGACGACCGACACCGTGATCGAGTCGCACGGCGTCCGCCTGCTCGTCGATCCGATCAGCGCCCGCTACCTGACCGGCGCCGAGGTCGACTTCGTGGACAACATCACCGGCGGCGGATTCACCATCAAGAATCCGAACGCCAAGTCCACTTGCGGGTGCGGCTCGTCGTTCAGCGTCTAACGGGCCGCTCGACTCGCGCGCCCGGGCTCGCGAGCACGGATCCAGCAGAGACGAACGACCTGGTCGCGGGGCGTTGAACGTTCAGCGTTCGGTTGCTGTCGAACGCTGAATGCCGGAAACACGAACGCTGAACGTTGAGCCTCGATGGAACCCACCACCGCTTACATCGACAGCCTCCGTCCGGCCGGCAGTAAACGATCGAGCAAGCGCGAGCTCATCGTCAACGTCTTCCTCCGCCAGGAAGGGCACCTCACCGCAGAAGACCTCGTCGATCTGATCCGGAAAGAAGACCACCGCATCAGCCGGGCGACCATCTACCGCACGCTGCAGTGGATGGTGGACGCCGGCATCGCGCGGAAGGTGGACTTCGGCGAGGGGCGTTTCCGCTTCGAGCACTCGTACCGTCATCCGCGCCACTACCACCTCATTTGCAAGACCTGCAACCGGTCGTTCGAGTTCCTGAGCTCCGACATCGAAGCGCTCGTCGAGGAGGTGGCCGCCGCGCGCGGCTTCACGCCCCGGCAGAGCGTGCTGCAGATTCACGGCACATGCGAAGCCTGTCGAACGGGTCGGACCCCGACAGTCGCGGACGGCGCCGCAACGGAGCTGCTGTTCGCGCGTGACGCGCTGCGTATTGCCATCGCGACCGAGCGCAGCGGACTCGAGTTCTACTCGCGCGCCTCGAAGGTCACCCGCGACAGCCGGGGCCGTCGCGTCTTCGAAAAACTGGCCGAAGAGGAAAAAGAGCATCTCAGCACTCTCGAGCGCCGGTATCAGGAGCTGCTGCAGCAGGATCCGCAGCTCGAATCACGCCCGACCTTTCTTTTCTTCAAGGGTGCTGCGAACGGGCTCTTCGCGGCCGGCGCCGATCAGCTCACCAAGGGCGTCAACGATCGCCAGGCCCTCATGATCGGGATCCGCTGCGAGCGTGGATCGCATCGCTTTTTCAAGCGCTACGGCGAGCGGTTCGAGGATTCGGAAGGCAAGCGCATCTTCCTCGAGTTCGCCGACGAAGAGCGTGCGCACCTCGAGCTGCTGATCCGCGAGTATCGTGCGCTCACCGGCCGGCAGCGCGCGCGCCGGGGACGCGGCGCCGCGCGCCGCAAGACCCGCCAGCGGGCGACCGCCTGATCTCGTGATCGATCTGCACCTGCATACCACGGCGTCCGACGGACGGCTGCCGTCGGCGGCGCTCGTGGCCCGCGCCGCGGACGCCGGCCTCACGATCCTGGGCGTCACCGACCACGACACCACAGCGGGCTTGCGCGAGGCGCACCTCGCCGCCCAGTCTCTCGGCCTTCGTATCGTCAACGGCATCGAGATCTCGGCGGTCGAGCGCGGGCGTGACGTGCACGTGCTTGGCTACTTCATCGATCCGGCGTCGGAGAGCCTCGAGGCCTTTCTGCAACAGCAGCGCACGCAGCGGCTCGCGCGCGTGACGGCGATCGGGAATCGCCTCCGGGATCTGGGTTGCGACGTGGACGTGCCCGGGATCATCGCGTCGCTCTCGCGGCAGGCGGGCAAGACGATCGGCCGTCCGCAGATTGCGGACGCGCTCGTGGCGCGTGGCCACGCCGCCGATCGACGCGACGCGTTCGATCGGCTACTCGGCGAAGGACGTCCGGCGTATGTGCCGCGTGCGGGCGTCCCGCTCGCAGCCGCCGTGGCTGCGATCCGAGGCGCGGGCGGCATTGCGTCGCTTGCGCACCCAGGGCTGCTCGGCATGGATGACGAGATCGAGCGATTTGCCACGGAGGGGCTTTCGGCAATCGAAGCGCGTCACACCGACCATGACCCGCTGACGGAAGCTCGCTACCGCGCGATGGCCGCCCGGCTGGGTCTCGCCGTGTCCGGCGGATCGGATTTTCATGGCGACGATTCGCACCATCCGTCCGGCCTCGGTGTCGTGACTCTTTCCCCCGACGACTTCGCCCGTCTCGAATCTCTCGCGCGCACGGCCGACGGCGCGATCTCTCCCCGCTGACTCTTCTTCGCGCATGCATGTTGACCCTCCTGTTCTGCAGATTGCAGGTGTCGAGAAGCGCTATCACGCGCTGCGCCCGCTTCGGCTCGATGGGTTGAGCGTCGCGCGCGCGGAACGCGTGGCGATCGTGGGCGTCGACGGCGGGATGGCGGAGGTGATCGTGAACCTGGTCACGGGCGCAGGGCTGCCCGACCGGGGCGAAGTCCGCGTCCTCGGCCAGAACACCAGCGACATCGGTGGCGGCGATGACTGGCTCGCATCGCTCGATCGATTTGGGATCGTGAGCGACCGTGCCGTCCTGCTCGAAGGCGCCACGATCGCGCAGAACCTCGCGATGCCGTTCACGCTGCAGGTGGATCCGGTGCCCGCCGACGTCGCCGCGCGAGTCGACGCGCTCGCCACGGAGTGCGGCATCGCCGAAGATTGGCGGTCACGGCTTGTCGGTGATGCGCCGCCCGACGTGCGTGTCCGCGCGCACCTCGCGCGCGCGGTGGCGCTCGAGCCGTCGCTCCTCATCCTCGAGCACGCCACCGCCGGGCTGCCCGCACCCTCGGCGATCGAGTTCGCCGGCGACGTGGTGCGGGTGACGGAGTCGCGCGCGCTCACCACGCTCGTGCTGACGCTCGACGAATCCTTCGCGACACGCGTGGCGCATCGCGCGCTGAAGCTGCGCCCGGCAGATGGATCGCTCGTCGCAATCGGGAAGAGACGCTGGTTCTAGGAGAAGCGTGGGAGTACGAGAGCGGGCAGCGGACAGCGACAGCGGACCGAGGACCGCGGACGGCGGCACGAGAAGCCGGTGCGCACCTTTCGAAGCGCACCGGCGGAGGAGCAGACGCTACTGCTTGGTGATCACGCCGCAGGCGACTCTCGGGCCGCCACTGACGCCGGACTTCGGCTCACCGGTCTTCCCCTGATCCGGATTCCCGTGAATGATGACCGCCGTTCCGTCGTCGTCGAAAACCGAGAGCGGCCCAGGCGACAGCGTTACTCTCGTCGTGACCGCTTTGAGCGTGCCGGTGCCGTCGGCGCCGACTTCGAGGTTCGGCACGTCGCCCATGTGGAACGGATGGTTCGCATCCGGATCGGTGTTGCCGAACGGACCCGGGTCGAAATGCCCGCCCGCCGCGGTGAAGTCCGGCTCGCACTTGCCGACGGCGTGCAGGTGGACCCCGTGCAGTCCGGGCTTGAGTCCCTTCGCGGTGAGCGTCAGATCGACGACCGTGCCCGTGCCCATCTTGCGCTCGACGAGGGTCAGCGTTCCGCTGATACCATCGCCTTTGATGTCGGCGGTTGCTTTCATCCCGTCGGCCTGCCGGGCGGATACGAGTCCGGCGGCGCACGCGATCGCCACCGCGGTCAGCACGGCGCTTCGATATCTCATGAGTCCTCCTTCGCGGGATTGTAGATCGTCTTCACGCCATGGCTAAACTCGTGCTTTTCGACATCGACGGCACGCTCGTCCTGACCGGCGGTGCCGGCGTCAGAGCGATGAACCGCGCATGTCACGAAATCCTCGGGCACGCCGATGCCCTCGACGGGATCCCCGTCGCCGGCCGTACCGACTGGATCATCCTTCACGACACGCTCGGCCGGATCGGCCACGAGCTCGACGAGGATCTGTTCGCGCGGCTCCGCGACGCGTATCTGCGCCACCTGCGCGAAGAGATTCTGCAGCCGGGAAAGGGTGTGAAAGACGTGATGCCGGGCGTGCGCGACCTGCTCGACGCCCTCGGCCGTCGTGATGATGTGTTCCTGGGCCTGCTGACGGGGAACTTCGAAGAAGGCGCGCGGATCAAGCTGGAGCACTTCGATCTCTGGCGTCACTTCCGCTGCGGCGCCTTTGGTGACGATGCCGCCGATCGCAACGCGCTCGTCCCGTTCGCGCTCGCCCGCGCGCGCGCGCGCGGTCTTGCCGTGATCCCACCACGACACGTCATCGTCGTCGGCGACACGCCGCACGATGTCGCCTGCGCCCGCGCCGTGGATGCCACGGCCGTGGGCGTGGCAACGGGCAGCTTCAGTGCGGGCGAGCTCGAAGCGTGTGGCGCGGCCGCGGTATTCGGTGACCTGAGCGATACGGCGAGGTTCGTAGCGCTCGTGGACGCGGTGTGAGCCGCGTGCTGGCGGAAGCGCCTGGGAGTCGAACCCAGCCAGCCCGCGAAACGCGGGCCGCGACCGGTTTTGAAGACCGGGAGGGCCACCGGGCCCCGTTCGCTTCCGTCTCCGATTGTAGCTGTCGTTGGGGTCTTACGTGCTGAGGTCGGAGGGTTTGGATGAGGCGAGAAACGGCGGGGTGCTGAGCACCCCGCCCGGCGAGAAGGGCGCGTACGTCTCAGCCTTCGATCAGGCGAACTTCGCCTGCGCGGGGGCCTTTCGCGGAATCCTCGGGCGTGAACTCCACACGCTGGCCTTCGCGGAGCAGTTCGAAAACGGCCCCACGGACGGAGCTTCTGTGGAAGAAGTGCTCGATTCCGCTTTCGTCGCGGATGAACCCGAAGCCCTTGTCGATCAGAAGGCGCGCGATTGTCCCGCTTGGCATACCCGTGTCCTCCGATAAGCGGTTCCCGCCGGGATAATCCCGGAGGCGCTGCAAGCCGAGTGCAGGGAAGAAGGGCCGGGAGGACGCGGCCCCGATCAGGGAAGCGCCGACGACCGTCCGAATCCACCCGCGCCTCGCGTGCGCTGCCTGGCCTGGCCGCGGCACGCTGAGCTTGGAACCGGGGAGAGTGTAGGGAGTTCTCCGAGGGAAGTCAATATATTGAAGTAGGTCAGGGCGGGAACCAAATTCGCGCGGTTTTTGCCCTGAAATCAGGGTTTTCCGGCGTTCCCGGCGGGCGCGCGGGTGTGCCGATCCCGCTCGCTCTGACCGTGGAAGTCGCTCATGGCGGAGACTCTGATGGCGCCGGATCGGCCGGGGGTGGAGGCGCGGGTGGTGTCGCATAGGTCGTCCAGAAGTGACGGCCGCATCGAGGACACACCCAGAACTGATCAGGCTTCCACGCCGCTCCCGGCGCAGGGTCGCGCATCTCCATCTGCGAACCGCAGCGCTGACAACGCATCTTGAGCTCGCTCACGTCTCATCTTAACAGTGAAGGTTCCCAGTGCTCGATTCTCGGTTCGCGGTTTTCGGGAGATCGGGTGCCGGCGCCCGTGACATATCGTGGCTGAGCGTGCACACACTCTGAGCGACGTTATGAGCCTCGTGTCGCGTCGCTGACCGCTGACCGCTGCACGCGGACTGCGGAAACCCTCGTAGAATCGCCCCGATGATTCCTGGCGTCATTCTCGCCTCCGGCGTCTCGAGCCGGATGGGTCGATCGAAAGCGCTGCTGTCGGTTGGATCCAATGGTCCGTCGTTCGTGCGACACATCGCCACGACACTGCTCGAGGGCGGCGTCAGCGATGTGCTCGTGATCGGACGGCCTGAAGACGCTGCGTTGAGATCGGAAGTCGAACAGCTGGGCGCGCGGGTGAGATTTGTGGAGAACCCGAATGCGGCGCACGGTCAACTATCGTCGGTCGTAGCCGGCATCAACGCCGTCGATCATCCGGGAACACGCGCGGTGGTGATCACGCCGGTTGATGTGCCACTGGTGCGCGCGGCGTCCGTCGCCGCGGTGATCGACGCCTTCGTCCGGCTGCACGCGCCGATCGTCCGCGCCACGTCCGGTGGACGTCACGGCCATCCCGTGCTCTTCGCGCACCCGCTCTTCGGTGAGCTGCGCCGAGCCGATCCGGCGGTCGGCGCGAAGTCGGTCATGCGCGCGCATGAGGCTGAGATCGCCAACGTCGAGGTCGCCGATCCGGGCGTTCTGACGGACGTCGATTCACCTGAGGACTACGAACGCCTGTTCGGCCCTCCGCTTTGATCGATGCCGACCGGCGCGGTAGAATGAGGGTTCGTCCCGCCGCAGAGGGCCTGTAGCGCAGTTGGGAGCGCGCCTGAATGGCATTCAGGAGGTCACCGGTTCGATCCCGGTCAGGTCCACCACCCTTCGCTCACGCTTGCCACGGGAGCGTGAGCTTCGGGTGGCAAGCCACGCGAAGAGTGTCCACCGTAGCGGCGCTGCGTCAGTGCGAGCCGCGAAGGTGGACTGCCGCGCTTTTCCATCGCCCGCCGCAACGCGGCAACGTTCACCCTTCGCTCACGCTTGCCACGGGACCGTGAGCTACGGGTGGCAAGCCACGCGAAGGTGAACAGACTGATTCTCGATCTACGTCTGCATTCATGAGCGTGAGGTACGTGTGGCCAGCCACGCCAAGGACTGCAAAACCCCGCCATGCGACGGGCGTCCACCGGCGCAGAAACTGCGACCGCCGTGGGCCCGCCCCCAGCTCCTGACGTGCTTGAGTAGCTGTTCATTCGTGAATCGGCCCGTCCCGTAGTCCTCGAACGCACGTCGCACGAGCGGCGCCCGTTCGGGATCGTGGATCAAGCTCTTACCCATTGACCGCGGAGCGTTCAAGTAGCCAATCGGCGCCAGCAACACCCAGCGTCCGAGTTCCAGCGCGGCCTTCATACCGGCGCGCGTTCGATCGGACGGCACGTCGTTGTTGGTCCCAACTGGCGATGTTCTGGTCCATTACCCCCACCCCAACAACTGAGCTAGTCCTCGCGAGCGAGCAAGTTCGCTCTTGTACGCCGCCGTCCAGCCAATGCCTGCCTGCAGTGAATCGGGCAGTTTCAGGAGGCGAGTGCTGGCCGCTTCGGGTCGTGGGGCAGCCGCGTGTTTGTTGACGTGGGTTACCCGGCCGGCTCGGTCATGCGGACGCGAGCTCGTGAAACTTCGCGATGGCGCTCCACGCGCCCAGACCGATGCCATTCGCCATTTGCTGCAGCTCCAGCATGTTGTGCGCCAGAAAGATCAGGACAGACTTGTCGGTCGGGTCCGTTTGCCACCAGCCGCCAAACGCGCCGGGCCATCCGACCGTCCCGACACCGCCGCGACATGTCAAGCGATCCGCCTTGTCGGGTTCCGTCACCACCGCGACGCCCATGCCGTAACCGTGGCCGGCTGCAAACACCGGCCTGCCCAGCAGTCGAGTTGTCCGACGCTGGTCAGGCGTGAGCTGGTTCGAAGCCATCATGGCGCACGTTTCAGGGCGCAGCAGCCGCACGCCATCCACCTCTCCACCGCCGAGGAAGATCCGGGCGAAGGCGAGATAGTCATCCAACGTCGACCAGAGCCCTCCTCCTCCGGCCTCGAAGGTCATGTCGTCAGGCCGTTCTCCAAGCGCATGCCGGCCAGGCGTCGTCGTCAACGGGGTCAAATGCCCCTCGGCGTCGAACCCGCACAGGCCCGCGCGGCGAGTTCGCTTCTCTCGGGGAACGATGAAACCCGTGTCGCGCATGCCGAGGGGCGTGAAGACGCGCTGCTCGAGGACCTCGCCGAGAGAGACACCTTCGACACGCGCGATGATGAAGCCAAGCAGGTCGTTCGACTGTCCATAATGAAAACCGGCCCCCGGCTGATCGATCAAGGGCAGCGTGGCCAGTCGTGCGATCCACTCATCCGGGCTGAGGGCGTTGTCGATCTGCCCTCCGAGGGCGTCGGCGCAGGCGCGAGCGATCGGACCACGATGAAACTCGCCGTAGGTGAGTCCTGAGCGGTGCGTCAGGAGATCGCGGAACGTGATCGGCCGCTCCGCCGCGTCCGTCTGGTCCAGCGGACCATTCGGATCGCGCAGGACGCGAAGGCCGGCGAGCTCAGGAGCATGGCGCGTGATGGGCTCGTCCAGCGCGAAGCGGCCTTCGTCGTACAGCGTCAAGGCGGCCACGGTGGTCACTGGCTTGGTCATCGACGCGATTCGAAAAATCGTGTCCCGCTCGACGGGGAGATTCGTCACCAGATCCCGACGGCCCACGGCCGCCGTCTGCACGACGCGCCCATTCCGCCACACCAGAGTCGCGGCACCGGCGAGGGCTCCTTCATCTACGTAGGCTCGAAGCGCGGCTTCGATGGAATCATGATTAGACATGCCTAAATAATATTGATATTATTAAATAAATCAACTATTATTTTTGCAATGGCAGTGAAAAACACGGAGTCCTGGCGTCGTAGACCCAAAGGCGACAAGCGCGATCGCACACGAGCCTCGCTGCTCGAAGCGGCTCGAGCCATCGTCCGGGAAAAGGGCCACGCGCGCACCACCCTCGCAGCGGTCGCGCGACGCGCCGGCATGACCACCGGAGCGATCTACGGGAACTTCAAGAACCGCGAGGAACTCTTCATCGCGCTCGGCCAGACGTACTGGGCTCCGGTAAAACCCCGGATCAAACAGGGCGCGACGTTCGCCGAAGTGATGCACGCAATGGCCGAAGCGACGCTCGAGGCGATCCCGGAGCGAACGACGGCGGCGGTGGGACGGTTGACAGGGCTGGCTTACGCGCTGGAGAGCCCCGAGTTGCGCGCGCGAGTGCGCGAGGTCACCGCTGCCAGTTACGAGCTTGGCGCGGAATGGCTCCGCACACTAGGAGATCAGCGCGAACTACCCATGCCGCCGGTGCAACTGGTCCGTGTGATTCACGCCCTGATCGAAGGCCTTGTGCTGCAACGCATCCTGACGCCGGAGCTCTTTCCCGACGAAGTGTTCTTCGCGGCATTCGAGGCCCTGGCCCATCACCGCAGGGAGCCCAATCTCAACGCGACACCAGTCGTCGAAGAGCCGGGTGCTGGGAAGGGCCCCGCGTCCGACTAGGTGATTAAGGCCAATCATGCGGCCTTCTTCAGTGCTTCCATCAGTCCGAACCACTGCGCGAGTCGGTTCCAACTGGCACTGTTCTGGTCCATAACCCCCAACTTTCGTTCGGGTGTTTGCGGCCTCCGCCCTTCGAGCGCGCCGCCTTCGGCGCGGCGAGCGGACCGGACTGCCGTCTGGTCCACTAACATCCGCTATTACCGTCCGCCACCGGCAGTATCGTCATCCTCGCCTCGATGGATCCGCACTTCGGTCGGAAGAAGAACGCGACCCAGTCGGCAACGGATTCACCCATCCTCGCGCCCACTTCGACGGAGTTTCGATAGTGCATGCCACCATACACGCGGGCGTCAATGATTTCAGCCCGGAGATCGTCCGTATTCTCGAAAACATGCGTCGTCCCGGTCATCGTGCTGTCGAGCGAGAAATGAACCAAATTCGTGCCGTTGAATAGTTCGAGCATCCTCGCCGTCGCACTCGTCCAACATCCGTGGGCCGCGGGATATTCAGGGTGTGGCGGCGTCCCGGCGAGCCCAATCCATCCAGCGTCGGGTGCCGTAGCAGGGTTGCCATCGGTATCTCCGGCCCGAATCGCCGTCACCGGTCGCCAGAAGTTGTAGTGGAATTTGGCATCCCAACACGCTATCTGGGAGTCGAGGATCGTGGTGTTGGCCATCGCAAAGAAGCGAGCGGTCTTTCGGACATCCAGACCGTTCTCGATCGCGTAGCGCCGGAACGCGCGGCTGTACTGGGCCACTGCGTGTTCCGTGTAGAAACGCCCAATCTCCGTTTGCTCGGGTGTGCGAAGTGATCCCGTCTCCACTCCGAAGGCTTTCACTTCGTTGTAATCCCTTGCCCACAGGCTGCTCGACAGGGCAGGCGGTGGACCAGGACGAAATTGGGATGCGCTGGTGAGCGCAAAAGGTGTGACCTGCGCAAACCCGGGAAGCAGCGCATTCGCGAATCCCGGCGGAGTCGGTTGCCAGACACCCGGACCAAGACCTGGTATGTAAGTGACGGTCGGGATCACGCCATCGTGAATCTCGAGCAGCAGCGACGCAACTTCCTCTCCGATCGCAATCCCGTTGTCCTTCTTCACGCCGTCGCGGATCGCACCGAGTGAGCTCTGGCGCGCTGCATCGAGGGCCGCCCGCTGACTCGGCAAAAGCCTGACGAGGACTCCGTGAGCCGCCGCGATTGCGGCAGCATCGCGTGATGCCGGTCGCAAGTGGGCCGGCGTCACTTTGAACTGTTCGTACCGGCCATTGATCGATGTGACGGCGTCGTAGATCGCAACATGGACGAGCGTCATCCAAAGCTGCGATCGCTGAATGGGCTGCGCAGCGACCGTGACGATCGCGTTTTGCGCGATCGCATTCCAATCGGTCACGACATTTCCAGCGTGTGCTGTCTGGTCGGGTCTTCCGTGTGCGTGCGCGCCGGGCACCAGCGCGATCAGGAAGGCGCAGGTCACGAGAACGAGCCAACGAGTCCACGTACGGTTGAGGTCGATCATAGAACCTCCCGTTCGTAGAGGCGGAAAACGCACCGGCAAACTGGCATCACGCTGCGATCATTGCTGGCGTTGCTGGCCGAACCTTGGCGGGCCTAGCCGTCTTGACCGCCGAAAACTCGTAAATTGGAGTCAAGTTTTTTCGGCGGTGAAGCGGCGAAGCGTCAAGCAATGCCATCTAGCGAGGCGGAGCCTCTATGGTCTGAGGCGGAGCCCCGCTAGAATGTTGCAATTCTGGCGTCTCCCGGCAGCGTAACCAGGCTCCTGTTGGCGTGGAGAGCGGGCGACGAGACTGCGCTCGCCCGGCTGACGCCGCTCGTGCATCAGGAACTCCAACAGATCGCGCGACGCTGCATGCGGAGCGAACCGGCGAACCGCAGCTTCGAAGCCACCGCGCTCGTGAACGAAGCGTACGTGCGACTGGTGGGCGCCCGGCATGTGAACTGGCAGAACCGGGCGCACTTTCTCGCCATGGCGGCCCGATTGATGCGCCGAATCCTGGTAGATCTCGCGCGGGCACGGCGGAATCAGAAACGCGGCGGCGGTGCGCTCCGCGTCTCCCTGACCGACGCACTCCTCTCGTCCGAGAAAGGCGAGGATCTGGTCGCTCTCGACGATGCGCTGCGCGCACTGGCGCAGGTGGACGAGCGAAAGAGCCGAGTGGTCGAGCTGCGGTTTTTTGGCGGGTTGAGCGTGGCCGAGACCGCAACGGTGCTGATGGTCTCGCCTGACACGGTTATGCGCGACTGGAAGCTTGCAAGGGCGTGGCTGCGCCGGGAGCTGCGGAGTGCGAAGGCCGATGACACCTGAGCGTTGGCAGCAGGTTTCGCAGATCTACCACGCTGCGCTGGCGCGCGACCGTCAACGGCGGGAAGCGTTCGTGCGTGAGGCCTGCGGCGGCGACGAGGCACTTCGACGAGAAGTCACGTCGCTGCTCAAACAGCCGGTGTCGGAAGAGAACTTTCTCGGAGAGCCGGCCGTGGCCGCTCCGCCGATGGAGAATCCGGGAGCGTCGACACTGACAGGACGCCGCCTCGGTGTGTACCAGCTCTTGGAAATCCTCGGCGTCGGCGGCATGGGTGCCGTGTACCGCGCGCGAGACACCAAACTCGGGCGCGATGTGGCCATCAAAGTGCTCCCGCCGCATTTTTCGACAGACTCGGAGCGGCTGGCGCGCTTCGAACGCGAGGCGCGGCTGCTCGCCGCGCTGAATCATCCACACATCGAGGCGATTTACGGCATCGAGGATTCCGACGGCGTGCGGGCGCTCGTTCTCGAATTGATCGAAGGTCCGACGCTCGCCGATCGCCTGCAGCGCGGGCCTGTACCCGTCGCCGAGGCTCTGATCATTGCTCATCAGATTGCCGACGCGCTCGAAGCCGCGCATGAAAGAGGAATCGTCCATCGAGATCTCAAACCCGGCAACGTGAAGGTGAAGCCTGACGGCACGGTGAAGGTGCTCGACTTCGGGCTGGCGAAAGCCGCGCCGGCCGACATCAGTGACCCCAGTTCTCG
>DATAEK010000221.1:0-8613 GCA_036258055.1 Vicinamibacterales bacterium
AAGAGCAGCACCGGGGCCTGCCCAGTCAGGAGTTCGGCAAACATCCCGCTGAAGATGGTCGTCGCCTTAATCGGCGCGGCATCGACACGCGCGAGGAACTCGCGGCGCAGGTCGAGATTGCGGTTCGTACCAGGCTCCAGCCTGGTGTAGTCAATCGAGTAGTCTGACGGGATGAATCGTGGGACGCCGGCTGCGATCACGGCCTGGAGCAGCACCGTCTGGGCGTCGACGATGGTGTCGCGCAGGCCGGATAGTGCTGAGACGACACAAGCGGAACCGGCGCAGGCGTGCGTCACATCTGCGACGCTGCTGGTGCCAGCCGTCACCACGTCGACCCCAAGCTCGCGCAGCTCTGCCACCGCTGCCGGATCGCTCGTCTGACGGGCGATGGCGCGCACGCTGGCCCCGCGCCGACGAAGCTCGCGCGCGATGCGCCCGCCCAGGTTGCCGGTGGCGCCCGCGACGAGGATCGGCTGGTGGTTCATCGTCAGGTCGCACAAGCGGTCCCCCTTCCAGAACGGGTCTCGTTCAACCGGCCGTTCCGATGAAAATCCGTTCGCGCATCTTCACGAGCTGCGTGTGCGAGTGTAGGGTTCCCACAGGAGCTCGTCGCGGGCAGCCGCGCCGATGACGCAACGGTGAGGGCACGGCGAAGGAGAGGACATGACCACGATCCGATGAGCACGCACGAGCTCGTCGACAGCCCGCTCAGCCCGTTCGACGCCGGGATACACCACGATACTGATGCATACGCTTGTCCTCTTCGAGACGACGGGCTACCGACATGAGCAACCCGGCGACCACAAGCTACCGGGGTTTTTCTGGCTGAAGGGTGTTACCGCAACTTCACGTCCACAGTTCGCGGCTCAGTGGCGGACAGCAGCGGGGCACATGCGTTGCAAGCACAGTCTGCGACCGATTCCCACTGCTCGTCCATACCTGCAGCGCACCTCGTTTCCACCTGGCTAGAGAGGTTTCATGTATCACCACGTCAAAAAGCTGATGTACACCGTGCGTGTCGATGCACCCGACCCGGCATTCGGCAACATGCTGCTCGAACAGTTCGGCGGCGCCAATGGCGAGCTCGCCGCGGCGATGCAGTATTCCATTCAGGGAATGAACTGCGACGATCTGGAGCGCAAGGACCTTTTGATGGACATCGGCACCGAGGAGCTGAGTCATCTCGAGATCGTCGGCGCGCTCGCG
The DNA here is from genome assembly GCA_036258055.1 of Vicinamibacterales bacterium. GTDB lineage: Bacteria > Acidobacteriota > Vicinamibacteria > Vicinamibacterales > 2-12-FULL-66-21 > DATAEK01. The sequence goes on from DATAEK010000221.1 coordinate 1,207, forward strand.
CGTCTGCATCTCAAGCCGATGAAGTTCAACCGCGATGCGGCGGAAGCCGATCCGCTCATCGCGATCGCCGGCGGCGGCGGTGTGAGCCTGTGCAATTCGATGGGCAACGCATGGACCGCCGACTACCTGAAGATCACCGGCGAGCTCGACGTCGACCTGCGCAGCAACATCGCGGCAGAGGCGAGAGCGAAGATCGTGTACGAACGTCTGATCAATTTCACCGACGACGCGGGCACGAAGGACGCGCTGCAGTTCCTGATGACGCGTGAGATTACCCACATGAAGGCGTTCACCGCGGCGCTCGAGAGCTTGGGGAAGCCGCAGTTCTCCATCGGGAAGATTCCGCCCACCGCAATCCTCGTCGATCAGTTCTTCAACGATTCGACCGGCGCCGGCGAGGACGGTGAGTTCGATGCCCGCGGTTCATGGAACCAGGGGGGCGACTGGGAGTTCGTCGATGCACCCGCGTTTCAGAACTCGCGCGAGCGCGGCGCGGAGGCAGTGTCGATTGACGACCGGAGTACGAGCACGGCCGCCGCACCGGCGATGATTCAGGACGTCCTCATCGAGGGATTGCAGGACCTGCTGCACGCGGAAGGACAGCTGGTGAAGGCATTGCCCAAGATGGTGAAAGCGGCGAATTCCGACCTGCTGCGCCTCGCGTTCGAAAAGCACCTCGACGAGACACGGGGTCAGGTGGACAGATTGAAGGAAGCGTTCGAGCTGCTCGGGGTCGCGGCCAAGCCGAAGCTGTGCAAGGGCATGGCGGGGCTGCTCGAAGAAGGTACCGAGGTGATTGAGGAGGCGAACGAAAAGGACGACGTCGCCGCGGATCTCGCCGTGATCGCGTCGGCTCAGAAAGTGGAGCACTACGAGATCTCCGCCTACGGCACATCGCGTGCGCTCGCCGGGCAGATCGGGCGGCCTGATGTGGGGGAACTGCTCGCCAAGTCGCTCGCGGAGGAAGAGGGCGCCGACAATCTCCTCACGCAAATCGCGCGGGAGCTGATGGGGCAGGCGAGGACCGGCGCGAACAAGGCGCCCAAGCTGGCCGCCGTCCGCGAAGACTGATCAATCGGTCGATACGCGTTCACTACGGATCGGAGTACCTACATTGCAGTGACAGACGTGAGTGCTCGGCGCAGGGAAGGCGATGGAGCAGTCGAAATCGCCGTTCATCGCCTATCGCGCAGTCGAGCGAACTCGAACAACGTGTGATCGCGAGACTTCACTCCCTGCCATCGCTCCAGCAGCAGGCGCGCCGCCAAGAACCCGAAGGTCATGCCATTGCCGCCGTAGCCCAGGGCGAACCAGTGATGGGGATATCGACGGTGAGGACCGATGTAAGGAAGGCTGTCGGCGGTCATCGCGAAGAGGCCCTCCCAGGCAAATTCAGTTCGGACTCTAGCCAGGGCAGGCAGTCGAGCTTCAAAGTACGCCCGAAGATCGCGCGAGGCGGTCTTGAGCTGTTGGCGATGGCGTTGACCCGGCCGGACCAGGCGATCCTCGCCGCCCAAGAGGAGTCGACGATTCGGTGTCCAGCGAGCATAGTGGTAGGGCCGCTCGGTGTCCCAGACCATGACGTCGGACAGACCGACGTCGTCGCGTTGGCGACTGCCGATCGGCCCGGTCGCGAGCACGTACGTCCGATACATTCGAAACCGTCCCACCAATGGCCGAAACTGCGGAGTGGCATAGCCCGTCGCAATGACCACGCGGTCTGCGTGAAGCGTCCCGTGGCGGGTCCTGATACGTACCCGATTGTCTGCACACTCAATGCGTCGCACCTCTGACCGTTCGAACACATCTGCGCCTGCGGCAGCCGCAGAGCGGAGAATGCCGATACACGCTCGATACGGATCGAACTGCGCACTGTCCTCCGACAGAATCGCACCATGACCGGCGATGCCGGTCAGCCGCCGAAGCTTCCCTGGCCCAAGCCACTTGGCGTCGAATCCCGACCGCGCGCGAAGTTCGCACTCGCGACGAAGTCGTTCGGCCGCGTGCGCGTTTGTTGCGTAATAGACAGCATCTCGAATCTTCAGATCGCAACGAATGCGGAGACGCTTCAGCAACGCGACCAATTGATCGACCGATTGGTGGCTCAACTCCCAAATTCGCCGGCTGCTGCGGGAACCATAGCGATGCGTCAGTTCGGTGAGTTCGCGGTCCGGTTCCTTCAGCAGGAGCGCCGAGCTGGCTGCGGTGCTGCCCCTGCCGACAACCGCGGCTTCCAGGACTGTTGTGGCGATGCCCGCGGACGCAAAGGCGTGCGCGACCAGGGCTCCCGTCATACCCCCACCCACAACAGCGACGGCGGTATCGTGCCGACCCGTCAGCACTGGATATCGTTGTTCGGCTCGTGCGGCGTCAGGAAGCCACAGAGGTCGTCCGACACGCAGTCGTCGTTGCGGCGCGCTCAACGACAGCACTCTGACGACGGATCCGACAACCACGCCAGCAATCGTTCCATCGGAGAGCAGTTGACGATCCTGTCGACGGGAATAGCGGCCAGTCGCACGTGCGCCAATGCGGTCTCGGCATAGGACAGCTGCAGGGGGCCGCCGTCGGGTCCCAGCAGGTCGGTCAAGGGCATGTCCAACGAGAGAATCGCAGCGGCCGCCTGCTTGTAGCCGAACATCTTGTGTTGCGACGACTGCGCGAACGCCAGATCGCGAAGGTACCCGCCCACGACGGCGTTCACATCCGCGTATCCTCGAGGCCCCTGCACCGCCATCGCATAGACCCGTCTCAGTCCGTTTCGGACAGTGGCGCCTCGGCCGGCCCGGAGATCACTTCGCCGGTCGGCTTGAAGCGTGACCCGTGACACGGGCAATCCCATGTCCGCTCGGTCGTGTTCCAGCCCACCGTGCATCCCATGTGCGTGCAGATGGCTGAGCGGAGCGTGACCGTGCCAGCCGTGTCGCGATACGCCGCGACCTTCGCGCCATTTCGTTCGATGACCTTTCCCTGACCACGTTTTACCGCACGAAGGGATTTCGCCTCCGCGCCGGCAAACCGATCGCGAATCAGGTAGTACGGGTAGTCGACGTTCTCTTTGACGTAGTCCCACAAGCCGCGGGTTAGCGCCTTCCGACCGGGATCGAACAACTCGGTCCACGGGTTCGAGCGCTCGAGGATGACGTCCGAGATCATCAGGCCAGCTAACGTGCCGAACGTCAAACCATTGCCGGCGTATCCGGTCGCCGAGTATTGGTGGTCGGCGCTCTGGCCGATGTACGGGAGGCCATCGGGCGTCTCGATGACCTGACCCGACCAGCGATGTGTCAATTCGATGTCAGGAACGACTGCCCGGAGATGTTCTTCGAGGCGCCGATAGCACGCTTCCGTATCCGCCTGCTGCCCGGTCTTGTGATCCTCGCCGCCGAAGATCACTACGTCATAGTCCCGGTGCGGCTCGACGCGAACAAACTGGTAGGGGTCAGCCGTGTCCCACCAGAGTGCGTCGGGAACGACACCGCGCGTGACACGCCCGGCGACCACGTAGCTGGTGTACAGCGCCAGCTTCGTTTGAAACAGGGTGGCGCCAGCCATGCCGCCGAAGCCCACCAAAGGATTGTGCGTCGCGATGACGACGTCCTCGCACGTCACCGTATGTCCGTTGGCCTTTACACGGCGTGGGTCGTCGCGGAATTCCTCGGCTTCCGAGTGCTCGTGGATTCGGCCCCCGAGTGCGACGAACGCCTTCGCCACGCCCGCGAGATACTGACGCGGATGGATGCGGGCCTGATCCGCAAAGCGCACACCTGGCCGGCCCACCAGCGGCACCGATTCGCGGTATTCCGCATCGAAGCCCAACTCGCTTGCGAGCTTCGCGTCGGCCTTGAGGTGCTCCGGCTGATCACTCGCGTCGTCGCCGAGCGGCGCGTGCAGGTACCCGTCCACCCACTCGAAGCCCGCGTCGATGGCGTGCTCACGAACGATGTCGTCAATCTTGGCGATGGCGGCGAGCCCCGCCTCCCACACCGCCTGCGCATGGGTGCGTCCGAATCCTTTCACCAGCTCGCTGAGGCGCGCGTCGGTCACCATCGTCAAGTGCGCGCTGGTATGTCCCGTGTCGGTCGCGGCACAACGACCACGTTCGAGCAGGATGACGCGTTTGCCGGCCCTCGCGAGGAGGTACGCGGCGGTGAGACCGGTGATCCCACCGCCGACGACGACCACCTCGGCTTCGGCATTCTCGGCCAGCTTGGCAAATTGCGGAAACGTCGTGGACGTCGACCAATACGGGGTGGTGTCACTCTTTGCGGTGGCCATCGATCCTCCTCAGTGCCCCGTCTCGGCATGCGGCGCATGCACGGGTTTCGATTCCGGCGACCATCGCTGTCGGAGGTACACCGCGAGCCAGACCATTGAGGCAATCGCCAGAAACTCGCTCTGCCAGTTCTGGAACGATTCGAACCAGAATCGGGCCGACATCAAGTAATCGGTGAGCACGGGCCGCGGCTGGCGATGCGTCACTTGGTCCGCGGCATAATCCGCAAAGCCGCCGAGCGCGTGTCCCACCCACGCGATCAGGAAGAGAAGGACGAACGCCAAGCCGAGCGAATGCTCATACAGGCGCAAAATCCAGCCGCCGCGCCTGACGGGCCAGGGCGCGTCCGGATCGCCAGCGAAGTCGCGAGGATCGGTATCGACCAGTTCCTTGACACCCGGTCGTCGTGATTCCGGCGACCCCTTCTGAATCAGGACTGTCGTCAACAACACGAACACGGCCATCTGCAAGAACTCGCTTTCCCAATTCTCGAAGAGCGCCTCCCACGGGTGACCGGTGGCGACATAGGCGGTCATAGCGACCGCGGCGTGTCCATGCTGTGCTTGTTCGTCGTTGTACTCGGCCAACCCGGTGAGCAACTGGCCCACCAGAAACAGCAGAAACATCGCCATCAAGGCCAGCGTCAGCGCCCGCTCGCGAATCCACGCCATCGCCGTTACTCCGCCCGGGGGTCCGTCGCCGAGAAGGTCCGTGTTACCAAAGCGCGCCGCCGCTCTTCGATGGCCTCCCATTGGCGAACGGCCTTCGCTTCCAGTTCGACGAAGTTCATGCCCTGAATGGTCGACAGCGTGCGGAGGTTCTGCAATGCCCGCCATAGGCAACGCTTCCCCTGGACCCCGACGGCCAAGGCTTCGAGCGTCCGCAACAGCGACAGATCGCCTGGCGCACCGCCGGCGGTCACGCTCAGCAAGGCACCTGACGCGTAGCCCGCAGCTCGTTTCATCGATCGTCCAGACGCGCCCAACCGCGTCAGCAGTAATCGAACGACGGACCGGTCCTCTTCCAATTCTTCTGACAGTCGACGGAACAACGCCCCATCCTCGGTGCCCTGGTGCGTCGAGCTGAGACGATGCACGACTCGAATGGCCATGTCCGAGCCACTGAGATGGTCGCGGAGATAGGCAATGAGAGCCTGGCGCTCACGCCAATCTCGCTTGCCACCATCCTTCAGAGTTCGTGGTGCGTTGGGCCGGCGCCGGTTGCCATTGTTCAGCGCGCGCACGAACAGTCCTACTGCCGCCGTCGCCAGGAGGGCGACGGGCAAGGGATTAGCACGCGCCGTTTCTAGAAGGCTCCGGCCCGAGCCGGGCGTTCGATGTGCGAGACGTTTGAGACGTCCAACAGTGGCTTCCGTCACTGAGTCTTTCGCGTCCGCAATTGCGCGCGCCGGGCTCAGTCGCGTCTGGATAGCGTCGAGGGTGTCGCTCATCTCGGCGCGCGTCTGCTCGATCTGGGAGCGGATGTCGTCGGTTGTAGGTGTTGTGCCGGTCGCCGCAGTACTCGTACCGCCCGCGCGAACCGATCCTTCCTCTACTTCACCTGGGCCTTGAGCCATTGCGCGTCCTCCTTCAGCGTGTCAATCGTCTTTCGGGGCGTCAATTCCTGCGGCTTGAGAGCGGCGAGCCCTGAGCGAATGAGCAGGTAGCCGATACCAGCCACCAGCACGCCTCCCACGAGCGCCGCTGCCCAAGGTGGAAGGCCGATGACGATCAGGATGAGGACCATAGCCGCGATAATCGACAGCAGGCCCCCGTACGCGATCAACCCGCCACCGACGAGCAAGCCGACGCCTTTGCCCATCTTGGACGCCTTTTCCGTAAGCTCCGTCTTCGCGAGTTGAAGCTCCTGTTGAACCAGCGTTCGGGTCTCGCGTGACAGCTCCGCGAACATCTCCCCCAAGCTGCGCTCGTCTTTGGTGCTTGCCATGGTGTGACCTCGTTCGTTCGGCTACGCGCCCTGCTCCCGCCCACGCCGGAGGCGGTTCCAGAGACGCGTGGCGAGTAGCGGCAGTCCGACGGCGATTCCCAGCTTCCGGTCGGAGGAGGACGGTGAGACTTGGAAAACCGAGACTGGCTGCGGGAGCCCCGCGGGCATTGGAGCGGTGCTATTAGGCGATTCGAGCCGCTCCTTGTACGCGCGAGCGGCAGCGGCGCCGATCTTTTTCTTCTGCCCGGGCACCTTCTCGCCCGGATCCTTGCCGTACGGCGATGCATGCTCGATCTCGGCGTTCAATTCCGCGCCGACGAGAATGGCGAGCCCCGAAATGTAGAACCACAACAACAGAACGATGACGCCCCCCACGGCACCGTAGGTTGCGTTGTAATCCGCGAAGTTCGCGACGTAGAACTTGAAGAGGAGCGAAACGACTAGCCAGAGAAGTGTGCCGATCACGGCGCCAGGCGTGATCCACACCCAGTCCTGTTCGGCGTCGGGTGCAAAGTAATAGACGAGACCGACCGCAGTCGATACGAGCAGGAAGGCCAGCGGCCACCGGAGAATCTCCCAGGTCCATTCGAACACCGACCCGAGTCCAAATGAAGACGCGACCTGGCTGGCTATCGTTGGACCTGCAACGATCAACGTGAACGAGGCTAGTACCAGCACCGCCAGCCCGAGCGTCAGGCCGATCGCTGTCAAGCGCACCTTCCACCAGGGACGCCCTTCTTCGATGTCGTACGCCCGATTGAGGCTGCCGACGATCGCGACTACTGCTGCGGAGCTGCTCCAGAACGCTCCGAGGATGCCAATGGTGAGTATCCCGCCGCTATCTGCGTTCGAGATGCGCCTGAGCTGCTCCTCCAGAAGTGTGAGGACATCTGCTGGAGCAATCGGTCGCAACGCTCCGACGATGTCGTCGATAAAATTCGTGAGAGGAAAGAAGCTTGCGAGCGCGAGAATGAACAGGACCGCAGGAAACAGAGCCAGAAAGAAGTAGTAGGCGAGTTGTGCCGCTAAGCCGAGGACGTCGTCTTCGCTCGATTCTTTCGCGGTGCGCTTGAGCAGTTCACTCCAGCTGAGGGGAATGTGGAAGGCAGCGAACATGACGCTATCGCACTGCAAGATCGCACCCCATCGCCTTTGTAAGAACCGAGCGGGCGAGATCAGATTGA
>DATAEK010000223.1:0-2540 GCA_036258055.1 Vicinamibacterales bacterium
GTCGCGACCAGCGTGACCGGCTTCGCTCAGTCGATCACGCTGCCACCGAGCGGCGACAATCAGCGGTCCGAGGTGACCCAACAAATCGGGATGGTGCGGGCCTCGATCGAGTACAGCAGCCCCGACGTCCATGCCCCGAACGGCGACGACAGGCGCGGCAAGATCTGGGGAACCCTGGTGCCGTGGGGCATTCACGATCTCGGGTTCAACAATCGCAAAGGACCCTGGCGCGCCGGCGCCAACGAAAACACCGTCTTCAGCGTGTCGCACGCCGTGAAGATCAACGGTCAGCCGCTGGCTGCCGGCCGATATGGACTCCACATGCTTGCCGGTGAGAACGAATGGACCATCATCTTCTCCAAGAACGCGACATCCTGGGGAAGCTTCACCTACGACCAGGCCGAAGACGCGCTTCGGGTGACGGCGAAACCGGAAAAGGTCCCCTATCGCGAGTGGCTGACCTACGATTTCATCGACCGCAAGCCTGATCGCGCGACAGTGGCGCTCGAGTGGGAAGAGCTCAGCGTTCCCTTCACCATCACCGTCGACGACATGCCGGCGCTCTACGTCGAGAACATGCGTCGCGAACTGCGGAATGCTCCTGGGTTCCGATGGCAGGAATGGCAGGCGGCGGCGCAGTACTGTCTCCAGCAGAACCGCAACCTCGAAGAGGCGCTGACATGGGCGGAAAATGCGATCTCCATCCCTGGCGTGGGGCAGACGAACTTCAGCACCCTTTCCACGAAGGCACAGATCCTCGAGAAGCTTACCCGGACGACGGAGGCCGCCGCGGTCATGTCGACGGCGATGGACCTGCCCAACGCGTTGCCAATCGAGATTCACCAGTACGGCCGCCGGCTGCTCGCGCAAGGCAATCCGAAGGAAGCGCTGGCCGTGTTTCAGAAAAACGCCAAGCGCTTTGGCGACGCGTGGCCCGTGCACGTGGGGCTCGCGCGTGGTTACTCGGCCGTGGGTGATTACAAGACGGCGCTGAAGCATGCCGAGATTGCGCTGACGCAGGCGCCAGATTCGGTGAACCGCAAGAGCCTCGAGGATGCCGTCGTGCGCCTCAAGCAGGGTCAGGACATGAACGCCACGCGGTGAACTGCAGACGCCCCGGCTCGTGATGCGCCAGGATCAAGTACGAGGCGCAGCAGATTCCTGGACCGCTGTTCCCTCCAGGTCAGGTCAAGAAGGCGTTGAGATAGCCGTCTCAGCTTCTTGCATAGCCCTGCACCGCCATCCGCTTTCCGCCCGCTCGATGGGCGTCCTCCGACATCGCGTGGACGCCCGTCGCGTCAATCCAACGGTTGTAGAAGTTGAACAGCGCACACACTGTGATCGCGAAGTAGAGCGCGTCGTCGGACCACCCGGCGGCCCGCACTTCTTCGAGATCGGCGGGGCCGATCCGCGGCGAGTCGTGGTTGACCTTGTCGATGAATCGGAACAGCGCTTTGTGCGCCGCGTCGAAGGCCGACGTCTCGACGTCCTTCAGCACGCTGCCGACGAGCGTCTCGTCGCCAAGAAGTTCCGCCGCAACTGCGGCGTGGGAGTTGATTCAAAACGGACAATCGTTGCGGCGTGAGGTGTACGCGGCGATGAGCTCGCGCAGGCCGGGGCTGAGCGGAGATGGACCGCGCAGGATCTCCTGCGTGAAGCGCGCGAGATGATTCGTCGCCGAGGGCAGATATGCGAACAGGTGCCAGATCTGCGGGTACTCGGCACCCTGTTGCTGCATCGCTTCGATCAGCTCACGGTACGGGCCCGGCTGCGGGTTGTTTTCGACGTCCGGCAGAAACATCCGATTCATGCTCGCTCCCCTGTTCGGTTCGTACGATCGCGCGAGCGGCATCGAGCCGCGCGGCCGTTTCCGCTTCCCACGCGAAGCGCGCCTGGCCAATGAGCTCGACGTTCTGCTCGTAGGAGAGCTCACGAGCGCTCCGTCCTGCGGGCGGATACCGGTGGCGTGTGTACACCGGATACGCTTCGGTTCGCAGATGGGCCAGCATGTGATGCCCCTGTCTGGTCGCACGCTCGTGGCGGAGCGCGGTGATGTCAATCGGCGCCACCACGATGCGTTCGCCCGGCCCCGGCGACGCTTCGGCGAGGATGCGGCCGTCGAAATCGACGATCTGGCTGCCGCCTGGCCACGAGTACGGCGGGTAATGACGCAGGCTCGCCCCCTGATTGGCCGCGACGACGAACGCGTTGTTCTCGAGGGCACGGCAGCGGTTCACGATCGTCCACCAGTTCATCGGCTCGGTTGCCCCCCACGGATCCATGTAGGCTGACACGCGGATGAGCACTTCGGCTCCATCCGCTGCGAGCTGACGGATCGCCTCGGGAAAGAGCCAGTCGTAGCAGATGGCGCACCCGATGCGGCCAATCGGCGTCTCGGCGACCGGAAACAGCGGCTCATCGTATCCGTCGAGATCGTGCGGACTGGCGTGCACCTCGTACGGAATCCAGGTGTTCACCTTTCGATACTTGTAGACGATGCCTTCGGGCCCGATGAGACAGGTCGTGTTGAACACGACGTC
>DATAEK010000231.1:0-21452 GCA_036258055.1 Vicinamibacterales bacterium
CCAGGCGTGCTCCACGGCCAGCGCGCTCTTGATATAGAAGTTGGCGGTGTCGAAGATGGTCAACGACGGCCTGGACCATCCGTTGTTGGTGACGATCAGATACCGCCCATCCGGTGCCCACACCATGTTCAGCGGCAGGTCGCCAATCTGACTGTGGCGTCCGGCCGGCGCGATCTGCCAGCCGTTCGGCAGCAGTGTGACGCCGCCGCCAAGCACGCCAGGACGGCGCGGCGCAGGAGCGGCCCATTGGGCGACACCCACGAGGGCCGTGCTGAGTAGCGCGAGCGGAAACCCAATCAACAGGAAGACGACTGTCTGGCGACGCATGCGGTAATCCTAATCGAAGCTGGTGACGCGCGCATGAACCGGCCCGACGCCGTTCGGTGCGATAATCCGCCAGTCGCGGTTGCGCGGACGGGGAGTCTGTCATGAATCCGATTCTGAGCGCCGGGGTGCTGATCGGAGTCCTCTGCGGCGCCTGGACCTTCGTCATGGGGTTGACGGGATGGTTCAAGGATCCCGTGCTCCTGCGGCTGTTCTTCGTCGTGATTCTCATCGAGATCGCCGGGCTGGTGTGGGGGCTGCGACAGACGGCGGCGGAAGGACGCACCTACGGCGGCCAGATCGTCGCCGGCACCATGATGGCGATCATCGCCGGCGTGATCGTCATCGGATCGTCGCTCCTGTTCACGACCGTCGTGTTCCCGGATTACTTCAACGAGATGCAGTCGGCCTACCGCACGATCCTCCAACAGCAGGGAAAGAGCGAGGCAGAGATTGCCCAGTTACTGCGCAACGAGATGTCCGGCCAGACGCCAATGAGCCAGGCGATGGCCGGCTTCCTGGGAACGCTCGTGACCGGCATCGTGGCCTCGGCGATCATCGCGATCTGGGTCCGGTCCAAATCTTTCGTCCGTCGCACAGCGGCCTGATGCCATGCCCGATTCCTCACCCCTCGTCTTCCTCGTCGACGTCGATAACACACTACTGGACAACGATCGCGTGACCCGCGATCTGATGCGCTATCTCGACCGCGAGGTCGGGCACGATCGGCAGCAGCGGTACTGGGAGATCTTCAACGCGCTTCGCGTCGAGGTTGGCTATGCGGACTATCTCGGCGCCCTCCAGCGTTATCGCATCGAGTACCCGCGCGATCCGAACCTCATCACGGTCTCGTCGTTTCTGGTGAACTATCCGTTCGCCAACCGCCTGTATCCCGAATCGCTGGACGTGATCGATCGGCTCAAGGAATGGGGTCCGGTCGTCATCTGTTCGGATGGCGACGTCGTGTTCCAGCCGCGGAAAATCGAACGATCAGGGTTGTTCGAGGCTGTCGACGGACGGGTGCTGATCTACGTTCACAAGGAGCACGAGCTCGCGGACATCGAGCAGCGCTTTCCTGCCGATCACTACGTCTTCATCGACGACAAGCTGCGTCTGCTGAGCGAGTTCAAACAGGTCTGGGGCCAACGTGTGACGACCGTATTTCCGCAGCAGGGGCACTACGCGCACGACCCCAAGATCCTCGACGAGTACCCGGCCGCGGATATCACCATCGACCGTATCGGAAGGCTGCTCGACATCACTCGCGAGCAGTTGACCTGAGATACCAGCGCACGGCCATCATCAGCAGCGACGCCTGCCCGAGAAGCGCGACGGAGGCGAACGCGACGAAATCGGGATGATGCAGCAGCGTCACCTCGATCACCATCGCAATCGCGAGACTGCGCACGCTGAACTCGACGAGGAGCGTGAAGCGATCGCGTGAGGGTACCCGGCAGACGAGACCGAGGACCCAGCCCGAGGCCATCCCCGCGAGGAGGAACGGGACCGAGAGCAGCCCGCCCGTGAGCAGTCCGGCATCGAGCGTCGTGGCGCTCTGAGCAAGGCCGATTGCCACGATCGCGGCCACCCCAACGGCGCTCAATACCCGAAGCTGCCGCCCGTGGCGCCGCTCGGCTTCCGGCCAGCGGTCGCGGACCCACGCACCGATCACCACGGGAATCACCGCCATCACGAGGAGCTGCACGAGCAGGGTGGGAATCGGCAGGGCGAAGCCGGGGGCACGGCCCAGAATCAGCGCGTACGCTTCTGTGATCAGCGGAATCGTTGCAATGGCGAGCAAGGATGAGAACGCGGTCAGCGCCACCGACAACGCGGTATTGGCGCGAGCGAGATAGACGTACACGTTGGACATCCCGCCACCCGGACAGGCCGCAACCAACAGCAAATACTCGGCGATGCGCGGCTCGGGGCCCGCGATCCGCAGGAGCATCAGAGCGGCCGCGGGGAGGATCGTGGCCTGCGCGACGGTGGCGCCGATCACGAATCCCCATCGTCCGGCGACGTCCCGGAGTCCATCCCGGGTGATGTCGAGGCCCACGGCCAGCATCAGCAGAAAAGCGACGGCTGGAACGCAGGTTTCGAGGATCCGGAGCAGGATCATTCGCTACAATGGTCTTATGCCACGAATTGCAGTTGGATTGCTGGTAGTCTGCACGACTGTATTCGCGGTACATGCAGCCGCCCAGGAACCCCCGCCGGTCGCACCCGTCGCGACGCAACCGCCCTTCGAAGAATGGATCGCCGCGTTTCGTGCCGAAGCCGTCGGTCACGGCATCCGGCCGGAGGTCCTCGACGTAGCGCTCGCGGGTCTCCAGCCGGTCGATCAGATTCTCGAACGCGATCGATCGCAGGCGGAGTTCACGCTCGATCTCAATGCGTATCTGAAGCGCCGTCTGACCAAGACCGCCGTGCGTACGGCGCAGACGATGTACACGAAGCACCGCGCGCTGCTGCAGAAGGTCGGCAAGCAGTACGGCGTGTCGCCGCGGATCATCGTCGCGGTCTGGGGGCTCGAATCGAACTTCGGGCGGTTCAGCGGCGTGCGTCCGACGATTCCCGCACTCGCGACGCTCGCCTACGACCCGCGCCGCGCCACGTTCTTCCGCAATGAGCTGTTCAGCGCGCTCGAGATTCTGAACCGCGGGGACATCGAGCTTGCGAACCTGAAAGGCTCGTGGGCTGGCGCACTCGGTCAACCGCAGTTCATGCCCTCGACCTATCTTCAATACGCGCAGGACTTCGACGGCGATGGCCGGCGCGACATCTGGTCATCGGATGGCGATGTGTTCGCTTCAGTCGCCTTCTATCTGAAGGAGCACGGCTGGACGGATCGCGCCGCGTGGGGCCGCGAGGTCCGCATCCCGAAGACGGCGCTCGCGGCGGTCCAGAAGGTGCCGCATCCCGACGAAGGCTGCCGCGCCGAACAGATCATGACCGTCGATCGCCCGCTCGACGAGTGGCGGCGCATGGGAGTCGTGACGATGGCTGGCACGCCGCTGCCAGCCGGCAAGGCGTCGGCGTCCCTCGTTCACGCCGGCCCGCGCGCGTTCCTCGTCTACGGCAACTACCGCACGATCCTCACCTACAACTGCGCCCACAGCTACGCGCTCAGCGTGGCGCTCTTAGCAGATCGCCTGAAGTAGTTCGGTCGGGAATGAGGCCGTGCTGGGCTGCCGGTGAAATGGAAACAGGCGTGGTATCAGCAGCGCCTGCGGCCACAGCCGAGCGCGAAGGCGCGAGGCTGTAGCGAGCGGGGGTGGGGCCCCGCGAGCACTGAGAAATGCTGACCGGGCCTACAAGTAACCCTGCCTGCCCGAACGCCGAGCGCTGACGGGGAGCCCCGAGTCCCTCTAGCTCCTGACCGTTGTCCTGCCCGCGAGCGTGGCGACGACGGCGGTGAGTTCCGAGGGTTCGATGGGTTTGGGCAGGTGTGCGTGATAGCCGGCGAGAAGCGCACGGGCGCGGTCGCTGGCGGTTGCGAACGCGGTCAGCGCCGCGGCCGGTATCGTCCGATCGATGGCGCGTACCTTGCGAATCAGCGTGTAGCCATCCTCGACCGGCATGGCGATGTCGCTCAGCAGCACGTCCGGGCGCTCGCGCTGAATCTCCTTGATCGCTTCGGCCACTGACGCGGTCGATCGTACTTGCGCGCCGCAACCTTCCAGAATCGCCGCCACGAGCGCGCGGGCGTCGGCCTCGTTGTCGACGACGAGCACCCGGATGCCGGCGAGCGATGGCAGCTCGTCGAAGCTCTCTTCTGCGGCCGTTGCGGCCGGCGACGGTTCAGCCACGCGCAGTGGCGCCACCGGCACGGAGATGACGAACACGGCGCCGCGACCGACGCCTTCGCTTCGGGCCTCGGCCGTACCCCCGTGCAGCTCGACGAGATGCCGCACGATCGACAGGCCGAGGCCGAGGCCCCCGTGCGCGCGGGTCGTGGCCGCGTCCTGCTGGCGAAACCGATCGAAGACGTAGGGCAGGAACTCCGGCGCGATGCCCATGCCGGTATCGGCGACCTCGATGACGACAGTCCCGTTCGATCGCATGGCCTTCAGCGTGACCCGCCCTTCCTCCGGTGTGAACTTGATGGCATTGGTCAGCAGATTCCAGACGACCTGCTGCATGCGGCCGGGATCGCACATGATCGCGTGCGCACCGTCGATGTCGCACTCGAACCGGATCCGCCTGGCGTCGGCGGCCGGACGCACTGAATCGACGGCGGCTTCTAGAATCGAGCGGACGTTGACCGCGCGGAACTCGAGGCGCAGCTTGCCCGTGATGATCCGCGAGATGTCGAGGAGATCCTCGATGAGCTGTGCCTGAAGACGGGTGTTGCGTTCGATGATCTCGATCGCCCGATGCATCGTCGCTTCATCGAGATGGCCGCTCGCCATCAGTCGCGACCAGCCCAGGATGGCATTGAGCGGCGTGCGCAGCTCGTGGGAGAGCGTCGCCAGGAACTCATCCTTCGCGCGGTTGGCCGCCTGCGCCTGCAACCGGGCCTGCTGCTCGCGCTCGAGGAGCTGCCGGCGTTCCTCCTCCGCCCGGTGCAGCGCGAGCGCGTAGCGCAGGCTGCGTTCGAGCCGTTCCGCCGTCAACGTGTTCTTGTTCAGATAGTCGGCCGCGCCGCCCTTCATCAACTCGACGGCGACTTCTTCGTCTCCCTGACCGGTCAGCGCAACCACCGGGACCGCGTTGCCGCCGTTGCGGAGCTCGCGAAGCAGCGCCAGACCGTCGGCGCCCGGCAGGTGGTAGTCGAGCAGGACGCAGTCGAACGCCGTCCCGCGAATCGCCTCGCTCGCCGAGCGCTGATCGTCACACTCTGACACTTCGATGCGAAACCCGGACTGCAGGAGCAGCCGCTTCACCGCCAGACGATCGACGCGGTCGTCGTCAACGATCAGGATGCGGAGCGTTTCAGCCATCGTCGCGCTCGATCAGGGGAACTCCACCAGCGTCCAGTACTTGTTCAGCGCCGCCATCACCTCGACGAAGTTGATGAATGTCACCGGCTTGAGGAGATAGCCGGCGACGTTGAAGTTGTAGGCGTCGATCTTGTCGCGGTCGTCGTTCGAGGTCGTCAGCACGACGACGGGCGTGGTGAGCAGCTGGGGATCGGCGCGCAGCTCGCGAAGGAACTCGATGCCGTTCATGCGCGGCATGTTCAGATCGAGCAATACGATGCGCCGCTCGCTCGGGACCTTGCCATCTCTCAGCATCTGCAGGGCCTCGAGGCCGTCGCCGGCGACGAACAACGGGTTGACGATGCGGTTCCGTTCGAAAGCTCGCCTCACGTTCATGACGTCGACCTGATCGTCCTCGACCAGCAGGATGTTGAGCGTCTTCTCCAAAGCGTTCCCTCCAACCCGGTGCGGGCCGGCTATTTGCGCCACAAGAAGCGGAACGTGGCGCCTGAGCCGGGCGTGGAGTCCACCCAGACCCGGCCGCCCTGCGATTCGACGACTTTCTTCACAAGCGCGAGCCCGATGCCGGTGCCTTCGACTTTGTCCCGCGCCTCCAGCGTCTGAAAGATGCCCCAGATCCGGTTCTGATACCGGGGGTCGATACCGGGGCCGTCGTCCGCCACCGAAAACTCGTAGAACTCGCCCGCCTCGCGCGCGGTGATCTGGATCTGCGGATCGAGCCGGTTGGCGTGCTTGATGGCGTTGCCGATCAGGTTGAGGAATACCTGCTGCAGCGGCAGGCGCTCGCCGGTGATCGTCGGCAAATCGGACGCGATGACCACGGTCGCCCCTTCCGGCGGCGAGAGCAGGTCCACCGCGTCACCCACGATGCGTCCCGTGTCGATCAGTTCAACTTCGTGATGGACGCGGCCGGCGCGTGAGTACTCGAGCAGCCCTTCGATCAAACCTTCCATGCGGTGCATCCGGCTGCGCATGAGCCCGAGCATCTCGCGCGTGTCGTCGCGGAGTTGATCGTGCAGGTCTTCTTCGATCCATTGCGCCAGGTTGGCGATGCCGCGCAGCGGCGCCCGGAGATCGTGTGACGCCGCATACGCGAAGGCGTCGAGCTCGTGATTGCTGCGCTCGAGCGCAGCCGCCAGGCGCGTGAGCTCGTCGGCACGTTTGCGCAGATCGCGCTCGCTCACGCGAAGTGCCTCACGATCGCGAACCTGCGCCGTGACGTCGACAGCGTGCGTGAGCAGACCGTACACGGTCCCGCTGTCGTCACAGAGCGGCTGAATCACGTAGTTGAAACGTCGGCCGCTCAGCGCGTGCCCGGTGAAAAGAGGGCTCGAGGCTTCTTCTCCCCGTCGCGTGACGCCCGATGCAAAGACTTCGTCGAGCAGGGCGATGTGATCGCCTTCAACCTCGGGGAATGCCTCGACCATCGTCTTGCCGACCAGGTCCGTCGCGCCGGTCGCCGCCAGGTACTCGTCGTTCGCGGTTTCGATCACGTGACGCGGGCCGCGCGTGACGCAGATGAGCGCGGGCGCCTGCGCGAGCACATCACGCAGCTGGGCGTGCTGGACCTCCGCCTTGGCACGCGCGAATTGCTCGCGCACGAGCTGGTGCGTGCGCTCTTCGCCCCGCCGGCGCTCGGTGATGTCGCGGAACGTGACCAGCGCGCCGACGAGCACGCCGTCGCGGCGAATTGGGTGACTGTAGAACTCGATCGGAATGCTCGTGCCGTCCTTCCGCCAGTACACGTCCTCTTCCGTGCGGCGCGTCTCGCCATCGCGAAGGGTGCGATAGAGGGGGCACTCCTCAATCGGATACGCGGAGCCGTCCGGCCGGGTGTGGTGAATGACCTCGTGGAGCACGCGGCCGATCAGATCCGCGGCCGTCCACCCGAGAAGGCGGGTCGCCGCGTCGTTGACGAGCGTAGCCCGGCCGTCCAGGTCCGCCCCGTATACGCCGCCGGGAATGGCATTCAGAATCAGCTCAGCGTCGTAGGTGATGACGTCGGAACCGGGTAGGGCACCCGTCTGGACAGTCGTCGACACAGGGTTGTCTGCGGGGTTCATCGCACCTCAAACGACCGGAACCGTGTTGGTAGACGTGTCACGGGGGCGGAAGGTCCTGTCCGCTCCCGATACAGTGGCGTCGCAGCGCCTGCCCAAGGCGAGGTAGAAGAGCAAGCCCAGTGCCACCTCGGCCTTAATGCGCCTCTAGAACCCTTAGAACCCGAGAACAGAGAACCGAGAACGGAGAACCGAGAACCGAGAACCGAGAACCCTGGAACATCAAGGATTGCCCAACCCTGCCGCGACGCTGGTTGCGGGCTCGATGATGGCGAGTGAGGCAAGCGTAACCACGGCGATGCCGACGAGCGCGGCGGACGTGACGTCGGACGCACCGCCGAGGGCCACCGCGGTTCCAAGCAGGACGAGTGCGAGCAGCGTCTCGGCGATGGCGATCCATCGAAAGAGATGGGATCGGTGATCGGCGAGCATCGAGGGATGGACGCGCGCCGTGAACAGCAGGTTCAGCCGAAGCGTCACGGCAGTCGTGGCGAGCGCCAGAACTGCGAAGAAGATCCAACGCGCGTAAGGCTGATCGATCCAGCGTCGAACGATCCACGCCAGGATGGGCGCGGTTGCATCGAGCCCCGCCACGCTCGCCTGGTGGAACGACCACCACCACACGCCTCGCGAGTTGTCCCAGGCCAACGGTGTTGACCTGGTCCCGGAGGCCCGCAGTGGCGTCAGCGAACGCAGTTCCTCGAGGAGCGCCGCCGCCCCCTGGTACCGATCCTCGGGAAGTCCACGCATGCAGCGGCGGGCCACGCGGTCGAGCCCCGCGAGTGGCAGCGGCCGGCTCAGCGACCCGGCACGTCCTTCCATCAGTTCCGTCATCCGCGCGAGGATGGATCCTGGATCCGCGCCGAAGGGATGCTCGCCGGTCGCCAGCTCCCACGCCACGACGCCGAAGGCGAAGATGTCGCTGCGGGCATCGCCACGCGCCCCTCGCAGTTGTTCCGGGGCCATGTACCCCGGCGTGCCCAGCGCCACGCCCGCTTCGGTCAGCCGCGTGACCGACGGCACGTCTCCGCTGCTCTCCCACCGGGCCAGACCGAAATCCAGAATCTTGATCTGCCCGTCGTCGCGTCGAATGACGTTTTCGGGCTTGAGATCGCGGTGGACGATGCCGTGGGCGTGGGCGGCCTCGAGCGCGGACGCGATATCGAGGAGCGTCTGCCGTAGACGATCGGGTGGAAGCGGTCCGTCGCCGAGCTCCTCACGGAGCGTGCGGCCGCGAACGAGCTCGGCGGCGATGTACAGCTCGCCATCGAGTTCCTCGAGTGCGTAGACGGTCGCGATGTTCGGATGCGACAGGGCCGCCGCGGCCCGCGCTTCGCGGGTGAGTCGTTCGCGGCGAGTGGCGTCGCGCGTGTACTCGGGGGTCAGCGCTTTCAGCGCCACCATCCGGCCGAGGCGCTGATCCTCGGCGGCGTAGACGACGCCCATTCCGCCACGGCCGATCTCTTCGACGACCCGGTACGGTCCCAGCTGACGTCCCGCGAGCGACACCCCGTCGTCCAGAATCAGCTCGGGTGCGACGCCCCACGCAGGCGTCTCGAGGAACTTCCCGGAGCGATTGTGGGTGTCGAGCAGCGAACGCACTTCTCTGACGAGATCGGGATCGGTCGCCGAAGCGGACTCGAGCGTGCGCTCGCGCTCGGACGGGTCCTGTTCGAGAACGATGTGAAAGAGATCGTTGATCTGGCGCCAGCGCGATGGATTCACGCGGAGGAGCTTCCCTCGAGCTCGCGCGCGAGCCAGGCACGGGCTACGATCCAGTGGCGCTTCACGGTGGCAGGGGAGATCCCCATCGCCTCGGCGGTCTCTTCGACGGTGAGGCCGCCGAAGAAGCGCAGCTCCACGAGCCGCGCCTGATCGGGGTCCAGCGCGGCCAGACGCTCGAGCGCCTCGTCGAGCGCGACAAAATCGAACGACCGTTCGCCGCCGGCGACGAGCGCTTCGTCGAGCGTCACGCGCGGCTGTGCACCGCCGCGCTTCTGCGCGCCGCGGGCGCGTGCACGCTCGATCAGGATCTGACGCATGGAGTGCGCGGCGATTGCGCAGAAGTGCGCGCGGTTCTGCCAGCGGCCCGGCTTGTCTTTCATCAGCCGGAGGTAGGCTTCGTGGACGAGCGCCGTCGGCTGGAGTGTCTGACCCGGACGTTCTCGGCGAAGGTAGCTCGCCGCGAGCCGCCGCAGTTCCTGATAGACGATCGGCAGCAGGGATTCCAGGGACTGCCGATCGTCGGCCATCAACCCACTCGCTCGATGGTGACCTTGTTCATGACGACGGGTTTCACCGGGCGATCCTGGCGGCCTGTCGGCACGGCGCCGATGCGGCGCACGACGTCGAGTCCCTCGACCACCTCACCGAACACGGAGTGGCGTCGATCGAGGTGCGGGGTCGGTCCGAGCGTGATGAAGAACTGGCTACCGTTGGTGTTCGGACCCGAATTGGCCATCGAGAGGATGCCGGCCCGGTCGTGGCGGAGCGACGGATGAAACTCGTCGGCGAACGTGTAACCTGGACCGCCGGTGCCCTGGCCGAGCGGATCGCCGCCCTGAATCATGAAGCCGTTGATGACCCGATGGAAGATCACGCCATCGTAGTACGGCCCCTTCTTCTTTTCGCCGGTCGCGGGGTCCTTCCATTCCTTCGAGCCGTCTACCAGCCCGACGAAATTGGCGACGGTTTTCGGCGCCTCCTTGTCGAACAAACGTATCGTGAACGAGCCTTCGGTGGTGTCGAATCGAGCGTAGGTGCCTGGTTCCATATGCTCCTTGGCGACCGGCGCAGGCCAGATAGCCGGCCGTCGCAGCGAATCCGGATTATAGCCAACAAAACCGCTTCGGCCATCGTCTAACGCACCATGATGCCGAGCGTGCTGGCTGGCGCCGGACCCTTCGTACGAAGTTCTTCGTTGACAATACGAAGACGTTCGTACAAAGTGCGGGGGTCAGGCCGGCGCGGCAGTCGCGGCGCGGTCCAATCCGGGAGCCATCATGTCGAAACCCTCTGTTCCACGCCCCACTGACGCGGAGTTGGGCATCCTGCGCGTGCTGTGGGAGCGCGGGCCCAGCACCGTCCGGCAGGTGCACGAGGTGTTGTCGCGCGACCGGCCCACCGCGTACACGACAGCGCTGAAGATGCTCCAGATCATGACGGAGAAGGGTCTCGTCCGTCGTGACGAGACGGACCGATCGCACGTGTATCACGCGCGGCTCACGGAAGATCAGACGCAACGCCAGCTCGTCCGGGATTTGCTGGATCGCGCCTTCGGCGGGTCGTCATCGAAGCTCGTCATGCAGGCGCTCGCCACGAAGCGCGCTTCGGCGGAGGAGTTGGGGGAGATCCGCCGGCTCCTCGATGCGCGCCGCGACCAGGACAAAGAGAATCGCAGGGAGGTTCGCGATGACCGCGAGTGATCTGCTCCATCAGCCGGTTGCGCAGGCGATCGCGTGGGCGCTGCTGCAGTTCGTCTGGCAGGGGGCGCTCATCGGCGTGATCTGTGCGGTCGCGTTCGCCGCCTTGCGCCGCAGCGCCGCCGACGTCCGTTACGTCGTGGGCGCCATCGGGTTGACGCTGATGCTGACGCTGCCGGCCGTCACGGCCTTGCAGACTTGGCGGTCCGCGAATCGCGGCACGCCGGCCCGGACTGAGGCGATCACCTCGCCGTCCATCGAAGTACCCGAGAAACGACAGGTCCTGCCAACCGTGCAGCGCTCGCCGATGGTCGATGGATCCGGCACCGCAACCGTAGGGGAGGATCGTGTCTCCGGCCCGCAACCGCGCCCGGTCGTTGAACCCTGGCTGCCGTTCATGCTGGCGGTCTGGCTTGCCGGTGTTGCCGTGTTGTCGCTTCGACTGGTGTCGAGCTGGTTCTGGGTTCAGGGGATGAAGCGGCATCGCGCCGTTCCCGCCGTCGCGCGATGGCAGGAGATGGCGACACGGCTGTGCCGCAGTCTCCACATCACGCGATCCGTTCAACTGCTCGAGTCGGCCGGCGTCGAGGTGCCGACGGTGATCGGATGGCTGAAACCGGTCGTGCTGTTGCCGACGAGCGCCGTCGCCGGTCTTGCGCCGCAGCAGCTCGAAGCCATCCTCGCGCACGAGCTCGCCCACATCCGAAGACACGATTACCTGGTCAATCTGCTGCAGACCCTGGTCGAGACGCTGCTCTTCTATCATCCTGCGGTGTGGTGGCTGTCGCGGCGGGTGCGGATCGAGCGCGAGAACTGCTGCGACGACATCGCGGTCAGCCTCTGCGGCGATCCCTACACCTACGCGCAGGCTCTCGCGAGCCTGGAGGAGCTGCGTGGCGGCGCGCGTCACTTTGCGCTCGCGGCATCGGGAGGCTCGCTCCTTCAACGCGTTCGAAGGCTCCTCGGCGTGCCGCATGCCGGGTCCGAGCCGGCCTGGTTCGCCGGGGCGGCGATGCTGTTGATGGCCGCGATTGCCGCTGCGGTCGTCGGCCAGGACATCGTTGCGTCCGGACAATCGCCCGACGCGCGGCATCGGGCGGCTGAAGCGGCCGCCGCCGTCGCGGCATCATCGGATCGTCAGCGTGCCGTGATGGCCGCTGAACAGGCCAAGGCTTTGGCGGCAGCGGAGGCCGCGCAGCACGCACAGCAGCAGGCGATGGCGGCCGCACTCGCAGACGCCGATCAAGCGTTGTCAGCGCACGAGGCCGCGCGTCAGATGGCCGTCACGGCAGCCACCAACGGTGATCTGTTCGCCGAACAGGCAAGGGCACTGGCCGAGGCCGATGCAAAGCTCGCCGAGCACGCCAAAGTGCTGGCCGAGTCGAGTGACGTGCTGGCCACGCTTCCCCTCGAGTTGGAAAAAGCGCAAGCCGCCCTCGCCGCGTTGCCGGACATCGGCCCGATGACCGCCGCCGCCGGCGAGCTTCTGAGCCAGACAGAGCCGGCGTTCGCGGCGCTCGCGAAAGCCAGCGAGGCGCTCGCCGCGACCGGCGGGAGCGGTTCCGCTCAGCGCAAAGGCAGGAGCAGCGGCAACTTCAGTTGGTCGAACGGTCGCGACAAGCTCGAGGTCAAGTACGAAGGGGACATCGAGTTCACCGACGACGACACCGACGTGAAGTCGATGTCTCCCGACGGTTATCTGCGGATCAAGGACGGAAGCGTTCCTGGCGGCCGGACGATCGAGTTCAGCGCTGATGCGTCCGGCAATGTCCAGCGCCGGTTCTGGGTGGGATCGACGGAGAAGCAATTCGATCCCGAGGGCCGTCAATGGCTCGCGCAAGCGCTGCCGCGCTTCATCCGCCAGACAGGCATCGGCGCCAAGGGACGCGTCGCCCGCATCCTCAAAGCCAAGGGTCCGTCGGGCGTCCTGGCCGAGATCTCCCTCATCGAAGGCAGCTGGGCCAAGCGGGTCTACTTTACCGAGCTCCTGAATAGCGGCACGCTCGATTCGCCGGCCCTGCGACAGACGGTGGCGCAGGCAGGTCGCGAGCTCGACTCCGACTTCGAGCGCGCGTCCCTGTTGATCGACAGCGCCGATCGGTTCCTGGGCGGCGACGAGGCGATCCGTCAGGCGTATTTCGATGCGGCGCGCGGCATCAAGTCCGACTTCGAGATGCATCGTGTGTACGCGTCGGCGTTGAAGCGCGGCCGCGTCAGCCCCGCCATCCTCGCCAGCATCCTCGACGCGAGCACTGCGATTGATTCCGACTTCGAGGAGGCATCGTTCCTCGTCCAGGTCGCGCAGCTTCAGCCCCTCGACAACACGACGCGCGGTCCGTTCTTCGCAGCGCTCAAGACCGTGTCGAGCGATTTCGAGCATCATCGTGTGTTGACCGCGCTCGGGCAGCAGCCGGACCTCGGTGCGGAAACCACGAAGATGATGCTCGAATCGGCGGCCACGATTGGATCCGACTTCGAGATCGCGTCGTTCCTGGTCGACCTCGCGAAGCGCCGCAACGTGGACGGCGACCTGCGTCAGCCGTTTTTCAGCGCGGCCGGGAGCATCGACTCGGCGTTCGAACGAGGACGCGTCCTGAAAACGGTCGCGGCCCGTTCCGATCTGCCGGGCGAATCCCTTCTCGACGTGTTGCGGTCGGTGAAGACGATGAACGGAAACTTCGAAGCGTCGCAGGTGCTGATAGAAGTGGCCCGGACGCACACTCTGACCGGCCAGGCCAGAGAGCTCTACGTGGACGCCGCGGAGCGGCTTGGCGACTTCGAGCAGGGCCAGGTCATGACCGCGCTCGTGAAGAACGAACGCCGCAAATAGAGTCCGGCTTCGGGTTCATCTCCTGCCCCTTCGTCGCGCGCTCGTACGCGCGCGCGACGCGCAGCACGGTCGCCTCGTCGTAGAGGCGCCCCGTCCCCATTCCCAGCACACCGTCGTGGCGTTGGGCTTTCCGGCTAGAATAATCGACCAGTCTCCTGGTTTCCGCACCACGATGGCCGCCGCCCAGCTGCTCGCGCTTCTCGTCGAAGACGATGATGCGTACGCAGCGATGCTTCAGGCGGATCTGGCTTCCTCGCCGTCGGCATCGGTGACGCTGCGCCGCGAGCGCACGCTCGCAGCCGCGCTTTCCGCGCTTCCAACCGCTCCGTTCGACGCCATCCTTCTCGACTTGGGGCTTCCCGACAGCTCGGGCTTCGAGACGCTGGCGCAGATGCAACGCGGCGCGGGCGAGCTGCCGATCGTGGTTCTGACCTCTCGAGACGACGACCGCATGGCCATCGCCGCCGTGCAGGCAGGCGCGCAGGATTATCTGGTCAAGAGCAGCACTGATGCGCAGCTCCTCATGCGATCGCTGCGCTACGCCTGCGAGCGGGTTAGCTTTCGCAAGGAGTTGATCGAGCGCGAAGCCCGATTCCGGGCGCTCGTCGATCACAGCTACGAAGCGGTCACCCTCGTCGATCCGAACTTCGTCGCCTTGTACAACAGCCGCGCGATCGCGACCGTAACCGGGTACCGGCCGGAGGAGCTCTACGGACGACGGCTGGACACACTCGTTCACCCAGAAGACGTGAACCGGCTGGTTGCGCAGCTCGCGCGGTGCGTCAACAGACCCGGAGAGGCCATCCCGATTGAGTATCGCTTCCTTCACAAGGATGGATCGTGGCGATACGGCGAAGCCGTCATCGTCAACCGACTGGACGACCCGGCGGTCCGCGCCATCGTCGCCAACCATCGTGACGTGACCCCGCGGAGGCTCGCCGAGCAGGCGCTCCGGACGAGCGAGGATCACCTGCGGCAGGCGCTGAAAATGGAAGCGGTGGGACGGCTTGCCGGAGGTGTCGCGCACGACTTCAACAACGTGCTGACCGCTATCTTCGGCTATGCCGATCTGCTGCTCGACCAGTTCGCCAAGGACGATCCGCGCCGGGGTGACGTCGAGGAAATCCGGCGGTCAGCGGAGCGGGCCGCGTCGCTGACCCGCCAGCTGCTCGCGTTCAGCCGGAAGCAGGTCCTGCAGCCTCGCGTGCTCGTGCTGAACGACATCATCCTCAGCCTCGAGAAGCTGCTGGTGAGGCTCGTCGGCGACGAGATCGCGTTGACGATCGAGACCTCCTCCGATCTCTGGAAGGTGCGCGCGGATCCCGGCCAGATCGAGCAGGTGTTGATGAACCTCTGCGCCAACGCCCGTGACGCGATGCCCGAGGGGGGCCGGCTCGTGATCGCGACGTCGAACCGACACGTCAACCTCGAGCACACGAATGGACGGCCCGGCCTGACCGTGGGCGCGTACGTCGTGCTGAGCGTCGCCGATACGGGCACCGGGATGGCCGAGGACGTCCGGCAGGCGGTGTTCGAGCCCTTCTTCACGACGAAGGAACAGGGGAGAGGAACCGGGCTGGGCCTCGCGACGGTTTACGGCATCGTGAAGCAGAGTGGCGGTGGAATCTACGTCGATAGCGAGGAGGGCCGGGGCAGCCGTTTTACGCTCTACCTGCCGAAGGTGGACGAGGCTGAGGAGCGTACGGCTCCTCAGCCCGGTCCGCTTTAGCTCTTCTGCTTGAACCCGGCAGGGATTTCGAGATCCCCAGCCGGCACGGTCGTGGAGACCTCGAGTACTTCGCCCGTCGCCGTGAAGATCGTCGCGCGTGTGCTGTCGGCGTTGTTGCCGTTGTTCTTCTTCATCATCTTTCGCGCCAGCATGCCGCTCAGGCCGCCGCCGGAAGAGTTCTGTTTCTCCTGCGTCGTCTGATCCGGGCTCTTCACGCCGTCGAAGGTCGTCGTGGTCGCGAGCGGATAGCCCGAGAGCTTCGTCTTCTCTTTTGCGAGCCGATCCATGCCCTGCTTCACCATCGGGTAGGTCGCGACGATTGCCGCCATCTGTTCGGCCGAGATCTCGGAGATGTCGGGCGCGATGGCCCTGGCGTACTTCATCTGGAACTCGGCGACTTCCTTCAGCGCCGGGATGTCGGGTCCGAGCCACATGTCCGACGTCACCACCAGCCCGCCGCTCTCCTCGAGCGTCTTGCCTTTCTCACGCACGGTGACGGTCATGATCACTTCGCGCGCGTCGTAGCCCGCGATTGATTTCTTCTGACCGGTTTCCTTGACGTCGAAATCGACGTCGACTTCTTTCTCCTGGCCGGTCGGCTTCTTCTCCTCGGCCTTGGCCTGCTGTTCCTTCTGTGACTCCTTGAGTTTCTCCTGCGCTTCCCGCATCTTGCGCCGGATGTCCTCGAAAGTCATGACCTCGTAGGTCTTCTTCTGCATGTCGAGCTCGTAGACCTTCTCTTCTGCCAGATCCACGATCTGTCCGTGCAGGTCGTTCATCGTCGCTTTGCGGGTGCCTTTCACCGCCGTCGTCGAGACGATGCCCTCCTTGACGGCCTTGCCGCCGAACATTCCGGCCATCCGACCGAGCATGCCTTCGAGCTTGACCTGACTCTTCTCGCGAGTCTTGACCTCGGCCTGCGCCTGTCCTGCCGCGAGGGCGACCAGCGACAACGCGACAGCGCAGGACGTGAACAGACGCTTCATGACACCTCCACGGGAACAGAACTATTGTATAGGCCACGCCGAGGCCGGGGCCGACCGCCGATTGCAGATTCGTTCGGCCGATTGCAAAACCGGTTGCGGTTAACGCTCGTGCCCAGCAAACGTCCTCTCGAACGGATGGAGCTTGCGGCATCCGGTCCTCTCGTTCCGGTGACGCACCGAGATACCCCTCGATTCGCCGACGGCCACGCGTCCGAGGACGCCCGGCTCGTCCTCGCGGCCCGGGATGGCGACGAGGGCGGGTTCAACCGCCTGTACGAGCGCTACGCCCGGATGGTCCATGGGCTGCTGCTCGCGCGGGTTCCGCGCATGGACCTCGACGACCTGGTGCAAGATGTTTTCCTGACGGCGTGGCGCCGGCTGTCGACGCTTCGTGACCCTGCGGCGTTCGGAGGCTGGCTCGCCATGATTGCACGGAACCGCGCGACGGATTTCCATCGGCGGTCTACGGACTACGTGCAGCTGCCCGATGACGTCGCCGGGCACGACGCGACGCCCGCGCGCGTCGAGGCCCTCGCCATCCTCGACCTCATCCGCGGGCTGCCCGAGGCGTACCGCGAGACGCTTGTTCTGCGACTTGTCGAAGGCCTGACCGGACCGGAAATCTCGGATCGTACCGGACTGACGGCCGCGTCCGTCCGGGTCAACCTGCACCGCGGCATGAAGCTGCTGCGCGAGAAGCTGCACGCATGAAGACCGAACGGGACGCGGACTATCTGTGGGACCGCTCGGGTGAGCCCGATCCTGAGATCGCGCGTCTGGAAGCGACCCTCGGCACGCTTCGGCGTACGCCCCCGATGCCGGCGCTTCCTGCGCGTGATGCTCGAACAAACGCCGCCGCTCCACGACGATTCAGCGTGCGCGCGGTGATCACGACGCTCACCGCCGCCGCCGTTCTGTGTCTGGTTGCGGGCGCGGCCTGGATGGCCGTCGGACAACGGCGCGTGGGCTGGGCGGTCGAGCGACTCGAAGGGTCGCCGCTGCTCGACGGCCGGGCGCTCACGTCTACGGGCCGCCTGGCGATCGGCAAGTGGCTCGAGACAGACGTCGCGTCGAGAGCACGCGTGTCGGTTGGACAGATCGGGCGCGTGGACGTCGATCCGAACTCGCGGCTGCAGCTCGTCGAATCACGGGCGCGCGAGCATCGCATGTCGCTCGTGCAAGGCACGATTCACGCCCGTATCTGGGCCCCGCCGAAGTTCTTCTTCGTGAACACCCCATCCGCGGTGGCGATCGATCTCGGCTGTGCGTACACGTTGCAGGTCGGGGAAGACGGCTCGGGTCTCCTGCAGGTGACGCACGGTTGGGTCGGGTTCGAGCACGCCGGCCGGGAGGCCTTCATTCCGGAGCACGCGGTGTGCGCGACTCGTCCGGGGCTGGGTCCGGGAACGCCGCGATACGACGATGCACCTAATGGGTATGGGGAAGCGTTGGCGCTCCTCGACTTCGGCGCGCCGGACGATCCGGGACGCGCAGCCGCGCTCGACGTCATCCTCACGAACGCCCGGCCGCGCGACGCGCTGACGCTCTGGCACCTCCTGCGGCGAGGCACGGCCGATGAGCGCCGCCGGGTGTTCGATCGGATGGCGCAACTTGCGCCGCCACCGGACGGCGTGACCCGCGAGGCCGTGCTCGGCGGCGATCGCCGCGCGATCGATCGTTGGTGGGATGCGCTCGGCCTCGAGAGCACGACGTGGTGGCGGCTCTGGAAGAAAAACTGGTAGTGCTCGGTTCCAGGGTTCTGGAACGCGAGAACTGAGAACTGGAACAGAGAACCGAGAACTCTGTAGAACTCGTGAGAGGTCTCCGCAGTGTGGCGATTCGTGAAGTGGATTGGGGGAGCGATCGCGATCGGAGGGCTACTGATGCAGTTCTATCGTCCTGCGCGCACCAATCCTCCGACGGATCAAACACGAACGCTCGGGGCGCGGGCCCCGGTGGCGCCTGAGAGCGCGGCCGTCCTGAAGCGCGCGTGCCGCGATTGCCATTCCCACGATACCGAATGGCCGTGGTACAGCAACGTCGCGCCGGTGTCGTGGTTCGTCATCGATCACGTGAACCACGGACGCTCGCATTTCAACTACTCCGACTGGGCCAAGTACGACGCCGAGGAAGGTTCCCGCCTCCTCGAGAAGGCTTGCGAGCTCGCCCGCAACGGAGAGATGCCACTACCCGTGTACGTGCCGATGCACCCCGACGCGCGACTCAGCCAGGCCGACGTCGACGCGATCTGTCGTCTCCATCCCTGACCCGCGGCCTCCGCATCACCTGACTTACAATACGGCGCATGATGATACGCGTCGCCGCGGTGACGCTCCTTTCCTGTGCTCTCATCGCCATGCAGAAACCGACCAAACAGATCGTCAACGCGGGCCCACCGCCGGTCGGACCCTACAGCCCGGCGATTACAGCCGGCGGGCTCGTGTACATTTCCGGCACCCTCGCACAGGATGCCAGCGGCGCGCTGGTTGGCAAGGGTGACATCGCGGCGCAGACGCGCCGGGTCATCGAGCGGATGCGTGAGGTCCTCGTGTCCGCGGGATCTTCGCTCGAGCAGGTCGTGTCGGTCACGGTCTACCTGAAATCGGCGGCCGACTTCCAGGCGATGAACGATACGTATCGCACCTTCTGGCCGTCGGCGCCGCCTACGCGTACCACGGTCATCACGGATCTCGTCCTGCCCGACGCGTTGATCGAGATGTCGATGATTGCGGTACCAAATGGCGCCGGACGAATGGTGATCCATCCAGACGGCTGGCAGAAGGCGCCCAACCCCTACAGCTACGGGATCAAGACGGGCGAGACGCTGTTCATGTCCGGTTTGATTTCGCGCAACGGCCGCGACAACACGGTCGTGCCCGGTGACGTCACTGCGCAGACCCGGGTCGTGCTCGACAACGCGGCCGACATCCTGAAGGCCGCGGGCATGACGCACGCGAACGTCGTCAGCGCTCGTGTTTTCCTGCCCGATGCGACCGCCTTCCAACAGATGAACGACACCTACCGAACCTACTTCCCATCCGAACCGCCAGCGCGAGCGACGGTCAAGGCCGGCCTCACGAGCGATCAGTACGTGGTCGAGATCACGATGATCGCATCGTCGTCTGCCCGGCGGCCGGTGAGCGACGGCAGCTCACCGAATCCCAATCTGAGTGCGGCCATCATCGCCGGCGGACGCGTGTACCTCTCGGGTGTTCTCGGCAACACTGCGGACAATCGCGGCGACACCGCCGCGCAGACGCGGGAAACGCTGAGCCGCATCCGACGCACGCTTCAAGCAGCGGGCTGCACGCCGGCCGACGTCGTCGATGGAATTGTCTATCTGACCGACTTGAAGAATTACCCGGCGATGAACGACGCGTACCGCGCGTTTTTCGAGCGCAGCTTCCCGGCGCGTGCCACGGTGGGCGTGGGTCTCGTGGCCCCGGAGGGCCTCGTCGAGATCATGCTCACGGCGGTGAAACCGTGACGCCGCTCGGACGCCAGGATTTCGAAGCGGCTTACGCCCGCGTTGCCCCGCACATCCACCACACGCCGCTGCTCACGAGCCGGATGCTGAGCGAGCAGACAGGGTTCGACGTCCGCCTCAAAGCGGAGATGTTCCAGCGTGGCGGGTCGTACAAGATTCGCGGACCGTTGAACAAGCTGTCGCTGCTCACCGACGACGAGCGGAAGCGCGGGGTCGTGTGTTCGTCGGCTGGCAATCACGCACAGGGCGTCGCCCTCGCCGCGCGCATTCATGGCATCAAGGCCATCGTCGTGATGGCCGAGAACGCGACACCATCGAAGATTGCCGCGACACGCGGCTACGGGGCGGAGGTCGTCCTTCACGGCAGCATCTGGGATGAGGCCAATGAGAAGGCGCGGGAGCTGGTGCGCGAGCGCGGTCTCACTTACGTGCACCCCTTCGACGATCTGCAGCTCATCGCTGGACAGGGCACACTGGGCCTCGAGATCATCCGCGACTGGCCAGCGGTGGACATCGTCGTGGTGCCCATCGGCGGCGGCGGGTTGATCTCGGGCGTGTCGATGGCGATCAAGTCGATCAAACCCTCAGTGCGCGTCATCGGCGTCGAGTCATCCGGCGCGCCCGGCATGCGGGACAGCGTGAAGGCCGGCGCCGTCGTCACCCTCGATCGCGTGGACTGCATCATCGATGGTTTGAGAGTGAAGCGGGTGGGTGAGACGACGTTCGAGGTGGTGCGTCAGTTCGTGGATGAGATCGTCACGTTACCCGACGAACGCATCTTCGACGCGATGATCTGGATCATGTCGCACGCCAAGCTCGTGGTCGAAGGAGCGGCAGCCGCGCCGGTGGCCGCTCTGCTCGACGGGCTGGTTCAAGCGCCGAAGGGATCGAAGGTCGTCTGCGTTCTGAGCGGCGGCAACGTGAACCTGGATCAAATCCGGGGAATGCGATGGAATTGATCCCGGACCCATGCAGGATTCCTCGCGCCTCCGGATCGGCATCTCAGCCTGCCTGCTCGGTCAGGAGGTACGGTTCGACGGCGGCCACAAGCGTGACCGGTTCCTGACCGATGTTCTGGGTGCCGTCGTCGAGTGGGTTCCGGTCTGCCCGGAGGTCGAGCTGGGACTTGGTACGCCGCGCGAGACCCTCCGACTCGTTCGCTCCGAAAAGGGCGTCCGGATGCTCACAACTCGGACAGGGATCGATCACACTGACGGCATGAACGCCTGGGCGGATCGCCGGCTCGACGAGCTGGCGGGCGAGGATCTCTGCGGATACGTCCTCAAGAAGGATTCGCCGAGCTGCGGGATGGAACGCGTCAAGGTGTTCGGCACCGCCGGCATGCCCGAGCGGCAAGGCCGCGGACTCTTCGCCGCCGCGCTGCTCGAACGATTCCCGTGCCTGCCGGTCGAAGAGGAAGGGCGGCTGTCGGATCCCCGGTTGCGCGAGAACTTCATCGAGCGGACGTTCGCGTACCGGCGGCTGAAGGATTTGTTCGGAGGACGCTGGTCGATCGGCGCGCTCGTACGCTTTCACACCGCCCACAAGATGTCACTGCTCGCGCACTCGACCACGGCGTATCAAGAGCTCGGCCGGCTGGTGGCGCGAGCCAGCAAGCTCCCGCGGCACGAACTTCGCGATCGCTACGAGCGCGACTTCATGGCCGCG
>DATAEK010000159.1:0-5769 GCA_036258055.1 Vicinamibacterales bacterium
AACGCCACCCGCGCGCCTACCTCGAGCTCCACATCGAGCAAGGGCCCGTGCTCGAGGCGATGGGGCGATCCACGGGTGCGGTGATGGGCACCTACGGTGTCGAACGCCACGTTCTGCGGTTCGTCGGCCAGGCTGCGCACTCGGGGTCTACGCCCATCGCGATGCGCCGTGACGCGTTCCTCGCTGCCGCCGAGACGGCGCTCGCCTGTCGCGAGATCGCCCGGCGCCACTCGACGCCCGCCGCCGGGATGGTGTGCACGGTGGGCACGGTCTCGGTCGAGCCGGCGATCGTGACTGCTGTACCGGGCGTGTGCGAGATCGCGCTCGATCAGCGGGCCCTCGAGCCCGACACGTTGCGGCGGGCACTCGCCGACGCCGACGAGGCTGCATCGCGCGCGGCCGCAGCCAACGGCGTGACCGTGACGTGGCGGCACCTGTGGCGCATCGATCCCTGCCGGTTCGATCCGCGTCTGGTCGGCCTGTGCGCCGACGCGGTGCAGGAGGCGACGGGGCATGCGCCACGCCTGCCGTCGGGGCCGCTGCACGACGCGGTCGAGATGAGCCGGGTCATGCCCGCGGTGATGATGTTCGCCCGCTCCACCAACGGCTTGTCGCACTGCAAGGAAGAAGACACGCCGGAGGCCGACCTCGAGGTGACGATCGACGCGTTCCTGCGGCTGGTCGACAAGACTGTGGCGGCGGTCGCGGCGGACGTCCAGTAGATCCAATCGGGCTGGTCCGCGAGCATCATTTTGCGCCCATGAGCCCGGCGCGGGGCATCTCCGGCCGCCGGATTGACGGCTGATAGTACGCGGCGTATAGTACGCAGCGTACTATGCCCCGGATCCCGCTGCTCGGCCGCGCCCTGCTCGGCCTGTTGATCGACGCGCCGCTCTCCGGCTACGACATCCGCCGGTTGTTCACCCAGACGCCGCTCGCCACGTTCAGCGACAGTCCGGGGGCGATCTATCCGGCGCTCAAGCGCCTCGAGGCCGCCGGGTTCGTGCGCGGTCGCGTCGAGCGCAGCGCCGGCCTTCGCCAGCGGAGACTCTTCCGCGTGACGCCGGCGGGCAAGGCGGCACTCGAGAGCTGGTTGAACCAGCCGGTAACCCGCGACGCGGTGGTGCGCGACAGCGACGAGCTGATGCTGCGCTTCAGCTTCATGGACCGCGGCCTGGGACCGGCCGCGTCCGCTCGCTTCCTCCGCGCGCTTCAGCACGAGCTCACGACCTATCTTCCGGAGCTGCGCCGCTATCTCGAGGCGAATCGTGGCGCGATGCCGCTGTCGGGCAGACTCGCGCTCGAGAGCGGCATCCGCGCCTACGACGCGATGCTCGCGTGGACCCGGGACGCGCTCGGCGCTTACGAGAAGCGGGGAAAAGACAGGAGGAAATCATGACGCTGCGAGTGCTCGCCTATTGTGCGATCGGCGGATGCGCACTCACGCTGCCCGCTCTGGGCGGCGGTCACTTCGTGCTGTGGTGGCTGTCGGGAACCTTGCTCGCCGCCGCGTTCGTTCCTGTGGCGGTCTACGGTCCGAAGGGCGTCCGCGCGCAGTTCGGCGCGATCGCGCCGGCGCTCGCCCTCACGAGCGTGTTCTGTACGTGGACCGAAGCGGTGGTGTTCGTACCTCTTTTCCGACCCGAGGCAGTCGCCAATCTCGTCGGCGCCTCAGTCACGTATCTCCTCTTCGCGGCCGCCGTTGCGCTGCTGGCCGCGGCGTTGAAGCTGCATCGTCCGACGGATGGCGTCGTGCCGCATCGTCCGCCGCTCGCGACGGCCGTGCGCGTCCTCGCGTGCGGGTGTGCGTATGCCGTGTACTACCTGATCTTCGGCGCGATCACCTTCCAGTTCTTCACGCACGACTTCTATCCCGAAGCAACTGAACAGGTCGCACGGCTGGGCGGGTGGTTCTGGGCGATGCAGATCGGCCGTGGAATCCTGATGACGCTGTCAGTCCTGCCAATCGTGTACACGCTGCGGATGTCGCGCGGGCAGGCGGCGCTGGCGGTCGGCGCAATCCTCTGGGTCGCCGGCGGCCTGGCGCTCCTCATCGTACCCAGTTCGTTCATGGGAGCCGCCCAGCGGATGATTCATACCGTGGAGATCCTCACGCAGAATGTGCCGCTCGGGGCGACTATCGTGCTGCTGATGCGTCCCGGGCGCAATCATCAGACGTTCCTCACGAGATCCGTGGCCATCAACCCGGCCCGCCGAAATGCAGACGTCATGTAGGACTGCTGGCGTTGCAAGGCGACGACAGCCGGTGGGCGCTCGCCAACGTCCACTTCACGCCCGGAATGCCGCGACGCGTTCGGCTGCCCGCGCGACGATGCCGTCGAACCCGGCGATGCCGCGCAGCGAAGCCAGGAACGGGCAGTACACCGCGATGTATTGGTGCGGGTAGAACCCGTGTTCGACCGCTCGCGCGAGCAAACGAAGCGCCGTCGGGATATCGCCGGCGACCGCGAAGCTCTCGCTCAGATGAAACGTGATGTGCCCATCAAACGACATGTCCGGGAGGGTCGCCAGCGCGGCACAGGCGTCCGCGGTTCGCCCTGCCAGCCCCTCGAGCAACGCCACGAGTTGTACCGTGTACGGCATCTGAGGCACGTGCGCTTGCATCCACTGCGCCTGCACCCTGGCGTCGGCGAGCCGGCCGAGCAGCGCGTAGGTGTATCCCAGCGACCAGTGGATGATGGGATTTTCAGGGTCGAGCACGAGCCCATGCTCATGCGTGTCCAGGCCTTCGTGCGGCCGTCCCACGAACCAATGCGCGGAGTTGAGGAGGACGCCCGCCATCGGGGACAACGGGTCCACGTCGAGAAAGCGCCGTCCCGCCGCGATCGCCGCCTCGCCCTGTCCCGCCGCCTCGAGCGCGATGCCCCGAAAGAACAAAGCATCCGCATCGCTGCCGTCCAGCTCCAGCGCCTTGGTGAGATATCGCACGGTGTCGGCGAGCGCACCGCGCTCGTAGCTGATGAAGCCGAGGAGTGAGTATCCGTACGGCGCATTGGGCGCCACATTCATCAACTCACGCGCCTCCGCCTCGGCGCGGGCGAGATGGATGGCGTCGGTGCTCATCCCGGCGCGCACCTGCGTGACCCAGAGGTAGGCACGCAACGCGCGCAGCGGTGGCGACAGTCCTTCGATCTCGATTGCGCGATCGAGCAGCGCGTTCACCTGATCCATCGACGCGCCGTATCGCCGCACGAGCACCTGGGCCCTCAAGTACAGCTCGAACGCCCGCGGGTTCTTGATCGGGCGCTCGGCGAGCCGGTCGTCCTCGGACGCTGTCAGCGTCACCCGCAAGGCGGTGACGATCGCGCGCGAGACGCGTTCCTGCACGTCGAACACATCGTCCAGGGTGCCACTGTATTTCTCGGCCCAAATCTGCTCGTCGGTCGTGGTATCGACCAGTTGTGCGGTGATGCGGAGCGCGTTGCCGGCCTTCCGCGCGCTCCCGGTCAGCGCATATCGCACACCGAGGGTGCGGCCGATCTCGCGCATGCCCTTGGTGGTGCCCTTGAGTTGCAGCGACGACGTGCGCGAAATCACGCGCAGTGCCTTCACGCCCGAGAGGTCGGTGATGAGCTCCTCGGTGAGTCCGTCGCTGAAGTAGTCGTTATCGGGATCGGCGCTCAGGTTTGTGAACGGCAGGACCGCAATCGAGCTGTCGCGGCGGGCACGGTCAGGCGCCGCGGATGCCGTCGTCACGGGCGGCGTGTGCTGTGCCCGCAACGCAGCCACGACCTGCGCACCTCTGGCGAATCGATCGTCGGCCGAACGCTGAAGGAGCCGGCTCACCGTTTCGCCGATGACGGCCGGAGTCTCAGGGCGCGAGTCGGTGATGGGCGGCGGCGAATGGGCGAAGCGCCTGGCGATCACGGCGTGCGCCGACGGGCCGGTGAAGGCGATCTCGCCCGTCAGCATTTCGTACATCACGCAGCCCAGCGCAAAGAGGTCGCTGCGCCCGTCAAGGTCGCCGCCCGCGGCCTGCTCGGGGCTCATATAGGCTGGTGTGCCAACGGTCACGCCGATCTGCGTGAACATCACACCGGTCGCCGCCGAGGCGGCCACGAGCGCCTTGCCGATACCGAAATCGGCGACGACGGCGTGGCCTTCGTGCAGGAGAATGTTCTCCGGCTTGATGTCTCGGTGGACGATGTCGTGCCGATGCGCGTAGTCGAGGGCATCAGCCACCTCGATGGCGATGCGGATCGCCTCGTCAACGGACAACGGAGGGCCGTTCGAGAGGCGATCCCGCAAGGTCTGTCCAGCCATCACCGGCATCACGAAGTACAAGCAACCGCCGGCTTCGCCCGAGTCGTAGAGCGGGAGGATGTTCGGATGATTCAGACCGGCGGCCAGCTGGATCTCTCGAAGAAAGCGCTCGCGGCCGAGCGTTTCGGCGAGATCGGGACGCAGCACTTTGATAGCGACGTCCCGGCCGTGCTTGTGGTCGTGAGCCAGGTAGACCGTGGCCATACCGCCCGCCCCGAGTTGGCGGTCGAGTCGATAGTGACGGGCGAGCGCATCGGCCAGTCCAGCAGGGACCTCCACGCGGCGAAGGTACACTGAGCAGGGGTGGGCTGCCAACAGGAGTCAGCAAGGGCTGACCAGCCCCTACTGACAGATCACCTGTCTGGCGATGCCTCCCCGATCGCAAGAGCGTCTCTGCGTAGAACGCCGATCCGCGACGGTGCTTCTCACCAGCTTGTTACACTCGGCCGCATGACCGTACTGGACTGGCTGCTCGATTCGGACCCCGCCATCCGCTGGCAGGTGTTGGGCGATCTTCTCCATGCGCCGGCTGACGTCGTCTCGGCGGAGCGCGCGCGAGTGGCCACTGAAGAAGCCGGCTGGGGTGCCAGACTGCTGGCGTTGCAAGGCGAAGACGGCCAGTGGGCGGGAGGCGCGTGCTTCCCGGCGCGGAGCTTCAACTGGCGCGAAGAGAACCAGGGCCAGCCCTGGACGTCCACGCTGCCGACACTACAACTGCTGCATGAGTTCGGGGTCGATCCGTGCTCTGACCGGGTGCGCCGGGCGGTGGCGCAGGTCAGAGACCACTGTCGTTGGGAGCACGCGGGGCAGCCGTTCTTCAGCGGCGAGGTCGAGCCGTGCATCAATGGCAGGACCGTCACATTGGGCACCTACTTTGATCAGGATGTGGATGGCGTGGTCGCCCGCCTGCTTGGTGAGCAGCTCGAGGACGGCGGGTGGAACTGCGAGGTGGAGAACGGGTCCGTCCGCTCGTCGTTCGCGACCACGATCAACGTCCTGGAAGGACTGCTGGCGCACGAGCGGGCAACCGGCGGCTCTGCGGAATCCATCGCGGCTCGGCGCCGGGGTGAGGAGTACCTCCTCGAACGACAGCTGGTCCGACGGAAGAGCACCGGCGAAGTCGTCAACCCAGCCTGGCTGCAATTCTCGTTTCCGACCCGCTGGCATTACGACGTGCTGCGGGCCCTCGAATACTTCCGCTCGGTCGGGGATCTGCCAAACTCACGGATCGACGAAGCAATCGATTTGCTTCGATCCAAGCAGCAGCCCGATGGCACCTGGCTGCTGGAGAACACGCATCCCGGCAAGGTCCACTTTGCGATCGAGGACGGCGACGGTCGGCCCAGCCGGTGGAACACGCTGCGGGCGCTGCGCGTCCTGCGGTGGTACGAGCGGTGATGCCGATGCTACGCCGCTGAGCGGGCAGCGCAGTGCTCGAGGCAGGCGCGCGGCGCGGACAGTCCGCTCTGAAGTTCCACAACGCCC
>DATAEK010000243.1:0-25738 GCA_036258055.1 Vicinamibacterales bacterium
AACATCGACGTTGGTCGATTCGGTGATGTCGCGATAGCCTCGAACGCGACCCACCCAGCTGACCTGGCTCCGCTCGTGCGACTGGAAGGTCCCGGCGGTGCCCTGATAGACCTCGCCCGTCGCCTCGAGGAAGAACCACGGGTTCAGAATCAGCTTGGACACGGAAATGCCCGAATCGGAGATTCCTTCGGGCTCACCGAGCAGGTTTCCCAACACGATCGGCTCATCGACCCAGGGCAGCACGTGGGCGTGCATCGTGTTCACTTTGCCAATCTGCTCGCGCATCTTGCCGACCTTGGCGAGCAGCCCGCCCGAGAGCGTCGTAAAGGTGATGAAGCCCTCCTCCACCTCGACGCCTTCCGGGGCGAACGAGATGAAGAAATCGGCTCGCGCGTACGGATCGACGATCGCCTGGAAGCTCGCCTCCGACTCGCCGAGCTCGAACGCTGGCCGCGGATCGATCCGGTTCGTGCCCGCCGCGCCAGTGAAGTTGCCGATGACGGCCATGTCCGGGTTGAAGATCTTCGAGAGCGCGCTCGTGTTGCCGTAGACCGGGAGTGAGCCCTGCGGACCGCCTGCGCCCGCCGCGCCAGGAGGCACCTGAACGTCGCCTCCCGCGGCCGTTGGCGCTGGCGCGGTCGGCGGCGTCGTCTGGCCTGGAGGCGGTGCGGCGGGTTGCGCCCCCGCGGGCGCGGCGGCACCCTCCATCTGAACCAGCTTGGTCTCGAGCGCCGTCAGCCGCGCGCCATAGGTATCACGAACCGATTCAAACTCCTTGCGAAGCCGCTCCAGCTCTTCGCGCAGCTGCTGCGGCGTGGGTTCCTGTGCTTGCGGCGATGGTTCGACCTGCGGTACCGGCATCTGCGCGGCCGCGGGAACCGACAATAGCGGGATGACGCACGCACACGCGACCACGCAGGCGCGGCGTACACGCTCCAAGGCGACGTACACGGTCCCTCCTATCGAGGCCAGAGGTCTTGACCCGAAAAATGAGTCACGTCTTTCGGTCAAGACGCCCCCGCGTCAGCGGGGCTTGGAAAAAATGCGACCTCGCGGGCTAAGCCTCGATGCTCTGAGGCGCAGCCTCGCGAAAAATCGAAAAAGAGCGGACCGTGTTGGCCGTCCGCCGGCTATTGACCCTGGTTGAAGGAAACAGGAAACCTAGAGTGAGGCCGGCGGCGCCCTGCCGGAGGGCGCGGGCAGCGAAAGCGAATCCGGCTGTGCGCTTGACTCGGTCCCGGCCCGCCCAGCATCGTCGAGCGCTGAGGGACCGAGCGTCGTCTGGTCCGAGGCGAGGTCAGCCGCGGATCCGACGAGACAGGTTGTGCAATGAGTGCTGGATTTGAGGTGGCAGGCGATGTCGTGGTGGGTCAGTGGCAGCAGCGCCATCGCCAGCGCATACGCCGCGATGATGCCATTCAGCCACCAACTTGCGCGACGCCGTGCGGCGCGTATGTCAGAAAGCGACATCCCCTTCAATCGATTATAGGGGTCGCTTTGCAGGTGGGTCAAACCTGAGCGACGAGGACGGGATCGGCACCGCCCGATCCGTCCCTCTTTTCAACACGAAATGCACGCAGTTGCGCCCTGATCCTTAGAAGTGCCCAGCGTAGACCAGCCGGAAATTCCGGCCCATTTCAGGCACCTGATCCTTGATGAGCGACAGGTGGTTCGATAGAGCTCGTTGGTCGCGTTGTCGAGCCGTGCGGTGATGGTGCTGTCCCATGCCGGTTTGAAACGAGTACGACGAGAACAGCTTCAGCGTCACATAGCCGTCGGTTGGAGGCTCAGTGGGAGTCGGCGTGCGGACTGTCTGAAGCGGCCTATGACGAGCGTCTCGAACGTTCGCGAGTGAAGGGAGGCGGACTCGAGCGCCGGCGGTTCGAACGCACGCGAACGCTATACTGCGGCCATGTTTCCGGTGAGCGACGTCATTCCTTCGCGCACCTTTCCGTACGTCACCATCGGGATCATCGCGCTCAATGCCGTCGCCTTCCTCTACGAGCTGGTGCTGAGCGATCGGCAGCTGCAGGTCCTCACTGACACGTACGGCGTCGTCCCCGCCTTTTTCTCGTGGACCTCGCTCGTGACGAGCATGTTCCTGCACAGCGGCTGGGTCCACTTCCTCGGGAACATGCTGTATCTCTGGATCTTCGGCGACAACGTCGAGGATCACCTCGGTCACGGTCGTTACCTGCTGTTCTACCTCGGGTGCGGCAGCATCGCGGCCCTGGCACAGG
The DNA here is from genome assembly GCA_036258055.1 of Vicinamibacterales bacterium. Lineage (GTDB taxonomy): Bacteria > Acidobacteriota > Vicinamibacteria > Vicinamibacterales > 2-12-FULL-66-21 > DATAEK01. Next base: position 2,241 of record DATAEK010000243.1, read on the forward strand.
TCGCGGTGAATCCACGCTCGCTCGTCCCGATGATCGGCGCAAGCGGCGCGATCGCCGGGGTGATGGGCGCGTACTTCGTGTTCTATCCGCGCTCCCGCATACTGACGGCGATCTTCATCGTGTTCTTTCTCGATCTCGTGGAGGTCCCGGCAATCTTCTTTTTGGGGATCTGGTTCCTGATGCAGTTGTTCAGCGGGGTGGGATCCATTGGCGCACGCACGGTGGACGGCGGCGTCGCGTTCTGGGCGCACATCGCCGGATTTGCGTCGGGCGCGCTGTACGGTGCGCTCAGGAAGTTCCGGATAGAAGCGCGGCGGGAATATTGGTGATAGCGGCACCCCGATATCCGCGTCGTGCGTTCCGGCTAGGACTTCACTCTCGTCCTGATGTCGCGGCCGACCTTCGCGAGCTCGACCATGATCCGTTCGAACTCCTTCTGGTAGTCAGCCGGCGACATGAAGGTCTTGCGGATCCTGAGATCCTCGACTTCGCTCTCGAGCGCAGCGCGCTTCTGAAGGAGCTGCAACAGGACCTCGTCTGTCGGCGCGGACCCGGGAAGCTCCTGATCCAGATACACCCGGCTCGAGGCCGACCCATCGTCGCTCGCCCCGTTGGCTTCGTGACCGACGCCGTCGCCGCTGTCGTCGAGTAGCGGCCGCTCGGTCGCGAGCTGACCGCGCTGCTGATAGTACCGGCGGACACCGTCGGCGGCCGCAGCGAACGCCTCCCAAATCGACACGCGCCCGTTCTTGTCGAGATCTGCGGCCTCGCTCTGCAATGCCTTGATGAAGTACTCGGGAAAGACCGTGTCGAAGCGCTGGGCGGCTGTGTCTGTCGCGGTAATGACGACCCGTCGGGGACCGGCCAGGCGCTCGAGGAAGGGAAAGCTCGCCGGCGACGTGTTCACGACGACGACGCGGCCAGGAAGAGCGTCGAAGAGGGCCCCCCACTCTGCGGACTCGAGGTCAGGGCCGACGAGGTTGAATTTCGCGTCGATGCCGTCGAACGTCCCGTGCCCGATGAGCATCACGAACAGGACGTCGTCCCTCCCCATCCGCTGGCGAATCGCGGCAACCGTGCGCTTGACGTTCGCCGCCGTGCACGCCGTTGCCGGATCCTGACCGTCCTTGAGGATTGTGATCTTTTCGCGATCCATCTTCATTCGATCGACGAGGACCGTGGAGAGCTCCGTCGTCCAGCGGCCGTACTGATCGGCGTAGCCCTGACCTCCCGCGGCGCCCGATACGATCAGCGCGTACCGGGCCTGCGCGAGCGCGGGTGCGCACCACGCCAACGACACCGCCGCGAACATGACCGCAAGACGGACGTCGGCGCCGAAGTCGCGGCGCGTCGTCATCGCAGCCCCCACCGCCGCCGGAGGATCCATTCAGTTGCGAGCAGCATCAGAATCACCGAGAAGGACCAGCCGTTGTGCCAGAGGTCGTGCCGGACGGCAAGGGCGGCCGACGGCAGTTTCGCCACGAGGCTGTCGCCAATCGAGGCCGCATCGGCTTCTTCGGTCACGCGCCCACCCGACGCGAACGCGACGCGTTGCAGGAGCTGGCTGTTCAGCCGCGGGTCCGTCATTTCGAGATCCGCGCCGCCGACGAGCATCGACGACGAGGTCGAGCCCAGAGACTGGGTGCCGTTCCGCGCTTCGGCGGTGACACGATAGACACCCGGCTGCGTGGGCCTGTACGCAGCGACGAAACGACCTTCCGCGTCCGCGCCCGTTTCGGGCGCCGCACGAAGCTGCTCCAGCCGTCCGTCCGGCGCGCTCACCCGCACGTCCACGTCGACGCCGCGCAGCGGTTGATACGCGGCGTCGCGGACCAGCACGCGGAGCGAGAGCAGATCGCCGGGCGTCGCGCCCGTGGGCACCGTGACGCTGAGGGGATCACCGGCTGGCAGCGAGAGCCATCGGACCGATTGCCGCCAGAACGTGTCGTAGGAGCGGTCGCTCGCGGGCAGCATCATCCGCCACCGCCACGCCGCTTCTCCGGCGAACACCATCGCTCGTCCTTCGCCGTAGCGCTGCACGGCGACGAGAGCGCGGGCTGTTCCGCCGGCCCCGCTCGTTACCGCCAAGACGCTTGCACCCGGACGGGGTCCACCGAGCGGTGCAATCGCGGCGAGCGCAGGCGCGGCATCCCAGCGCTTGCGCGTGTCGTCCGGATCGCCGGCGAGCTGCATGATCGGATGCATGGCTCCTTCCGCGGTGAGCGATACGCGGTTGATCCCGCGCGCCGCGGCGGCCGGGAGCACGCCGGCGCTCTCGCGATCGGCGAGCTGCAGAGGAAGCGCCTCTTCGAGGGAGGTGTCGAGCAGCCCCTGCCGGAGAAACGAACGGGCCCCGAGCACGAGCAGCCCACCGCCTCGTCGGGACACGAAATCGCGTGTGGCATCGAGCTGCGCGCGCGTCAGCATGGATGCGTCCACGTTGGCGAGGACGAGCGCGTCGTACACGAAGAGGGACTCGGGCTTGAGCGGATACCCGGACGTCAGCGCATCGCTGCGGGACTTCGCTGCCTGGATGTAGAACGTGTCGGCTCCCTGCTCGTTTCGTCCTTTGCGAATGACCGAGTCGATTTCGAGGCCGTCGTCTTCCGCCAGCGCCCGTTTCAGGAAACTGTGCTCGAAGCCGGGCGCCCCCTCCACCAGGAGAATCCGTCGTGGGCGTGAGGGTCCCTGGATGAGCACGCTGCGCGCGTTGTTCTCGGGCACCGGCTCGCCAGGCGCCACATCGGTCTCGACGGTGTAGACCGTCGCCGTTCCGCGGCGGGGAAAGACCTGAAACACTTCCCGAACCGGTGTGCCGTTGCCGGGTGACGCCGGCCTTCGAACTTCGACCGGGCGGCCATTCTCGAGCAACCGCAGCTGAATCGGGGCGGATCCGTCGGTGTGGCTGACGGCCGACACCGCCAGATCGACCCGCGAGTCGTCCATGACCGCTTCGGCCGCGGTCACGCTCAGCACCTCACGATCGCCGGTCAACGTCCGGCTGCCCAGACCAATCGGATAGACGGGCAAGCCCACGTCAGCGGCCGCGCGCTCGGTCGTGCCCGCCGTGTCGCCGCCATCGGTCAACACGACCACGCCGGCGATCACCTGGCCGCGATATCGCTCGCGAACGGCTGCCAGCGCCGCGCCAAGGTCGGTCCGGCGTGCGGTCGCCGCCAGCTTGTCGGGGGTGACGGGCGCGACATCGTCTCCGAAGCCGAGGACTTCCGTGCGGAAGCGGTTCTTGAACGCCGGCAGGAGACGCTCCGAGACGATGGCCCGCGCGCGATCGATGCGTCGGATGCCCCCGGCGTCCTGAATGCTCATGCTCCTCGACGTGTCGACGAGGATCGGGACCACGGCATCGCGAGCGGCTCGATCGTCGGTCGTGGCCACGGGCCGCATCAGGAAGAGGACGAGGAGCAGGAGCGAGACGAAGCGGATGCCGGTGAGGATAGACCTGCGGAACAGGGATCCGGCAAGATGACGGTACGCGAGCCATGCCGTCGCGCCGGCGGCGCAAACGACGAGAACGAGGATCCACCAGGGGAGCGGGTTCGCGAACGCCACGCTATTTCTTCGTCCGCGCCAGCAACTCGTAGTACCGGGCGATGAGGCGCGCGTAGTCGTCAGGCACGCGGTCGCTGCCGCCGGCGCTGAGCCGATCTTCCGCCAGCTTCTTCGCGATGCGCTGCGACACCGCAGCGTCGTGACGCTCGAGCGCCAGGTTCACATCCTTACGCAGCGATTCCCACTTGCTGTAGTCCTGCTTGAAGGCTTCGGTTCCGGGTGCGGAGAGGCTGAACTCCTGCTCCTCGGGAGTCGATCCGCCCAGCCCATCTCGCGGCTGCGACTGCTGCAGCTTCGCGAGCGTGTCGCGGGCGCGCTGAAGCTCACGCGCGTACTCATCGCGCAGCCTCTGCAGCTCGCCGCCGTCGCCGGCCCCGCTGCTCCCCTGCCGGCCGCGATCGCCTTGCTTACCCTGTGCATCCGCCACTGCATCACGGCCCGCGCGGCCCGCGCGTGCCTTGGCTGCGGCATCACGAATCTGCTGTTCGAGCCGATCGAGGCGCTGGCGGATGTCGCGGCTCTGATCGAGTTGATCCGCCAGGTTGCGCGCCTCTGTGCCCGCAGCGCCACCGAGTTTCTCCACCGCTTTGTCGAGCGCGCGCGCGATCTGCTGTTCCGCGGACGCGCGGCGGCCGCTCTGTGACGGGGACGGCTGCCCGGCGCCCGTCGGAGCCTGGGCTTTGCCCGCGTCGCGCATCTCGCGCGCCGAATCGCGCATGCGCTTACCGATCTGCTCGCGCTCCAGTTCACGCGCCGCGTCACCGGCAGCGGCCGCGGCTCCGGCGTCCTTGTTGCCCCTGGCGCCCGCCTGCTTGGAGAGATCGTCCGCAGCCTTCTTCAGCGCGTCGACGCGATCCGCCAGACCTTCCTTCTCGCCGGCCACACGCCGGAGCGCGTCCGCGTTGTTTCCGCCTTCCTTCTCGAGGCGCTCGACTTCACTGGCGATGCGGCGCTGCGCGTCCGCGAGCTGCTGCGCTTCGAGCTGGAGCTCGCCGGCAGCACGCTGACGCGCGTCCGGCGTCCCGCCGCGCATCTGCTGCTCGAGCCGTCGTAGTTGTTCCGCCGCCCGACCGGCGCTGGCGGACGCCGCCTCCGGATCCTGCCGGCGCAGATCGCTCGCGGCCGATCGCATCTGCTCGGACGCTTCACGCATGGGCCCGCTGGAGGCTCCGGAGGACTGGCCGGTCGAACCAGGCTGACGCTGACCGCCCGACTGCTGATCGGACTGATTCGGCTGCTGGCTTTGCCGGCCACCGCTCTCGTTCTGCCGCGGATTCGACGCGGCACTCTGCTGCTGTCCTTTGGCATCCAGCTGTCGCGCGAGCTCCTCGGCCTGCTCGCGAAGCTCCATCTGCTCGCGTGTCAACTTCTCGAGCTGACGCTTGAGCTCTTCGGCCGACAGCCCGGCGTTGGCGAGGTCGCGCTGACGCTGACTCAGATCCTCCTGGCGCTTCGCCAGATCGCGGATTCGATCGAGCGCGCTGTCTCCGTTCTTCTGATCGGGCCGCTCTTCGATCTGCGAGCGGGTCTCGTAGTTCGTGCGCTGCTGGCGCTGCAGTTCCTTGTCGAAAAGCGCCGACAGGTCCTGTCCCTGGCGTCCGTAGCCGTTGCCGCTCGCGCCGTTGGCCTGCTGCATCACCTGACGCCGCCGCACTTCGGCCTGCGCCTGCAGCAACCCCTGCAGCGCGGCCATCTCGTGCGGGATCGCATCCTTCGTATTCTGACCATCGAGCTGCTGGACGGCGCGTCCCATTGCCTGAATCGCGGCGCCGATCGAGTCGCCGCCGGACGAACGGCTGCGCACCTGACCGAACGGCGCGACCTGCTGCTGCGGCGCCTGGAACGGGGGCCGTCGTCCTCCCGGCGACGCCATCATCTGCTCGACCCGCGCCTTCAACTCCGCCTGTGCCTGCGACACGGCCTTCATGTCGTCGGCGGATCGGCCGGCGCCCGAGCGCCGTTCGATATTCCAGGTCGCGTTGATGATCTCTTTCTGGGCGGCAATCAATCCTTCGAGCTGCGGATCCGAGGCGCCGGACATCGCCTGGCTTTGCGCTTCGACGAACTCCTCGTTGAAGGGGCGGACCTCGAGAAAAAAGATGTCGCTCTTCGTCTGCGTCGGACGTTTGCCGCGCCCGACATCGGTGGCACGCGCGTAGTAGGTCACGACGTCGCCGGGCTGCACGTGCAGATCCTCGGCCGCGATGAGATGCGCCCCAATCTTCGAGAGCGTCGTCCCCGACGTACGCGAGAACGGCACGACGTGTTCGCGCTGACCCGCAACGGAGTACACCAGCTCGAACGAGGAGACGCCGTAGTCGTCATCGGCGCGCGCTTCGATCCCGACTTCCTCGAGCGGCGTGATCTGCTGGTCGCCACCAGGACGCAGAATACGCACGTCCGGTGGCCGATCGTCCATCAGCCGGATGAAGTACTCCGTCTCGCCCTTGGTGCGAAGGCCATCACGATCCTCGAGCCGCAGCCGGTAGGAATCGTCTTTCGTCAGGACGAGATCTGCTTCGAGAGTCTGATCGCCCGCCGGCCGCAGAGGTTGGGCCTGCGTCCCTCCGGAAAGCGCCAGCGCCCCGGACGCGACTGGCTTGTCGGCGTGGATTCGCAGATGGACACGGGTGCCGGCGGGACCGTAGAGATCGCCGGCGTCTTGCTCGTCGCGCGGCTCGAGTCCGGCAAACGACGGGTATTCGTAGCGAACGTCGATACGCTTCACCCGCGGCGGGAAGAGTGCCGTGACCCTGTACTGGCGCGATCGATGCGCGCCGGCGGCGATCGTGTAGTTGAACGATCGATCGATCGACTCGAACGCGAACGCGAAGCCGTCACCGTCCTGCGCGAGCGGAACAGTCCGCGACTCCTTGCCGGCCGAGACCGTCATCGACGGCGCGAGCCTGGTGAGCGGTCCTCGAACCCCCCTGACGACGGCGCGAATCCTGAGCGGCTGCCCGGCCACGACACGTGCGTCTCCAGGCATGACTTCGACGTGGATCGACTCGGGAAACACCGCCACCCATGCCGTCTCCAACGTCCGCAGCAGTGGCCCCGCAGAGAGCGAGAGCGCACCGAGGAGTACTGCCGACCCGCAGGCAGCCCGGAGCGCCGCCCGCCTCAAGACCGATGCCGTGACGATGTCGGCGGGTGACGAAGAAGAGAGCTTGTTCAGCGCCGCAGCGACCACGAGCGAATGGAAGGGTGCGGCGCTATCTGACGCGGAACTCTCAACCGCGCTCACGATCCCGTCGTCGGGAATCGGCGCGCCCGGTATCTCTGCCAGACGCTCTTCGATGAACCGCGCGACGCGCCGATCATCGGGCCGGCGCTCGATACGGAAGGCGACCGCAATGATCCCCGCCAGCGCCAGCAGGAGCGAGACCGCCGACGTCAGCGCGAGCGCCGCGCCGTCGAGCCCGAGCACACGCACGGTCAGCGCACCCGCGACGAGCGGAACCGCCGCAACCATCGCTGCCGCGCCAAGCGTCCTCAGCAACGCCTTGACGAACCATCGTCGCCTGACGTGGCCGATGAACGAGTGAAGGGTGTCGTCTCGATCTGCCATCTGAGACTCTTTGCTTAGTTTGCCGTGGGGGCCCCACCCCCCACGGCCTGCCAGCGCTTGCTTTTCTCAAGGCGCCTGGGGCCCCACCCCCAGGCGCTGCAGCTCGCGCGTTCGCGCTCGCTGCGGCTCAAGGCTGCTCGCTCGCGCGGCTACCTGCTGTCGGCGCCGCCCCTACGCCTTGCCAACGAATGATTCCGCGACGAGCGCCGCCAGCATCAGCACCAGGCCGTACCTCCAGTAATTCTGACGCGCCTCGGTCTGTTGCGCACGTACGTTCACGGCGGCCGCCGGCGGGACCTCGACGCGCTGGAGCATCGCCTGGAACTCGTTCTCCGTCATTCTCGTCGTGCCCGATTCGCGCGTGTCGACATTCACGACCACGGCGCGATTGTCGGGCGGAATCCGGTAAACGCCGGGCCGTGGCTGTGTTCCCGCAGGAGCCTGGGACACCGTGTATTCGCGCCCGGCACGATCCCCGCCGACGACATATCTCACGGACTCGATGGCGAACGGGACGAACGCGGGGTGAAGCGGAAAATCGTTCCAGCGGCGGTCGACGTCCGACGCGAAGAGCGCCAGGCGGCCGGGTCCGCTGCTCCGCTCGAGGAGCGCCGGCGTCCCGTCAGTGAACCGTGCCGCGACGTTCCAGCCGGCCGGATCGACGCGCCACAGCCGATCGAACCGTACCTGCCCGAGGTTGGCTGCGAGACCGCCGAACGGACGGAAGATGGGATGCCGCAAATCGGTGGCGGAAAGCGCGAGCGGCTTGTCCTGACGATCGACGGTCCGTGGAGGTTCGCGCCAGTCGAGGATGCCGGCGAGCACCGAGGGATCGACCTCCGGACCCGCTGCGATCAGGACTCCGCCGCCGTGCGCGAGGTATCCCGCGAACGCGTCGTGCACACGGCGGTCGAATCCGCGCGTCGTGAGCAGGACGACTGCTGCGTTCTTCGAGAGATCCTCGACCTTCGTGCCGAGCAGCGTCGATCCGGGAACGACTTCCGCATCGAGCCCATCATCAGCGGCCGCCGCCGTCGCGAGCGCACGGGACAGATAAAACCCGGACAGATTCGGCGGTGTTCCGGATCCGATGATGAGGACGCGACGGCGAGGCGCCCGATCGAGTAGCACGTAACGAGCGTTGTCCGCGGCAAAGCCCTGGGAATCGTCAATCGACACGGTCAACGTTCCGGTCTGAGGTGGCTGGTAAGGCACCACGACGTCGGTGGTCGCACCCGGTGCGACGGAAACCGGTGCGGTCGCGACCTCTCGGCCGTCGAGCGCGACATGGACAGGCGCGGCGTAGGGAGCTGTCGACGCATTGCGGATCGAAGCCACGACCGTGCCACGTTCCACGCGCGCACGCACGAGCGCGACGTTGCCCGATGGCGCTCCCGTATCCTTGATTTCCACCGTCAGGCTGGCCGGCATCGCTACCGGCTGCTCATCTTCCCACCCGGTTCGCTGCAGGTCCGTGACGATGACCAGCCTTGCCGCACCGCCGTCGGCGGTTTCAGCGGCCCGGGCAACCACGGGGGCGTAGCGCGTGCCAGCGAACCCGGGCTCGATGTTCTTGAGGGCATTCCGCGCCTCACTCGCGGAACCGGGAGCGGTGAGCTGATCGGCCCGCTCGTCGAAGGCCAGGAGCGCGACACGCGATCCGCCCGCGCCGTCGATGGCTTCGCGCACGAGTTCCGTTGCCCGGGCGAAGCGTCCCGGCGCTGTCATGCTGTAAGACCGATCCACGGCCACGATTACAAGCGGCGCGCCGGTGGCGGCGTTCGCCCGGTACGGACGCGCGAACGCGGTCGCGAGAAGCAGTAACGCCACGACCCGCACGGCCAGGAGAATCAGGTCGCGAAGCCGCCGGCGTTTCGATCGTTCGACCGGCGACTTCCGCAGCAGGTGCACCGCCGTGAACGGCACTTCCGGCGCGACGTCGCGCCTGAGCAGGTGCAGCACGATGGGCAGCGCGATGGCGACGGCACCAGCGAGAAATGCGGGGTAGAGAAAGGACATCGCCCGCGACCCTCACTTCCGCCGGCTGCGCGCGGCGAGATAGGCCAGCAGCGCGAAGTCGAGCGGCTGCGACGTGTCGAGCTGCACGTAGTCGATGCCTGAGCCGCGCAGCTCTCGATCGTAGCGAAGCGTCAGCCCCGCCAGCTCGCGCAGGTAACCGGCGCGGATATGCGAGGGCTCCGCGGTTACTTCCTCGGCGCTCTCGACGTCCCGAAAACGCGAGGCGCCGCGGAACGGGAACGTGAGCTCGTGCGGATCGAGCACCTGGAACACGATGACGTCCGTTCCCCTGAACTTGAGGTGGCGCAGCCCTTTGACGATCGCCTCTGGATCGTGCAGAAGGTCCGAGAGAATCACCACCAGGCTTCGCTTGAGCAGGGCCTCCGCCAGCTGGTGGAGCGGACGCCCGACGTCCGATCGCTGCCCGGCCTTCATCTGCTCGAGCGCAAGCAGCAGCGCGTGCAGGTGACCCGGCCGCGCCGCCGCCGGCAGCCGGAATACGATCTTCTCGTCGAAGGCGATGAGCCCGGTCGCGTCGCGTTGACGGTTCATCAGGAACGCGAGCGACGCGGCGAGCACCGATGCGTACTCCATCTTCGACATCGGCGCGGCGCCGCGATAGGCCATCGATGCGCTGATGTCGAGCAGCAGGTGACACTCGAGGTTGGTTTCTTCTTCGAATTTCTTGACGTAATGCCGATCGCTGCGCGCGAAGACCTTCCAGTCGAGCGTCGAGAGATCGTCACCGGGCAGATACTGCCGGTATTCAGCGAACTCGACGCTGAAACCTTTGTAGGGACTGCGATGCAGCCCTGAGAGGAAGCCCTCCACCACGGTCCGCGCCTTCAGCTCCATCGTCCCCAGACGAGCGATGATCGCGGGGTCGAGAAACCGTAGATCGCGGGGGCCCGCGGCAGGGCGCATGGCTACATCCCGCTGCGCGGCGGTGGCACCGCTTCGAGAAGGCGATCGACGAGGTTGTCCGCCGTCACGCGTTCGGATTCGGCGTAGAAATTCGGAATCACACGGTGCCGCAGCACCGGGCGTGCAAGCGCCTGGATGTCAGCCACGGACACGTGATAGCGCCCGTAGATAAGCGCACGCGCCTTGCCCGCGAGGATGAGCGCCTGCGATGCGCGCAACCCGGCGCCCCACTTGACCCACTCACGGATGAACTTGTGATCGCTCTGGCGGCCCGGCCGCGACGCGTCCACGAGCCGCACGGCGTAGCGGGCAATTTCCTCTGCGACGACAACCTGGCGGACGAGCTGCTGAATGTCGAGGATGTCGGCGCCGCTCAACACGCGCGCCGGCGTGTGCACCTCGACGCCGGTGGTCTGCGTCACCACGCGCACCTCCTCGTCCTCCGTCAGGTAGGTCATCACGATATTGAACATGAACCGATCCAGCTGCGCCTCGGGCAGCGGATACGTGCCCTCGAGCTCGATGGGATTCTGCGTGGCGAGCACGAAGAACGGCCGATCGAGCTGATAGGTCCGCCCGGCCGCCGTCACGTGGTACTCCTGCATGGCTTCGAGCAGCGCCGCCTGCGTCTTCGGCGGCGTCCGGTTGATCTCGTCGGCCAGGATTATCTGCGCGAAGATCGGGCCGGTCACGAATCGCAACGTGCGGTGACCACCGTCCTCGTCGAGCACTTCAGTGCCCGTGATGTCAGCCGGCATCAGATCGGGCGTGAACTGGATGCGCTTGAAGGAGAGATCGAGGATCTGCGCGACGGTCTTGATCAGAAGGGTTTTCGCCAGGCCGGGCACACCGGTGATCAAGCAGTGGCCACCCGTGAAGAGTGCCATCAGGACCTGATCGATGACCTCGTCCTGGCCGACGATGACCTTGCGGATCTCCGCGAGAATACGCTCACGTCCATGCGAGACGCGCTCGGCGACCGCGGCGATATCTGACTGTGCTGTCACGTTCATCTCTGACCTTCCGCGACGCCGCCGGCTCCGGCCCTGGCGGGAGCATCCTGGTGAGGTTCCAAGGTTCTCGGTTCTCAGTTCTTAGTTCTTAGTTCTTAGTTCTCGGTTCCCCGGTTCTCGAGTTCGGCTTGGAACCGGGAACCGAGAACGGAGAACCCGAGAACCCTCAATGCGTCAACGCATAGACGATCTCGTTGATCTGCATCCGATACGCCACCGCCGTGTACTTGACGTACCCGGGATACTCGGAGGCGTTCGACCACTCCCAGCCGTCCCCCATGTCGGTGTTCCAGTTGATCAGCACCATCGCGCGACCGTTGTCATCTTCGATCCCGCGCAGATGTGCCGTGTAGCCGCCCTTCTCCCACGTCCGTCCCTGCAGGAACGAGCCGAGGCCCGGCGTCTGTGGGAACGCATCGAACTGGTAGAAGCAGTGGAAAATCGGATGCTCCGGCGGCAAATCGATGATCTTCCGATCTGGAAACACGCGTTTCAGCTCGCGCTCGACGTTGTCCCATTCGATCGGACCGTGGAAGTCATCGAAGGTCAGCGTGCCGCCGCGCAGCAGGAACTCGCGCAGGATCGGCACTTCTGTTTCGCGAAGCCGGAGGTTGCCGCCCTCCACGATGTAGATCCAGGGATAGGACCAGAGGTTCGGATCCTCGATCCGGATGGTGATCGGATCGTTGACCTGAATCGACGTGACCGTTCGCACCCGACGCGACAGATTCTGATCGGCCGCCGGGTAGTCGATGGTCCAGGGCTCGTCGAAAATGTCGTAGCGCCGGCCGGGTGGGAGCGTCCAGGCGTCGTACTGGATTCGGGCAAACGTCCACTGCAGGCCCGCGAAACGGGCGTCCGGCTGGCCGGGACTCTGCGCTCCCGCATCAGGGACGCGCATCACGGCAATCCCCCAGAGGAGCAGGGCCGCGCCGGCGACCACCGGCAGAATGCGCAGGGACCGGTAGGTCATCGGCGGACCTCGTGTTCCCCTTTGCCGTCGATCGTCTTCAGGAGGAGGTCCTGGGCGCGCTCGAAGCTCGGCGCGATCTCGAGCGCGGCGAGCGCTTCGCGTTTGGCATCGGCAACGCGGCCCGCCATCAAGTAGCTCTCGCCAAGGTCGCAGTGCGCGGCCGCGCGGTCGGCTGGTCCGACCGCCAGCGCCATGCGGAACTCGCGCGTCGCCACGGCGGCGTCCTTGCGCTTGAACGCGACGCGGCCGAGCCCGGTGTGACCCTGCGAATCGAACGGATCGATCGAGACGACGCGTGCCTGTGCGAGCGCGAGCGAGGCCTCGTCGTTGGCCGCCGCGGCCAGCGTGGCGAGGCGCCGGGCCGGTTCGACCGCCGTGTGATCCTGCGCGAGCAGTGCCCGGTACTCCTTGATGGCGCGCGCCTGGTCCCCAAGCTGCTCCGCCAGCTTGCCCATGAGCGCGTGCGGGCTGTTCTCGCCGATCGCCATGGGGATGAGTGCCGCCGCCTTTTCGAGCGGCACGAACGCAGCGCGATCACCCTGCGCGGCCAGCGCCTGACCCAGCGCGAGTTGCGCCTGGAAGCTTCCCGGCCGTGCGGCGGCCGCTGCGCGAAGCCCGTCCAGATCCGACTCCGAGGGCGCATCCTTCTGATCGCGCAAGGCCGCCTGCACGGTGCTGAACCGGGCGCTCAACGCTCGATCGAACGACGACTGCAGGTCGTCAATCGAGAGCCCCAGCCCTTTGGTGATTGCCGCTTCCCCTTCTGCGCCTTCCCCGTACGTGCGCAGCAGCGAGCGAAGGCCCTCTTCACCCTTGACGTTGACGATGTGATCGACGAGGAGCGAGGCCTCGAAATACGCCAGCGCGATCGTCTCTGGTTTCGTGAAGCCCGAGTTCAGGTCTTTCAACTTGAGCGTCTTTCCACGCTCGAGCGCCATGGCGAACGGTACTTCCATATCCCGTCCCCATTCGGGGCGCGCACGTGCTTCTTCGTACACCGAGATCCCCTCGGTGAGCCATCGTGGCACGCGCTGATTCGACATCTGCAGCGTGACGACGTGCGCCAGCTCGTGCCAGAGCGTCGCTTCCCACGAGAACGTGCCGGGCGGCCGCGCCTTCGGCGAGTCCATACTGACGACCCGCCCGAAGCAGGCGCCGAGCGCGCCGATGAGGCCCGGCAACCCGAGATTCCGTACCGCGAAATCGTCGTGCCGCGGAAAAATCTCGATGAGGATCGGACCCTTCGGCGTGAACTGATACTTTGCTGACAGCGTCTTCAACGCGTCGTGCGCGAGCGGAATCGCATATTCCTTCAGCACCGGCGCTTCGTCGGGGTGCATCTTCACGACGAGATCCCCGTCGCGCACGACGTCGAACTTCTCGAGCGTATCGAGCAGCGACAGCAGGTTGTAGGTGACGACGTCGTAGGGATCGGTTTTGAAGGCCCGATCAAGGGCGCGGCGCGCTTCCGGCTCGTCTCCCGTCCGCATCAGGTGCATGCCGAGGTCGCCGAACGCCCGAGTGTTCGTTGGATCGACCGTCGTCGCCTGCCGGGCCAGCGCGACGGCCTCGTCGAAGCGATAGTTGCCCGCGGCGAGTTCGCCCGCGACACGGTAGACTTCGCCGTAGGCAGGATTCACCTGGAGGGCACGTTTGACCTGCGCGTCATACGTCGCCCGATCGTCCCGAACGTACGCGATGGCAGCGAGCAGCGCGCGGGCGTCGAGGTGGTTGGGGTTGACCGCGAGGACTTTGTCGATCCGCTCGCGAGCCGCGTCGAAGTGAGTGTTGTCGAGATCGAGCTGAGCGAGGACCAGTTCCGCGTCCGCCGACTGCGCATCAATCGCGAGCGCACGTGTCGCCGACACTGCCGCCGCTGGCGGATCTTCGTCGGCGAGCGTTCGCGCAAGACCGACATGCGCCGGCGCCCATTCCTGATCCTCGTTGATCGCTTCTTTGAACGATCGCAGCGCCTCGGGCCGATTGAACTTCTCGAGGAAGAGCATCCCCCAGCCGGTGTCCACGGCAGGGTCAGTGCCGCCTGCCGCCGCACGATAGAGCGTATTCGCGTCGCGAGCGCGCCCGAGCGCGTGCGCGGCGCGAGCCGCGCGGAAAAGCGTTTCCTGATCGGTTCCGTTCGACGTCTGGCGGTAGACGCTGTTCAGAAGCTTCAGCGCGGCCTCGCCATGCCCGAGCGTTTGATGGAGGAGACCCAGCTGGAGTGCGGCTTCCCCGTCTCCATCGGCGGCCGCTGCCGGCTCGAGCAGACGAATCGCGTCGTCGTAGTTCCCGCGAATGATCTGCAGTTGCGCGAGGACCGCTGCCGCATTCGGATCGCCCGCGGGTTTGGCCTTCGCCAGAGCTTCTGCTTCCGCCAGACGGCCGTGTGCGATGGCGCGACGCGCAACGCGCGTAAACGTTGCGGCATCGCTGGTCGATGCCACCTGAGCCTGCGTGTAGGACGAGCTGCCGGCACACACATAGAGGAGGATGACGGCCAGTGGCCGCATCGCGAGCCGCAGGATCCGGCGCAAGCGTGTGCGCGGCATAAAACTCACTGAGTCGCCGCTCGAGGTCACCATCGGCGCGCTTCGCTGTCTCGCGCCGACCAGACTGGCCAAGACACCAGTTCGCTGTCGACACTCGGACGCGCTATCGTCGCGCGCCGACACGCCACCCGAACGCCAGGTTGTCGCGGAACCAATTCGTTCCGCTGCAGGCCAGTAATTCGATTATAGAGCACGCATCCCCATACCATCAGACGACTTCCGGGCTCAGAGGGCCGGGCAGCCGACGCCCTTCTTCAATGCTCGCGGGCCCGGCGCTCGACGCTCCCCGTCCAGGAATCGTGCTTGCTAGCCATGCTGCCCCGACCGCCGGAGCGAGAACCAGGCGTCGAACAAACCCGGTTCTCAGCACGACCCTCTCGTCGAGTCTCGAACGCCGAGCGTCAAGCTTTCATTCAATAGACGGCCCTCCATGTGAAAAACAGCGCAGCGAGCAGCCCCTGCAACACGCCGAACCCGGCGCTGACCGCCACAGCGCTTCGGGGCGGAAGCACGGCTGCAAGTGCCAGGAACAGGGGAAAAAGGGTCGAAGTCAGCCGGCCGAGCGACAGAAGACCTCCAGCTGAGAGCGGCGCGAGCACATTGGCCAGCACAAAGATGGCCCAGGCGGCGCCCAGCCGACGCCCGACCGGCCACGCCATCGCGAGAGCAAACACCAGGCCGAGACCGTTGATCGCGTCGTACGGATGATCCGCGGCGAGCGCCAGCAGGTTGCCCGAGCGAAGCAGATCGACGAAGCTGGTCAGCGCTTCCGCGCCGAACACCCTGCCCCACGCTTCGTGCATGCGTGACCAGGCAAACCACACGCCGGTCAGATGGTGCAGGTACGCGGTGAAGAGGAGCATGCCGACGCCCGGCATCGCAGCCACGGCTAACGCGCGGATGGTGCCAGCCGGATTCCGTTGGATGCGGGATTCCGAAGAGCCGGCGTCGCGGAGGCCAAGCGCGATGAGCCCGAGCGGGATGCTCAGAAAACACCCGTTTGGTCGCGCGAGACCGGCCACCAATCCCCAGGCCGCCGCCTTGATCGGCTCCTCCCGTCTGAGGTGATGCCAGGCGCCCAGCGCCGCCAGCAGAAACAGGGACTCGGTGTATGCGGCGCTGAAAAAGATGGCAAACGGGTACGCCGCGATTAGAACGACCGCGTCGCGCGCTCGTTCAGCGGTGAGAATCTCTCGCGACAGCCGAGCGAAGTACCACAGCGCCCAGAAGCACGCGACGAGCGAGATGGCGAGGCCGCACCAGGTCAACCGCGCGATCTGACGGTCTGACGGCAACCCTGCACGATAGGCGCCGGTTGCGAGACCAACGCCCCGGATCAGGATCGGGTACGCCGGAAAGAACGCGAGATTCTGCTGACGATCGAACCGGTATTGCCATTCGTAGCCGTAGGCAGCGATGCCCGCGTACCATTGCGCATCCCACCTCGCCGGAAGCGCTCGAGCGGGCTCGCGGCTGACTGACAGCTCCTGGACGGTATCGGGAAAACCAAACGTGGCGACAGCCAGGAAGCCGATGAGCAGGACGGCAGGCCTCGTCATCCAGAAGGCCAGCGTCGCGTCAGCCAGTGCCGGGCGTGCCCGGAGCCACAGGCCCGCGTCCTGAATCGTACGCAGCAATCCAGGACGTGGAACCGCCGCGTGGCGAACCGCGGTCACGGCCACGGCCACGAACGCGACGTGAAGCCAGGTGATCGAGATGGGGCTGCCGCCGATCACGTCTCGGAAGCCGCCGCTGACAAAGAGGCCCGCGGCGAGGAGGCCGCACGCAACTGTGACGAGATCCGCCACGCGCGTCACGACCGATGGACGGGGGGACGGATCCGCGGTCACTTCACGACCTCGTAGAGGCGAACGACGCTCCCCTGCCACCGGCCGTCGGCGACTCGATGAAGATCCGGGACGGCATCGATCCGTTCCAGCCAATCGGGACAACTTCGACGATAGAACGCACAGTTGACGGTGACGTGCGTGATGCCTTTCGCTTTGAGGGCGCTGATGGCCTCCGGCGCAGGGAATCCGCGCACGCTTCGCGCGAACCGGTCGTAGCTGTCCGGCATGTAGCCGCTGTATCCGTTGACCATGGACGACCAGTGCCAGACCGAGAAGTACATGTAACGAGTGTTGGCCACGAAGTCGTCTTCAATTGGAAACTCCGCGAGGACGACGTGCCGGGCGCCGGCGAGTGCGCCGTACACGGGGGGCGGTTCCGGCCAGACAGGACGCAAGTCGAGCACGGGCCACGGATTCGCAGCCGCCGCCACGATGAGCATCGCGAACGTCAGACGGCGTGCAACCGGGCTCCGCGATCGATCCAGCAGACGCCGGGCTCCGTAACCGCTCAGTACGGCCAGACTCAACGCAACGAGCACGCTGAAACGCGCCGGCACGCGCAGACCGCGGATCGGCATGAACCACTGGTAGAGATATGGGTAGCTGACCCCGTTGAATCCCAGCGATCCATCGAAGGCCAGCAGCAACCCGGCCGTGTAGGCGACGCGGGCCAGACCAATGGGAGGGGCCATACCAACAGCCGCCAGCGCAATCGGAACAAGCCCGGGAAAGAGCGCGCGCTCCGGCCGTCGTCCCGGCAGGGTGTAATTGGCGTAGAGCGCGCTTCGAGGGTGCGCGCGCAGATAATCCGCGGGCTCGGCGCTGAAGATCTCGACCTCGTTGATCCCGCGTTCGCCCTTGATTTTCGTGGACGCCGAATAGGCGCGAACGATCGGTATCGCCAGCACGATGCCGACGACGGCGGCGACCGCGATCGGCGCGAGCATGCGCCGCCACGCTGGCCGCACCGAGAGCAACAGCACGGCCATCACGATCGCCGCGTACAACACGAAGAACACGGCGTAATACATCGACGAGTACAACTGCGCCGTTACACAGATCGTCGCGGCGACGGCATAGCGCACGCGCGCCGTCGCAAGGAATCGATGGATCGCGAGGAGCGCGAGCGGCATCCACTGCATCATCTGCAGCTCGAGGTGGCTGTAGTGCTCGAAGTGATAGGGGTAGAAACCAAAAACCAGGCCCGACACAAATGCCGCAGGGGCCGAGCCGGTCAGCCGTTCGACGAGCAGATAGGCCGCCAGGCCCGACAGCACGAAGCCGGAGATGAACAGGAGGTTGTAAGCGACGATCGGTCGCACGCCGACGGCCAGGAGGGGGGCCGCGGTGGCGCCGGGCAGCAGCATCGAGTCGGAGTAGGTGAATGTCAGCGGCTCGGGATAGAAGATATTCGCGTCGAACAACCGGCGAGGATCGCCGCGCAGCTGCTCGTACACCCACCCCATCCGCCAGGTGGACAACAGCGGATCCCCGAAATCCGGCACTGACTCCATGTGCCGCAGCTGCGGAAAGAGCAGGACCGCACACACCGCGCAAATCCCCGCAGCAGCTAACACCGTGCGCGCGATCGATCGC
The DNA here is from genome assembly GCA_036258055.1 of Vicinamibacterales bacterium. GTDB lineage: Bacteria > Acidobacteriota > Vicinamibacteria > Vicinamibacterales > 2-12-FULL-66-21 > DATAEK01. The sequence goes on from DATAEK010000243.1 coordinate 20,306, forward strand.
GAACCTGACGCTCCGCTCACATCGTCCAGCTCAGTGCGGTAGACCCGATGGCAGAGACGGCGCCGCGTTTCCCGCGAGATCATGAACAAGGGCGCGCGACCCGCCACCCCAAGCCGGATTGCGCCGATGACCAGCGCCAGCGCGACGGGCCGCCAGATGCCGCGCGCAGACAGAATCACGCCCAGGACCACGGCGCGGAAACCACCGCTCATGGCGATGAAGATGCTGAGCGCGACGAGGAGGACGAGAAGTCCGTCGAGGATCAGAATGAGTGGGCGGCGGGACTTCAACTCGGATGTCACGGACGCGGGATCGGTCGGGCTTGGGGGCAACGGCACGCGGCTGCGAGATTCTACCTCCGCAGCCCCAGCGCCCGCTCTTCGATCCGTATGCGTTGCGCGATCAGCGGAACGAAGACGATCAGGGCCAGCGCCCCCGCAATCGGACTCTGCGCGGCCAGCGCGAAACCCACGATCTCACCGACGACCCCGACGTAGTTGGGATGGCGAAGATATCTGTAGGGCCCGGCGATCGTCCGGCTGGAGTCAGGCGGCACCAGCACGCGAAAGGTCCAGCGCGGCCCCAGCGTTGCCATCGCCCAGTACTTCAACGCCTTCGCAGCAGCGAAGATGAGGAACCCGGCTGTCGCAAGAGGTGAGAATGTCGTCCCCCGCAGCCACGCCTCGGCGATCATCAGCACGAATACACCTGGATACGCGAGCTGCATCGACGCGAAGACATCGCCTGACGGTTCGATGGCCCCAGCAGCGCGCAGCGCGCGGTCGTGACGGGCCGACCGTGCGGCTTCGGCGATCATCGGCACGAAGGCAACGAGGGCGAGGGTGATGAGGAAGACTGCCAATTCCGGCGATTCTGGCAAATGGGCAATTCTCTAGGCGACCCGGAGATCTCCGGCGTAGCGGATCGCGTGCTGAAGGATCCCGGGCGCCCATGACGCGCCATGCGCTGCAACCCGCACACACACCGGCGAACCGACGAGCGCGCGTAAGGCGCGGTTGAAGCGCCATTTGGCCTTGAAGTCACGCCGCCGCGCGGCGGCCAGACGCAGATGTGCGTCGGCATAACCGTGCTCGAGCGCGCGGATCGATTCCGCGGCCGCGAGCTCCGCGCCACGAAAGGCGAAACGAAGGCCGTCGCCGGTCATCGGATCGATGAATCCGGCGGCATCGCCCGCGAGGAGCAACCCCGGAACACCGCACGCCGACGACTCGACAGCCAGCGGTCCGAGGCATGACGGAGGCGTGACACGCCGCGAGTGTGCGAAGCGTTCCGCCAGCACGGGATCGCGGTGTAGCGTGCGCTCGAGGAGGTTGATCGGATCGGCGAGCGCCTGCCGATTGGCCGTCACCACGCACGCATTCCCCAGGCCGCCGCGGAGCGGTGCAACTCCGATGTAACCGTCGCTCCGGACGTGCATCTCGCCGCAGTCCGACATCCCGGCGACATCCTCGAAGTACGCACCGATGGCCCAGCGTCTCGGATGCGCTGGATGGCAGGCCAGACCCAATGCCCGGGCCAGACGGGATCGCCCGCCGTCCGCTGCGATGACGAGCGGTGCACGCACGCTCAGCGAACGGCCGTGTGCACCGGCAATCGAGACGCCGCGTACGACGCCGTCCTCGACGATCGGGTCTCGCACGAGCACGCATTCCTCGACGTTGACGCCAGCTGCGATCGCCGCCTCCAGCAGCGCGAAATCGAGTTCACGCCGCAGCAGCGAGGTCCCGAACATCCCATCGCCGTATGGGCCCTCGACACGCACCGCGGGTTCACCAGTGACGACCATACCCCGGATCGGCAATCCTCCGGCCGCCGCGAACTCCAGACCCAGGCGGCGAAGAATTGCGAGGGCCCCCGGGTTCAGCGTGTCGCCGCACAGTTTGTCGCGCGGAAATCTCGCGCGATCGAACAGCCGCACGCGGACGCCCGCACGCGCCAGGAGGAGTGCGGCAATCGAGCCGGCAGGCCCCGCCCCGCAGACGATGACGTCATCCATGGCCAGAATTGGGGAATTGCAATTCGTCTTCAGCCGCCGTTCGACCGTCCCAACACGATGGCGCTGTTCTTCGAGCCAAACCCCAGGCAGTTGCACAGCGCCGCCTCGATCTCGACCGCGCGGCCGGTGTTCGGAATGAAGTCGAGGTCGCAGTCCGGATCCGGCGATGACTGATTGATAGTCGGCGGCAGGAACCCGCCTTCCAGTGCCAGCGCTGACGTGACGATGCCCGCGGCCCCGCTTGCGCCTTGCGGGTGGCCGATCATGGACTTGGTCGAGGAGCCGGGCACGAAGTCAGCGCGCGCGCCGAACAGCTGTCGCACGCATTTCGACTCGACCGCGTCGTTGAGAACGGTGGACGTGCCATGAAAGTTGACGTAGCCGATCTCCTCGAGCGCGCGGCCCGAGCGCTCGACCGCCAGCCGCATGGCGCGGACAATCTGCTCGCCGTCCGGCGCCATCTGCACGCGATGATACGCATCGCAGGTCGATCCGTAGCCGTCGACCGTGGCATAAATCCGCGCACCGCGTGCGCGCGCGCGGTCCTCACGTTCCACGACGAGCATCCACGCGCCCTCGCCGAGAACGAATCCATCGCGACCGGCGTCGAAGGGACGCGAAGCGGCCGCAGGCTGATCGTTGTAGCGCGTCGACACCGCTCGCATTTTCGAGAAACCGAAGATCATGCCGGGCGTGACGCACGCGTCGGCGCCGCCGGTGAGCAGGGCGTCGGCCTCGCCGCTGCGGACGAGCGACGCGGCGTAGGAGATGGCGTCGGTGGAACTGGTGCAACCTGTCGACACGACGTGGCTCACACCGTGCAGGCCGAGTGCGATGGAGATCTCGCTCGAAATCATGCCGACGATGGAGACGGGGATGGCGTACGGGGTCACGCGCTTCCAGCCGTCGTTGAAAAACTCGGCGTATTGCCGCTCGGCGACGTCGATGCCGCCCGCGCCGCTGCCCACGAGCACGCCGGTTCCGGGTTCGCCGAGACGCAGCCCGGCGTCGTGCCACGCTTCGCTCGCGGCAACGACGGCGATCAGCGAGGCTTTCGAGTAACGCCGCGGATCTGGACGGCCGGCGGGCTTCGCGTCGGGCGCACGCTCGATTTCGACCGCGTCATCGATCGAAACGGCGGGCACCGGCGCCGCGACCATGCTGTCGAACGCAGTGGCGTCGAACTCGGTAATCGCGCGGGTGGCGCTGCAGCCACGGCTGACGTGCCGCCAGAAGCAATCACGGCCGACGCCATAGGGCGACACGACACCGATCCCGGTGATCGCGACGCGGGGCGCGCCAGAAGGCGGCATGTCCCTATAGTATGCTGCGAATTTCATGCCCAATCACGCGACACGGCCGTGGGCCTTGTACAGCCTCGTCGCGTGGACTGGCGGCGGCGTGTTCGTGGGCTCGCTGCTCTGGTTTCTGTACTGCTACACCGTGCGGTTTCAGGCTGGACGCAGTACGACACCGGCGATGGTCGCGATTACCCACGATGTGCTGACCTTTTCGCTTTTCGCGGCTCATCACAGCGCGTTCGCGAGACCCCGGCTCAAGCGGTGGATTGCGACCATCGTGCCGCCTGAACTGGAGCGATCGCTCTACACCTGGATCGCGAGCATCCTGTTCATACTCGTCTGCAGTTGGTGGGCGCCGCTACCGGGCGTTCTTTACACGCTGAGCGGCGGGTGGGCCCTCATCGCCCACGCCGTCCAGGTGGTGGCGATCGGTCTGACCATACAATCGTCGGCCGCGCTCGGCATGCTCGATCTCGCGGGAGTGTCACCGCTCGCCCGGGCGCGGAAGGGCGAGCCTGCCTCTCACGTCCCGCTCGAGACGCACGGGCTGTACGGATTCGTCCGTCATCCGTTGTATTTTTCCTGGGCGCTGTTCGTCTTCACGACGCCGGCCATGACGGCCACACGTGCGCTCTTTGCGGTGGTCAGCACGGCCTATCTCGCGATCGCCATTCCGTGGGAGGAACGCAGTTTGATAGCGGCTTTTGGGACGGAGTACGAGGCATATCAGCGACGAGTGCGATGGCGGATGATTCCCGGCATCTACTGACGCTGAGGTTCCAGCCGACGGTTCACAACCCATGCTGGTGATCGAACTCGCCCGCCCGCGGGCGGTACGGGAATGACAGTAGGAATACGCTACACTGCCTGAAGAGCCACATGTCCGACGCTTCCCAGCCTCCTGCACTCCCCAGCGACCTTCCCGTCATTCCGTTGCGCGGCGCCGTCGTGCTTCCGCTGACCGTGTCGCCGCTCGGCGTGAGCCGCGCGATTTCGGTCGAAGCCGTCAACAGCGCGCTGACGGGCGATCGCATGGTCCTCCTGCTCCTTCAGAAGAACGATAACGACGAGCCGACGATCGACGATCTCTACACGGTCGGCACCGTCGCGATCGTTCGACAGATGGCGAAAGCCCCCAACGGAATGCGGGTCCTGGTGGAAGGCGTGGTGCGCGCCCGAGCCGAGTCACTTCGCCTCGATCGCGGCACGCTGCGTGCGACCGTACGGGCGCTGCCGGAGCCGACTGAACGGTCGATCGAAGTGGAAGCACGAGTCCGGCGGCTGCAGGAGCTCGTCGATCGCGCGCTCGCGCTCGCCACCGGTCTCTCGCCCGACATCAAGACGCTCATCAACAGCCTCGACGACCCGCTGCGAATCGCGTATCTGATCTCCAGCCTCCTCGACATGCAAGCCGAGGATAAGCAGAAGCTGCTCGAAGAGAACAGTCTGATCGTCAAGCTCGACGCTGTGGCGATGACGCTCGCCCGCGAGATCGAAGTGCTCGAGCTGAAGGGACAGATTCAGTCCAAGGCTGAGAAGGAAATGACGGACGCGCAGCGCGAATACATGCTGCGCCAGCAGCTCAAGGCGATCCAGACCGAGCTCGGTGAGGGTGACAGCGAGGTTCAGGAGCTCAGGAAACGAATCACGGACGCGCAGCTGCCCGAGCACGTCGGACTGGTGGCCATGCGCGAGGTCGATCGGCTCGAGCGAATGACGCCCGCCTCACCCGAATACCAGATGATCCGAACGTACCTCGACTGGATCGTCGACGTGCCGTGGGACAAGACGACCGAGGATCGTCTCGATCCGGTCGAAGCGCGGCGCGTGCTCGACGAGGATCACTACGATCTCGACAAGGTCAAGGACCGGATCATCGAGTACCTTGCCGTGCAGAAGCTGCGGCAAAACCAGAACGCAGAGGTCCCTTCCACACCGGCAGCGGGCGACACTCCCCAGCCACCGCAGCCGCGGCATGGCGTCGCGATGAAGGGGCCGATCCTCTGCTTCGTTGGGCCGCCTGGCGTGGGCAAAACCTCGCTCGGCCAGTCCATCGCTCGCTCCATGAACCGGAAGTTCGTGCGCATCTCGCTCGGCGGTGTCCGCGACGAGGCG
>DATAEK010000249.1:0-9294 GCA_036258055.1 Vicinamibacterales bacterium
CGGTTGAGGCTACCAACGATCGCGACTACTGCTGCGGAGCTGCTCCAGATCGCTCCGAGGATGCCAATGGTGAGTATGCCGCTGCTGTCGGTGTTCGAGATGCGCTTGAGCTGCTCCTCCAGGAACCCGAGCACATCTGCTGGAGCAATCGGTCGCAACGCTCGGACGATATCGTCGATAAAGTTCGTGAGAGGAAAAAAGCTCGCGAGCGCTAGGATGAACAGTACAGCCGGGAACAGAGCCAGAAAGGAGTAGTAGGCGAGTTGTGCCGCCAAGCCGAGGATATCGTCTTCACTCGATTCTTTTGCCGTGCGCTTGAGCAGTTCGCTCCAGCTGAGGGGGATTTGGAAGGCAGCGAACATGCACCCATCGCCTGCAACAGTCCTGCCCTTCGCCTGATCTACAACCCCAAACAACAGGAAGGCACAGCGAAGGCAGACACGAGTCAGGCTCGGCTAACGAACCTCCTTCCCCTTCTGTTGCACTCGCGCGAGCATCAGACACAGCGCCAGCGCCGGAATCCCGAGGAGCCCGGCCGCGATGAAGAACAACGCGTAACCTTCGAGCAGCGTCCGTCCGCTCGCCAGTGATTCGACCATCACGCCTGAAAATCCCTTGGCGAACTTTCCGATGTACGTGTAGGCCGAGCTCAAGAGCGCATACTGCGTCGCCGTGTAGCCCAGCGTCGTCAGGCTGGACATATACGTGACGAGCGCGACCCCCGCGAAGGCCGCGCCAAAGTTATCGACGGCCATGACGGTTGCAAAGACACGCACGTCAGGACCCGTGTAGGCCAGAATGGCAAACGCGGCGATGACGACGCTCTGCATGATGAGCCCGATAATCAGCGTCCGGAAATAGCCGATACGTACCGCGCTGAGGCCGCCTGCGGCAATCCCGAGCAGTGACCCGACCAACCCGATCGACGCCCGGACGGCGCCGACGGTGTCCTTTGATAACCCGAGGTCGTGATAATAGGGATTCGCCATCGGGCCCATGAGGAATTCCGGCAGTCGATAGAGGCTGATCATCGCGAGCATCAACAGCGCGACCCACCCGTAGGCGCGGAAGAACTCGACGAAAGGACCGACGACGGCGTCGGTAAAGCCGCGCAGGCTTCGCAGGGCCACCGTCTCGTTCTGTGAAGCAGCTCCGCTCCGCGTTGGTTCTACAGCCGCGAAACTCGCGCCGACGCCAACTCCCATCAGCACGGCCATCATCGTGTACGAGATCGGCCAGCCCAGGTGGCTCGCCGAAATGAGAATCAGCGCGTCGGTCACCAGCAATGCCCCGCGGTAGCCGAGTTGGTAGGCGGCGGACAGCAGCCCCAGTTCGTCGGAGTCGCTCGCCGCCTCAATCCGCCACGCGTCGACGACGATGTCCTGTGTCGACGAAGAAAATGCCACGAGGAGCGCCAGCGCGCCGACGAGCGCGAGCCCGTGCTTCGTTCCGTATATCGAGACGCCGAGCAGGCCCACGGCGACGAGCACTTGTGTCAGCAGCATCCAGCTGCGCCGGCGTCCGAAACGACCGAAGAGGGGCGCGTCGAGCCGATCGACCACGGGCGCCCACAAGAACTTGATCGAGTACGCCAGACCCACCCAGGACAGGAATCCAATGGCCTTTAACGTGGTTCCCTCGTCACGCAACCAGTAGCCGAGGGTGTTGCCTGTCAACAGAAACGGCAGGCCGGATGAAAAGCCGAGCGCGAGCATGACTGCGACTTTCGGTTGTCCGAGCGACGACATCACGCCGCGCTTGCGCTTGGGAGTGGTTCCGACTTGTGTCATGCGATGACCAGGACTGACGAAAGATCCTGTGCTTGTGCTCTTTACACTCGCAGCATTCTCGAAGCGATCACGTGGACTGACCGCGCCATCGTCTCGCGACCTCTATCCACGTTCAAGGTTTGACCGTAACCCTGGCGCGTGTACAATCCGGCGCGCGTCAAGGCGTTCGCCGGCATCCGCCTGCTCGCCTTAGTTTAACTGGTCCCGACCCTTGTTCATCGCGACCCCGAGAGGAGAGCAAACATGAAGCGCATCGAGGCGTTCGTCGTTGCGTCACTCGCAGTAATGATGCTGGTGCTCGCCGCTCCCGCGTCGGCCGAAACGCAGACCTACCATGCGACCTTCGTTGAGATCGGCGGCGACACCGGAACCGGCGCTTCCTGCGGAAGCGCCACGGTCAGCGGATTCGGCCACGTCGCCCTTCAATGCATCGTCTTCGACGCGTGCGGGCCCAACTGCCACGAACGCAGAATCACGTTCGATGACGGCAGCACGCTCGTGATCCACGAGAGCGTCGTTGACGCGGTCTCGCACGGCAACTCGGCCGGTTTCCTGGAAATCACGCAGACGATCGTCGGCGGCACAGGGTTGTTCGAAGGGGCGACTGGCAGCGGAACCGGGGTCGTCAATCTGAACGCCGGTGCGGTGATTGTCGCTTCGGGAACCATCGCGGTGCCATGACCAGATTGACCCGAGGCGCGCCAGCACAATAACAAGGCCGGACCTGTTCTATGCGTTCGTCGGAACCGGCCGCGAGGCCATCCACCGGGCATGGCGAGTCGGTCACGATGACGTCGAACTCCGCCTCGAGAATCGCTTTCAGTGCCTCGGCGATCTCGGCATGGTCGTCGGCCAGATGGCGGCGGGGTATCTGCGCCAGCCCCCTTTGGCGATCTCGACCAGGTCGGTCCACCGCCAGGCGAGGCGACCAGGTAAAAACCGCGCAACGCTTCCCTTCGGATTCGCCTCGACTGATTCCGACAGCATTCGACGGTAGCACTCCAGCCGCGACGGACCTCTGCGACTGCTGTCGACGAAGTAGCAGCGCAATCCGTCCTCGCTTACCCAGCGCGACTCGTCATTCCACCAGTCCCTCACAATTCGCCATTCCTATCTGTCGTTCATTGCGCCCGCGAACCGTAATGCCAGGATCTTCGGGGGCCCATCGTGGGCGGCTTGTCCGTTGACGCTGTCGTACTCGTACTGCATCACGAACTCCCAGAGTCCCAGTAGCTTCACATCGGCAAGCGACCGCACCTCGACGACCACCATTCGTCCCGCTCGTCGTTCGTAGCGCCGCACGACGTCGACCGAGCGCGTCCAGAAGGAAGGATTCTTCGCCAACCGGCCTTCGACGCGCACCAGATCGCCACCCTCTGCCGTCACGAAGATCGTTCCGTCGACGAGCGTCGTCTCCCGGCGCCGAGGCTTGACACGCAGCGGAACCAGACCGTTCTCGTCCACCATTCCAGGCTGAAACTCGTAGTTCGCCAACGTCAGCGCCGCGCTCGAGGATTTCCCTGGCAGCGTCGCCTGACGTTCTCCGTCGAGAACCCCTTTGAGCAGGCTGCGAATGCGGCCGGTTCCTTCTTCCGCCAGAACCTGGTACCGCATCCCGGCCTCCGGATCGAATTCGGTCAACGCCTCGACCCAGCCCGAGGCTTTCATCTTGGCGCTCGACACCTCGAGGCGGCGGAACGCGCGATACGGGACGGGTGACCGGCGCGTGTGCGACGCGAGAAAGCGCTCGAGGACGTCCTGCGGGGACGGGACGTGGGCTCGCAGCTCGACGACGTGGCTGATGGCCAACGCTGCGCACCCAATCGCGGCCAGCGAGGTGATTCGGCGGGCTCGCCTGCCACCCGGAAGCGACGAAGTCGTGAGGAGGCGGGATTCATTCGTGGAGCGCATTTGAGGTCTCCTGCAGCCGAGAGTGGCGACGTGTACTAATGGGTGTCACCGCCCCGAGCTCGCCGAATCACGTAGAAGTCTGCTAGACACATCGAACATATCCGTCGATGTCGATCAACTTGCCCTTTGGGGAAGGTAGTTGACCGTCGTCTCGCCCGAGGAGGATCTCCGCGCCTCGCGGACGCTCTTCCGCAGCTCGTCTGGGTCGCCAACCCGACCGCGACGGCAAGGCGACAACGAACTGGATCAACGGCGGCGGTCATCAACGTTGACCGCGTGAAGAATCTCGGCCACGGTCGGCGACGGTGCGCCGGCTCTGATTAGCACCATCACGGCAACCGGCGCTGTGCCGAGTACGAAGAGGAGCGCGCTCGTCGAAAGGGTTGCACCCATGGCCACGCTAGTCGCGATCAGGCCGGCGAGCGCCGCGAACCAGATGCTGCCGACGAGCCAGAGTCGAGAAACCCAGTTCAACATGATGTCGACCTCCTTCAGGTCGGCTTGTCCTCGGTCGAAGCTCGCCATCGAGTTTCCCGGCTCGGGCGATCGTCCACTCCGCGTTGACGTCGGCGATCTCACACCAGCGATACAACATCCACGATCCAGCCAGGAACGCTCGGGCGCTTTCCCGATCCGCGCGCGATCCCGTAGAGCCGGACAGATCGCGAAAGGCCTGTTCGATGACGCGAAACGCCAGGTGGCGGCATCCCGAGTCGGTTGAGCGGTCGGTTGCGGAACTCATGGCGATCGGCTATCGCGACTTATCCCGCGATCCACGGTCCATGTGTGATCATTGGCGTCGTGAGCTCACCGGATATGATCTGTACCTGTATCTTCGAGCCTCCACGATACCCGTGTGCAGGGCCGCACGCTGTTCAGAACGGGACAGACGCGGGTGGCAACGCGGCGCTCACCAGCTCTTCGGCCGCCGGGGCTTTGACGTACGCGGTCGCGGAACCGCCGAACAGCCACACGTTCTGCGGCTCTTTCCGCTGTTCGTATCCGCGCAGAATTGCGGCGTCTCGGCCCTTCATCGTCGAGATGCCGTGTAGCGTCAGATCCCACACCGGAGCGGACAAGACCGTGGCGATGATGTAGGAGTCGAGCGTGCCGTTGATATGGGAGACGACCACATCACCCGGTTGAATCTGTCCGTCCATTGAGTGTCGGTTACCGGCTACCATTACCCCCTCCTGGCTAAAGTGGTCCAGTTCAGCGTTGCGCACCCATCAGCTGGGTCCACGCGGCGACCGCCACAGGCGCAGGTGGATCGACCCCGCGTCGGTGGAGCGGCAACGAGCCGCCCTATCTCGCCGTATTCGAGCGTCACCCTTCGGCAAGCGTTCTGTCTCGAAGACGACGCCGGCTCAAGGCCGCGCGCACGATTGACGCATCAACAGTCCGCCTTGGTCATCCCCGTGTCTGTCCCATTCTGTACATCCCCGCAGCGGTTGACCTCCATATAGTCAGGGCATGAGGCCGGGCGTCATCACCCACTGAGGTCGATGACCTGATCCGTGCCTCGAGGACGCCACGATGTCTTTTGTCAGAGGCGACCGGAAGCCTTGCTCGTATTACGGCTGCGACGGGACGATGCAGTTCAGCCACTACTCACGACGAGGACAGCTGCAGGTCGGACGCTTGGGGGACTCGAGATCGAACGTCCTGCCGATCGGGGGGACGCCTGGCTGGGTCTGTGACAGGGACGTGAGTCATTTCGAAGCGACAACGGCTGACGCCGGCTGGCGGGTCTGATCGTCGTGAACACGTTTGCCACGATCGTGAGCGACACCGTCCTGCTGTTGCTGGTGACGATGTCGATTCCGTTCGCCATTCTGATCCTGGGGACGCCTCTGACGCTCATCATCCGGCTGGTGCTGGAAATTCTGCGGGCAGTTTTCTGAAAGTTGACCTCCATGTTGGATAGACGTACGACGCTCGTGTACATCGTGGCCGTCGCTGCTGTGACCGGTTCCGCCTGGATCACATTCGTCCCCGACTGGCTGTCAGGATCCACCTTCGGTTCCATCCTCGCTGTGGCGATCGCGGTAGTGGTCGTTTCGACGATCGCCGTCCGCTCGATTGGCCCCTCGCCATCGGTCGCCCAGGTGCTCTATGAGGCGGAACATCCAACGGTGCTTTCCGCCCAGCGCCCGGGGCATGACCGAACCGCCAACGATGCGCCATAACGGCAATGGCCGAGACCATTCAGAACGAAAAGAACGCGACGAACACCAACAGCCTCCAGCGCGCGGCGTCCTGGCGAACGACGCCGACTGACCCGATGTTCAGACTGATCACAACCGTCAAGAGGGGCTCGAGCTCGAATTTTCCAGCCCTTTGGGCTCGATACGATACGCTCGAGGATGCGCGATCCGCGGCGGCGACGCTCCTTCGTGAGGAACGTGTCGGCCACGTGATGATCGTGCGGGACGGACTCGGCCACGAGTTCGTCGAATGGTGTAGCCGGTAACGCGCTCGAGCAGCGCCGTGAACCTCGGGTCGACTCATACGGATCCCGTTTCGGATCGACGACAGAGACGATTTTCCAGGGTCCAACCGACTGCGGGACGACCGAGCAGCTACCACGCACGTGGTAATCACTCAATCGTCGATTGACGCAGGTGGACCGAGGGCTACTGGCTCTCAGGAAACAGCGTGCCCCGCAGGGATGCCGATGACTTCGCCAGCTCCGCCATGAACGCCTGGAATTGAGGATCCGATCGGATCGGATCGAGATTGGGATCGCGAGCAAACAGGGCATAGCAGGGAAATCCAGTTGCCGCAGCGTCCCGCAGCCACTGGACCGCCTGCGGCGCGTGCCGCAGACGCGCCGAGGCGCAAGCGGCGAAATACGCGGCGTGATGCGACGGGTTCGCTGTCTTTCTCTGCCCGATGCCGGCGATGAGCCGTTGCGCGGCCATCGGGTCCGATGGCGCGAGCAGCATGGCCTCCATCGCGGGCAAGTTGCCACTCAGATCATTCGGATATTTCTGTAACGCCCGTCGCAGATACGCTAGCCCTTCCTCCCGTCGCCCCAGCCGCAGCAGCGCGAATGCCGTGTTCGCCTCGACCAGTTCCGGCAGAACCGGGCCCGGCATGCTCTGGAAGATCGCGAGCGCCTCTTCGTCCTTCCCCATCCAGAGAAGCGCCTGCGCGCGTGAGTTCAGCGCCTGCGCATTGCTGGGATTGATCGTGAGTGCGAGACCGGCATGTTGAAGGGCCTCTTCGAAGAAGCCCACGTGCACGAAGACACGCGCGAGCCGCCGGTGCGCCTGGTCGGAGTTCGGATTCAGCGCCAACGCCCGTCGGAATTCCTGGACCGCACGATCGTGCGCGAAGCGTTGCGAGTTGGTCCAGAGAAGATCGCCGCGAGCCAGATAGGCTTCGGGCACGTCGGGGTCGAGCGAGAGGGCCTTCTGAGCAGCGGAGAATGCCTTCTCCTCCAGGTCTCGGGTCTCGTCCGGCGTGACGTACGCCAGACGGGTCACGTAGGCCGAGGCTAGCTCCGCGTGGGCCGCGGCAAACGAGGGGTCGAGATCGATCGCACGCTGCAGCAGCGCAATCGCACTCTGGTTGTCGGCGTCAGTTGTCCGGACGCTGAGATACCGCGCTCTGAGCAACAGGTCGGACGCTTCAGGGTTGACGACCGCGGATTTGCCCGTGCGCCCGTGCTCAGTTGCGCTGGCTCCGCCGCGCCCTGGATCGGAAACCCTCGAAATACCGGCGCTCGTCCCATCCGAGATCCGCCGGAGAGGTCGCATCAACACGATCGAGACAGCCACACCGAGCGCGACCATCCCGATGAGCACGACGGGCCGGTCCGTCCACGACCGTCGTCCAGACGTGACGTGTCGATCGAGGTCCGGGTGCGGATGCGGATCCCGATCCTCCAGCGTCAGTGTCGCGGGTATCTGCGTTGAGTCGGGTTCCTCGCGTTCGTGCTCACCCAGACGCACGCCGCGGCCTCGCCACCAGCCATCGAGCTCAGATCGGAACGCGTACACGGTTCCTTGCTTCTCGTGCACGTGACGGTGAACGGGCATCCCCTCGCGCTTTTCCCACCGCTGGACCGTGCTCACATCGCGCTGGAGATAGGCGGCAACGTCCTTCCAGGAATCGAGCCGATCGGAGGGGGTGTCGTCAGCAGCTCGGGTTGAGGGCCGTGTAGGGTCCTGCGCCATTACGTCCCTCGAATCCCATCAGTTGAGGCAAGTGCGGCCGGGATTCTAACGCCGCTCTGTCCAGCATCGCAACCACCGCATTCCACGGCAATGTGCGGATCCTCCTCGCGTGCAGCGCTTTACCGCTTGATGGCCGGGTGGAGCCCGGCGAACGTGTGGGTCGAAGAAGCTGGCCGAAAGGGGAACCGGGGGACGAAGTCCCCCGGTGAGTTGACGAGGAAGGGAGAGATCAAATGACTCGCCGCAACCGCTGGAGAATGAACCCCGCTGCCGTGGTCCCGATCGTCGCGATATGTGTGCTTCCCGCCAGTGTCGTCGAGACGGCGAAGACGCGCTTCCAGCCGTCCGACGAGCGCCCAAACCAGGTTCTCGAGTGGAATCAGATCTTTGTCGACACGCTCATTGCCACGAACACGGCCAACTCGTCGAGTCAGCGGCTCGGCGCAATCGTGCATACGGCGATTTTCGATGCCTATAACGGCATCGAGCGTCGATACGAACCGGCGTTCGTCCACGCGACGGCGCCCCGTGGCGCGTCGCGGCGAGCGGCTGTCATCGCGGCGGCCTATACCGCGCTGGTCGGGTTGTTTCCTTCGCGTCAGGCGGCGCTCGACGAGAGCTATGCGGCGTCGCTCGCTGCACTAAGCGACGATGACGGGGATGGCGGCCAGTCGCGCGAGCGCGGAGTTGCCTGGGGAATCGGGGTCGCACACGCTGTGCTCGCCTGGCGGGCGACCGACGGGTTCAACGTCAGCCGCCCGGCGTTCACGGGTGCGAACGTCGTCGGCCAGTGGCGCCCGACACCGCCGGCGTTCGGACCGATGAGCGCGCAGGGTCTGGCGTTCACGGCGATGTTCGCGCTAGTCAGCAACACCCAGTTCCAGCCTCCGCCACCGCGAGGTCTGATGACTCAGACGTACACGGACGACTTCAACGCAGTCAGAGCGCTCGGTCGCAAAACCGGATCGACACGGACTGGTGATCAGACGGCGCTCGCGCCGTTCTGGGAGGGCAACGCCAGCGTCCACTGGAATCAGGCCGCGAATCAGATTGCGCGCGCGAACCATCTGTCCCTGTCTGCCAGCAACCGGCTGCTGGCCGTACTGAACATCGCGATGGCCGATACCGCGTTCACCACCTGGCACGGCAAGCGATCCTACGGCGAGGATTTCATGGAGGTCACGTGGCGCCCCGTGACGGCGATCCCGCTCGCCGCTACCGACGGCAATCCTGATACGGTTGCGGATCCGGCCTGGGAGCCGCTCATCACGACGCCGTCGCACCCCGAGTACCCCGCCGGGCACCCGAGCCAGAACGGTGCGGCCGCCACGATTCTGCTCGGTTACGTCGGCGACGCGCAGACGTTTACGCTGACGACAGCAGGGCAGCCGGAGCGCACGTATACCAGC
>DATAEK010000258.1:0-1521 GCA_036258055.1 Vicinamibacterales bacterium
GCCGGTGTAATCTGCGGCGCGGCGGTCAGCTTGAACAACGATCCACCAGGCAGGTCGCTTTGCTTGGTATAGTCCCAGCCAGCCTCGACGGCCATCGAGAAGAACCGCCCCAGGCGGCGCACCGGCCGCGCGCCAGCCGACACCCAGCGGATCCGGTTATTGGACGCGTCGCCGTTGTCCATCTCCTGCCAGACGACGACGGCCTGCAGAGCCCACGGTCCGCGCTGCTGCAGCAGCAGGTCGTTCACGACGCGAAACCGCCACAGGTCATCGACATTCACGCGCTCGCCCGGCTCCAACGTCCGGCCCTCCGGAATCGCCACGACCGATCGGAAATCGTACGCGGCGCCCTTGCCGTACTGCAGCGCGAGCTTGTTCCGGCCGCCCTTGAACGGCGTCTCCAGAATGCCAGTCGTCGACGCGCCAAGGCTGTCTTCCACCACGATCGGTTCGCCTCTACTGAAATCGGTATCGCCTTGGAATTGCGAAACATCGACGGCGATCGACGCGTGACTGCGGCCGACCGGCAGGTCGTAGAATCTGACGTCGTACGTGTTCTTGTTGAACCGGAATTGATCGGGGGCGGGCACGCCGTTCGATTCGAGTTCGTCCTGCGTCCCGCCGATCCACGCGACGGCGAGCTTCGCGTGTTCGCCGAGCGCGACGTCCTCGAGCCCGCCGCCGAATCCGCTGGGGTCGCGATAATAGAAGTCATTGATGTGGACGTCCTGCCGGTCGTAGAAGCGGGCGCCCGCCCAGAACGTCGCCCCCGGCTGCGCGGCCCACAGCCGCCGCGCCGCGACGTACGCTTCGCGCAGCGAAAACGTCGTCGAGAAGCTGCTGGTCTGCGAGGTCGGTGTCACATACGCCAGCCGCAGCCGCGTGTCGAAGTAGCCGGGGTTATCGCCCTCGGTGTTCGCACCGTACCGAAACACGGTTTCAAGGTAGGTCTCCGCTTCGTTCCCCAACCGGTACTTGGCGCCGGCGAGCGGAGCCATGAAGGGCTGCTGACCTTTCCCGTGAGAATCGTCGCCGAAGCCGGAGCGAACGTACCCGCCAAATCGGAATCCCAGATCCTCCGGCGGCGTGGGCGGTTGTACGGGCTCGGGCTTCTGGTCGGCGGCAACCCCGATTGCGGGCGGGCCGGCAGCCGGAAATAATGACTGGGCGAACAGTGGAGGCGCCGTTGCCAAGACCAGCACCGCGCCGAGCAGGTGCACGCTGATGTCTCCCGGCTGTCGCATCGTTTCTCCAATCGCGGCTCGAACCCGCCTCGACCCGTGCGTGCCAATCGACGGAGCGCCGATCCACAGCTCGCGGCAGCGCACTATCGGCGCTGCTGAGCAGGTTCAGTGCCAGAGGCCAGCGGCGTCCCACACGCCACAAGTTTTGCTGGTTTCGAGAGCCACGACGCGCCGGAGATCAGCGTGGCGCGCGCGAATATGCTCACCATGCGTGTAGGTGCACATGCGGCGAGTGAACCGGCACGTCGGCCCGCGAGTTCTCGCGTGTTGGACACGC
>DATAEK010000163.1:0-5638 GCA_036258055.1 Vicinamibacterales bacterium
CCTTTAGGCGGCCGCAACTGCTCGATTGGCGGGTACTTCGTGTCCGGATCCTTTGCGTCGTACGTGGTCAAACCCACGTGCTGCACATCAGGAATCGGCAAGATGCTTCGCTCAATCTTGTCCGTCCTATCACTCATGAGGTTGTGCTCCTTCACGCATCCTGTTGTTGACCTGTCCGATGGTATTGCTGCCCACGGACGGTCAAAGCTTACTGTAGTCCTGTGACTACGCCTTGAGCCACCGGCGTATCGAGGCATAGAATCCGTCCATCTCTCGCTCTGCATTCCAAATGCAATAACCGAAGCTCATCCCTAACGGTCATGCGACGTCACCGCCAGAACAAGGTTGACTCATGACAGCCAAAGCTGCCCGTCGTCCGCGCAAGCCTGCGCGGAGAACGAAAACGACCGGGGCGTCCACGTTCACGCAGAAGTACGCGCGCACGGTCCTCGCGCCGCTGGCTCGCAAAGAGGCCGCGGCGGCCACCACACTGGCACTCGAGACGGTTCTTCAAAGCGGCACCGTGCGGCGCGATCGGGTCAGAATCTATGGGCCGTGGCTCCATATCGAGAAGCCTGAAACCCGGGACGGCAAACCGGGACGCATGGTCTGGGTGCGGCTCCGCGATCGTGACCGGGGTGAGGTTCACGAGATCATCGTCCAGCGCAACACGGTCGTTCGGCACACGGTCGACCCAGATGCCAGCCCGCCCTTCTCGGATGAGGAACGTCAGGACGCAGCGCGCGTCATCGCGGAGGCGCCGGCGCTGGGCAAGCTCGTCGCGCGAAAAGACGTCGCCATCGAATGGTTCAACCCTCACGCGCACGGGCGAGGCCGATTCATTGGCGCGCGCATCGTGCGCGTGAAAGACACCCGGGTCATCGAACAGATCGCCGCGGCCGAGGTCGAGCTTGACGCCGGTGTGCTCTACAAGCCGGAGGAACATCGATGAGTGACTGGGGCGATCATCATCAGGTCACCGGTGCGGGCTGGTCGGTCTTCTGGCGCATTCCCGACAAGCAGGCTGGCGGCCTGGAGGTCTGGTGGGGCGACTTCAACGGCAAGCGCGTGTTGTGGAAAGGCTCTCAACCGTTTGCGATTGTCCCCTACCATCATCCCCTCAAGCCATTTCAGGGCGGGTTGATTCAGCCGCCGCCGCCCCAGTTCACGTTCAAGGACGGTCTGGGAGCCAAGTGCGAAGGCGCACCGTTCACGGCGCTCAAGTGGTGGTCGCCGAACGCGCGCAATGGCGCGGTGTGGAACGCCAAGACGGATGTTGAAGCGGTCGACGTTCATACGCACGCCGAAACGTCGTTCGATCCTGCCGAGCTCACCATCACCGCGAAGTTTCAATGTGGCTGGTATCAGTACGTGCAGCGCTGGGAGTTCAACAGCTACGGCGAGATCCACGCGGATCTGGGCATGGGAGGTGAACTTCATCCCATGAACCCGGACAAAGCGCACGTCCACCACATGTACTTTCGCGTCGACCTCGATATCGATGGCTGGACGAGCGATGTCTTCGAAGTGTTCACGCACAAGGGATTCGACGACACGGCGAGCGGCGATGACTGGAAAGTGCAGCCCAATCAGGGCAAGCACCTGCTGGATCCGAAGACAGCGAGAAAATTCCGGATTCGCGACCTGACGAGCGCGCTCAGTCCCGGGCTGCCCACGCGCGGCTACGAGATCGAGCTACCGGCGCAGGCGGGGACCGATACCCAGTCGACCGCGGATATCTGGGCGACGCTCTATCGCGGAGATGCCGTCGAGCAGGGAGAGAAGGTCGGGGCGGCCAACTGCAGCGACCTGGAGCTCGACCAGATCGCGACCGGTCCGTTCGACACGACGCACGGCAGCGACGTCGTGGTATGGGTCGTCGTCCGGCATCATCACGAGACGCGCCACCTGGGTGAGGAAAGCCTGTTTCTGCCGTACCACTACGAAGGCTTTCACATCACCCCGCGCGCCTTCGAGAAGTTCAGGCCGCCGGACACCCACCAGGATCCCGAGCGGCCGCCGCGCGGCGGGCATTAGGAGGCAGCTGGCGCCCATGGCTTTGACATTGGAATCCTCCGCCTTCCGCGCGAACGGCGAGATTCCGCGGAAGTACACGTGCGAGGGCGACGATGTGTCGCCGCCGCTGGCGTGGAGCGGCGCGCCGGCCGGCGCGAAGAGCGTCGCAATCATCGTGGACGATCCCGATGCGCCGGATCCGAAGGCGCCAAAGACAATCTGGGTGCACTGGGTCGTCTACAACCTGCCCGCCGCAACGCACGCGCTGGCCGAAGGTGCGTCGCGTCAGCTCCCGGCTGGCGCGCGAGACGGAAAAAACGACTGGAAGCGCACGGGATACGGTGGCCCGTGTCCGCCGATCGGACGGCATCGGTACTACCACAAGCTCTACGCGCTCGACGTGGAGCTGCCGGACCTGCACGAGCCGACGAAGGCGCAGCTCGAATCCGCCATGAAGGGGCACATCCTCGAGCACGCGGAGCTCGTCGGGACGTATCAGAAGGGACGCGGCTAGCGGCGTCTCACACTCGAGGCCGAATACAAGAGTGTTCGCGACGGTCCGCAAGGATCTCGAGGCCGTGTTACAGCATCAGCGTCAGCATGCCAGTCGCCACCAGCGCGGCCGACCAGATCAGATCGAGGTTCAACCACGCGCGGCGCAGGATGCCGACGCCAAGCTTCTCGAACACCAGCACCGCGACAAACGCGGTCACCGCCAGGTAGCCCACGGCGTGCAGGCCGGTTGCGAGGAGCGCAGTTCCTGCGCCTGCCCCTGCGGCGGGCATGTGGTGCGCGTGTTCCCCCGCCCCGGACATCGACATGCCCACGAACACCGGCACCACCATGAGCCCGGCCCCATGGGCCGTCGCCATCAGGAACGACCACACCGTGAGCCCGCCCATGCTCACGCGCATGCCCGCCCAACGCGGATGCCGGTGACGAAAGCATCGAAGGACGCCAAGCGAGACGAGAACGCCTGCCAACGGCCAACGCAGCCAGCCTAGAGGGATCACGGCTCCGATGATCAGCGCGAGGCCGACCGCGGCGGCCACGGCCAGCGCATGCCCCGCGCCCAGCGGGACGAGCGCCCGGAGCACCGCCCCGCGGCGGCGCTCCTGCATCCCGAGCGCCACCGCGAACAGCCAACCCATTCCAGGATTGATGCCGTGAAAGGCCCCGAGCGCCATCAGCATCACCCACGACGACGTCATCTCGGTCGTCATGACGCACCTTTCACGCGAAGCAGTAGGAATCGGAGCTCGCATCTCCGCCCTCGAGGTGGACCTGGTGGGGACGCATGCTGTCGAAATCCACGAATCCGGCGGTATCGAGCGCGATGCCGCCGTTCGGGCGCACGTCCACTTTGGCCAACCAGCCCTTCACGCCGTCCGGATAGAACTGGTCGTCCCACGTGCGATACAGCGAGTTGGTCACGTAGACGCGCTTGCCGTCACGGCTGATCTCGACCATCTGCGGTGCGCCGTTCAGCGGTTGCTCCGGACGCGCCGGGTGCGGCTGGCGGCGAACCATGCCCCCGAGCTTCAGGGATCCGGTCTCGACCGGGTTGAACGGGTCCGATACGTCGAATTGCTTCAGCTCGCCTGTGCCAAAGCACGAGACATACAGGAATCGATCGTCGAGCGACAGATTGATGTCGGTGACGAGCGGCGGCGCTGCGCCGAAGCCCTTGAAGATCGGTGGCAGATCGTCGGCCGCCGCTGGCTCGGCGGGAATCTCGATCACCTTGTGGATGCGCCAGGTCCCGCTGCGGCTGCTGCCTTCGCAGTGCCACATCCAGACCGACGCCGACAGATCCTTCAGGCTGGTGACAACGCCGACAAACCCGTAGGTCTCGTTGGGATTGTGCGCGGGACGCAGCTCGAGCACCATTTGCTGCTCGGGGCCGAGATCCAGCTTCTGCACGTGACGCCGAGAGTTGAGATCCCACACGTGCAGCGCGTTGCCGTACTTGCCAGCCAGGAGCAGCTCCGGATTCACGCCGCCCTCCACCATATTCGGGGTGCCCCACTCGCTGGTGATCATCGTGTCGTGACCGAGGTGCCACCAGAAGTCGTACGCCAGTTGCTGCGGTCCACGATCTTTCTCCCACGGTCCTTTGATCTCGAATGTTTCGGGGTCGAGGACGAAGATGCCACCAGGGCCGTTGCCGGCCGCGTTGCCCAGCGCGTTGACGTAGATGCCATCCGGCCCGCAGTGGGCGGTGTGCGGGCGGCTATAGCCGGTCTTGCGGATGATTTCCTCGGCTTCGATCACCTTGACGAGGCGGGGCTGACGCGGATCGGGCGCGGTATCAAGGATGTGGATTCGCGATGATCGCATGCCGGGCACCACGAGATAGCGCCGTTGCATATGCGCGTGCGGCGCGTTCGGGCACAGGCACGAGCTGCACGCGTTCCACCCGAAGTGGTGCAACTCGTCGCCGGCGCGGAGCATGTCGACACGCGCGATCTGAGCGCCGTAGCCTGGCGATGCGGGATCGACGTCCAGCACCGCAAGGGCGTCGTTGGCGGTCGGGTCGGGATTGAGCAGCGCCACGTAGGCCAGTGTTTCCACCGGGGCCTGCATGGCCATCGTCGGCGACGGGTAGAAGCTCTGGTCGGGAAGCAGTTTTGGCATTGTTGCCCTCCTCGCGGTTTCGGTCCGCGTGTTCCAGAGACTAGAATCAGGCGGGCGCCGGCGTCCTTTGAGAACGCTGGCGTATTCCTGAAACTTTCCTGAGGTGCCATTCGTGGCCGACACCGAGGTACGAGGCGCGTATCGGTTCGGGCCGTTTCATCTCGACGTCCGTGAGCGCCGACTCTCTCGCGGCGGGGAGGTGATCCCGCTGCGTCTGAAGGTGTTCGACACGCTCCTGGTGCTGGTCGAGAACGCCGGGCGGCTGGTCACGAAGCAGGAACTGCTCGACACGGTGTGGCCGGAGACGACGGTCGAGGAAAACAACCTGAATCACAACGTGTCGGTGCTGCGGAAGGCGCTGGGCGAGAAAGCCACGGGCCAGCAGTACATCGAGACCGTGCCGCGCGTGGGCTATCGCTTCGCCGCACCGGTCGACGCTGCCGTCCCGCAGACCGGCGCCTCCGTTGCGGCAACGGCGAAGGCGCGGCAGGAAATCCGGTACTGCATGACCAGCGACGGTGTCCGGCTCGCCTATGCCACGACCGGCAACGGACCGCCGCTGGTGAAGGCGTCAAACTGGCTGACTCATCTCGATTTCGAATGGGGCAGCCCGATCTGGCGCCATTGGTACACGGCACTCTCACGCCATCACCGGCTCGTCCGCTACGACGAGCGTGGCAACGGCATGTCGCAGCGTGACGTGCCCGATGTGAGCTTCGACACGTGGGTCCGCGATCTCGAAACGGTCGTCGACGCGGCGGGACTCGATCGATTTCCGCTCCTTGGGATCTCTCGTGGCGGTCCCATCGCTATCGCGTACGCGGTCAAGCATCCCGAGCGCGTGACGCAATTGGTGCTCTACGGCGCATTCGCGGCGGGGCTGAAACACACCGGCACGCGCCAGGACCTCGATGCGCGTCGCGCTCTCGCCAGTCTGGTGCGGCTTGGGTGGGGTCTCAACAACCCGGCGTTCTGCAGGACGTTC
>DATAEK010000164.1:0-13779 GCA_036258055.1 Vicinamibacterales bacterium
CGCTCCGACCAGATTGCCCCACTCGGTCCAGGAGCCGTCGTAGTTCTTCACGTTCTGGAACCCAAGCAGGTATTTCAGGACAAACCACGTGTGGCTGGACCTCTCGCCGATTCGGCAGTACGCAATCACGGGCTTGTCAGCAGTGATTCCTGCTCCTCCGTACAACGCCTGGAGGTCGCTGGCGCTTTTGAACGTCCCATCGTCGTTGCATGCCTTGGCCCAGGGAATGCTCTTCGCTCCCGGAATGTGGCCGCCACGCTGACAGGTCTCCGGAAGCCCAGGGGGAGCAAGGATCTCTCCGGTGAATTCCTGCGGACTCCGCACGTCAACAAGGGCAGCCGACTTTTGTGCCACTGCCTTTTGCACTTCGGGTAGAAACGCCCGAATCGAGAGATCGGGCGGGCCCGCCCTGTAAGTCTTCGGCGACAAAGACGGCTCCTCGGTGTTCAGTTCCTTCCCTTCGGCGATCCATTTCTTCCGCCCTCCGTCCATGATCCGGACGTCCTCATGGCCGTAGATCTTGAGCTGCCAGAACGCCCAAGCAGCAAACCAGTTGTTATTGTCGCCGTACAAGATGATCGTGGTCTTGTTGTCGATGCTGCTCTTGCCCAGCAACTCCTCGAGCTTCTTGATCGGCACAATGTCGCGGATCAGTGTGTCGCAGAGCTCTGTGGTCCAGTTCCAACCGGCGGCACCGGGCACGTGGCCTTGGTCGTACGCTGTCGTATCGACGTCGACTTCGACGACGCGAACTCCAGTATCAGCTGCGTGCTGTGCCACCCAGTCGGTGGTCACGAGAACGTTAGGAATCGTGGCAGCGGACATCATTGCCTCCTTCGCAAACCGTCATCTTGTCACGAGCACGACCTGCAGTGCCAGCTGTGGCTACTGAGAACTGCGTACGCGTTGCGTCGATTGAGCTCACGGGCGTTCTTCGATAGCCTGCAGTCGTGTCGTCCGTCGTCTCGCTTCTTCACTCGCTTCGCTTCCTGTTCCGGTCCCGCGCCTCGCTGCACTTGGAAATCATCGGGCTTCGACACCAGCGTTCTTACCGCACCCCATCGCACTGGCAGAACGCGTACGTCGAGCGGGTCATCGGTTCGATCCAACGCGTGCGCCTCGATCGCGTGATCGTCCTGAATGCGACGGGACTGCACTGGATACTGCGCGACTACATCGCGTACTACATGCGGGCGCGGACCGATCTCGCGCTGGACAAGGACACGCCGTGCCCGCGCGCCCGGTTACACGGCCGTCAGTCGGTCGCATTGTCGCCACTGCGGAAGTCGGCGGGCGGCATCACCGTACGACCGCATCGCCGCGTAGCCATAGCGCGGCGCCGATTCCAGCAACACCAGACCGTACCACCCGTCCGTTCAACGGGTATCTGTAGCGGTGAATTACCGCCGACATTCACGATCTCAAGAGCAGTGGTCGGTGTACCGTGAGGACCGACACACGGGGTGGCGGGCTTCGAAGTGGCGTGTCCTGGTCTCATTTCGACTTTTCAGTGGGCACAGCGTGCGTTCCGTCCTGATTTGCGACGGCGAGTGGAAGTCCATTTGTCGCGGTGATGGCCCGACGAAGCGCGCACATTTCACAACATCGAAAGACGCCACGCGCGAATCACGAGAGGCCCCAACCACGACGCGTGGATTACGCCATCTGCGTGGATCACGCGACGGGCTCTTGTTCGACGCTCCATTGCTGGACTTTACGCGCTTGAATCGAAGGCAGCAAGCTGGGGGACGCTCGTACACTCCGGTTCCCCACCGGATGCCTCAGCAGCGAAATTGATCACAGAGTCGATTCCG
Organism: Vicinamibacterales bacterium; assembly: GCA_036258055.1. Classification (GTDB taxonomy): domain Bacteria; phylum Acidobacteriota; class Vicinamibacteria; order Vicinamibacterales; family 2-12-FULL-66-21; genus DATAEK01. The sequence continues at coordinate 1,815 of DATAEK010000164.1, forward strand.
CTAGGCATTTGAAAAGATGGCTCCTCAGGTAGGACTCGAACCTACAACCCTCCGGTTAACAGCCGGATGCTCTGCCATTGAGCTACTGAGGAACAGCAGGGAACTGCCCGGGAAGGAACCCTCAGTTTAGCGGATTGCCCGCCAGCTACGCAACAACTTGACAGCCGCCCGGCCGATCAGGTCAGATCGGGGCCGCTGCGGGCCCAGAACTCCCCTTCAGTTCCATCATACGTCCAACGGAGGTCAGAAATGTCCCGACATGTCCGCCGGCTCGGTGGCGTCTTCGCCGTCGTCGGCCTTGCCGCCATCCTGGTTTCCTCGTCAACGCTGTTGCACGCGCGCGCGACCCTCGAGGTCATCGCGACCGGTTTGAACAATCCTCGCGGCCTCAATTTCGGACCCGAGGGCCACCTGTATGTCGCCGAGGCCGGCAGCGGAGGTGCCGGCCCCTGCGTCGTCATCGGCGGCAGCCCGCTGCCGGCCTGTTATGGCGAGACCGGAGCGGTCACGCGCATCACTCTTGGCGACCCGGTGGCGCAGGAGCGGATTCTGACGGGGCTGCCGTCGTTTGCGGTGCAGACCGGGCCCACACCAGGCGGCTCGGCGACCGGCCCGCACGACGTCGAGTTTCAAGGACGCGGAAACGGCTTCGTCACGATCGGCTTGGGAACCGATCCGGCCCGTCGGGACACTGACGCCACGTTGATTGCTGTCGGGGACAACTTCGGACGGCTGATTCGATTCCAGCCGAACGGCAAGTGGTCTTTCGAGGAAGACCTCGCGGCGTTCGAAGGAGACAAAAACCCGGACGGCGGCGCGCACGACTCGAACCCGTACGGTTTGCTCGCACAACCGGGCCGGCAGGTATTCACCGACGCGGGCGGCAATGCGCTCAACGCCGTCGACGCCAACGGATCGATCTCGAACCTGGCGGTATTCCCCAACCGCACGATCGGAACGGCAACGTTCCAGGCAGTCCCAACAACGGTGACGCAGGGACCTGACGGCCAGCTTTATGTTGGCCAGTTGACGGGTTTTCCGTTCCTTGCAGGCGCGGCGAATGTCTATCGCGTGCCCGCGGCCGGCGGCACGCCCGAGATCTACGCGAGCGGCTTCACGAAAATCATCGACATCGCATTTGCGGAGGATGGTTCTTTGTATGTCCTTCAGATCAGCGCGACAGCCGGCGCGCCTCCGCAGGGAGGAACCGGTTCGCTCCATCGAGTTCCCCCCGGCGGTGGCGCACCAACGACAATCGTTGCGCCCGGCGCTGGTCTGGTCGCGCCAGGCGGCATCGCCATCGATCGTGACGGAGCGATCTACGTGACCAACTTCTCGGTATCGCCGGGGACTGGGACGGTTGTGCGGGTAGTGCCGTAGGACACTGACGGCGCGCATTTCTTAGTGCTCGCGCGGCCCCACCCCCGCTCGCTGTACGCGCTTCGCGCGGCCTTCGGCCTGTCGCCGTCTTCGACGGCCGGCCTTGATGTCTGACGGGGACTTCAGGCCTGCTCACTCACGCCTCGCGCAGATGCGCGTGAGTCGTGAGGCGCTTTCGCGCCGGGTGCGAGTCATCGCACCCGGCCATCCGAATCTACGCGGGCACGGTGAACTCGATCCGCGTTCCTTTTCCAGGCTCCGAGAAGGCTTCTATCCGTCCACCGTGTGCCTGCACGAGGCTCTTCGCGATCGCCAGCCCGAGCCCTGACCCCTTCGATCCTTCGCCCTTGTAAAACCGATCGAAGATCCGATCGAGGGCTGCGCGCTCGATGCCTGATCCCGTGTCTGACACGGTGACACGTACCGCACCGTCGTCGATGGCGGCCGATGCCGTGACCCTGCCTTCTGCCGGCGTGTGCCGCAGGGCGTTTGACAGCAGGTTCGACACGACTTCGCGAATGCGCACCGGATCAAGATCGACGATCGGCAGATCCTGCGGAACATCGAGAGCCAACGTCACGTGCTGCGACGCCGCCTGGGGCGCGAAGCTGTTCACGGTATCAGCGAGGAGCGTGCCCACATCGGTCGGCTCCTTCTGCAGCCTGAGCCCGCCGCTTTCCGACAACGCGATGGTGCGAAGATCCTCGACGAGCCGGGCGAGCACGCGCGTCTCCTCAACCACGGATGCGAGGTGCTCGTCCGTTCGGGGATAGACGCCGTCGAGGATGCCTTCGAGACGGCCCTGCATGACGGTGAGCGGCGTCCGCAGCTCGTGTGCAATGTCCGCCATCAACTGCTTTCGCTGCCGATCCTGTTCCTCCAGTCTCATCGTCATCGTGTTGAACGCGCGCGCGAGCGACCGCACGGACCGCGGGCCGCACTCGGGCACGCGTCCGGAGAAGTTACCGGTGGCGACGCGGTCCGCTGCCTCTATGAGATTGCCGAGCGGACCGGCCACCCCACGCATCATGGCAACGAAAGCGAAGAGGCACACGGCCGACAGCGCGAACAGGGGTCCGGCGAAGACGATCCGCGGCGCGGGAGGATGTCCGCCCGCGAGCGACTGCATCGCCCACCAGCCGAGCGAGAGAATGCCGAAGAGGCCCATCACCATGACGAGCAGCGCAAGCAGCACGAACCGGCGCACGAATCGGACGCGCGTGCGGCGCCACGCCTGCGACGGATCGCTCGGCGGCCACGGCTCGTTCTCCGGCCACCATGGCGGCGGACGATCCCAACGCCGGTGCCATCGCCTCATGACTCGGCGAACCTGTAGCCCACGCCGTAGACCGTGAGGATGTAGCGGGGACGATGGGGATCGGCTTCGAGCTTGCGACGGAGGTTCTTGACGTGCGCATCGATCGCGCGCTCGAACGGTTCGGCGGCCACGCCGCGAACGGCGTCGAGCAGCTGGGCGCGCGTGAAGATTCGTCCGGGCTGGCGCGCGAGCGTGAGGAGGAGCTGGAATTCGGTTGCGGTGAGATCGATGTTCCGCCGCCCCGTGGTCGTTTTCATCCGCGGCACGTCGAGCGTGAGGTCAGCAGCCTTGACGATGTCGGCCTCAGCCGGCGCGACTTGCACCCGCCGCAGCACCGCGCGGACGCGCGCGACGAGCTCCCGCGGACTGAACGGTTTCGTGACGTAGTCGTCGGCACCGAGCTCGAGTCCCGCGATGCGATCGCGCTCCTCGACGCGGGCCGTGAGCATGATGATCGGGATGGAGGACTCGCGGCGGAGCGTCCGCGCCACCTCGAGTCCATCCAACCCCGGCAACCCCAGGTCCAGCACGATCAGGTCCGGCGGCTTCGTCCGCGCGGCAGTCAGCGCGCGGGCGCCGTCCCTGGCGACGGTCACGACAAACCCCGCGTGTTCGAGGTAGTCGCGCGCGATCTCCGCGATCTGCGGTTCATCCTCGACGATGAGGATGCTCGTCACTTAACCCTTTGCTTACCCTTTGCCATTTGCCATTTCAGCATGCGCGCGCCGGTGCCATTCGTCGAACATCGGCGGGACGCCTTCATACCGGTGCCACCCGCCACGCCACGGCCCGCGCCAGAAGAACGCCCGCACCATCAGGATCCAGAACAGCAGGACGAACAGCGGAAATCCGAAGCCAAACCCCCAGGGTCGAGGCCACACGTAGACGTAGGGCACCGGCTGTCCCGGCTGCACCGGCGGCAGCGCCGCGAGGCGGCTGCTCTCGACCAGCGCATGAGACACCCCGAGGTTGTAGGCCCACATGCCGACGAACCCGGCGAGAATCAGCCACAGTCCGATCGCTACGCTCCACCTGTATCGTTCGTTCATCTCGCACTCCTTGTTACTTCGGAGTGTGACCAGCGATTGTGAAGCGAATGTGAAGTGTCCGGCTGAAGCGGCGTGAGGTCCGGTTGAAGCCGGACGCTACCGGACTTCTGTTTCCACCTCGATCTTCAGGTTGTTGCGCAGCGCATTCGAGATTGGGCAGCGGCCTTCGGCTTCGCGAGCAACGTCGGCGAACTGCGACTTGTCGATCCCCTGGAGCCCTTCCGCGACGACTTTCAGGTGCGACGTAGTCAGCTTGATTCCGGCGTCCCCTTTGTCCGCCGTGACCGTCGCGGTGACACGCGTCTTTGCGATCGATCCGCCCTTGCGGCCGACGGTGCCGTTGAGCGCCATTGCGTAACAGGCCGCATGCGCCGCGGCGATCAGCTCCTCAGGGCTGGTCTTGCCCGCCGGTTCGCCGATGCGCGCGGCAAACGTCACGGGCAGGCTGAAGGCGCCCGTGCCGGCTTTGACCTGGCCGTTGCCGTCGGTCACCGAACCATTCCAGTCCACATCAACATGTCGGGAAAAAGTGGCCATTCTGAATCTCCAGTCTCCAGTCGGCAGTCGTCAGTCGGTAGTCCCACTCGTTAGTGAGTCGTCAGTCGCCAGTCGTGAGCCCGAAGGCGCGATCACTTCTTTTTGCGCTTCTCCGGCGTCGACAATTGCGCAATCAGACCGGCAGCACCCAGCGCCAGCCACACGAGAATCACCCACCGCTGCCCCGGCGCCGGATTCAAGGGGTAGGCCAGCCAGACGTCGTTGTGCGCGGCGGCCTGCGACGCCACGCGGTCGCCCTTGAGCGCGAGCGCGCCGACGATCGCGGTCCACGCGCCGCCGAACGCGGTCGACACGATGATTACGTAGCGTTGGAGCGCGAGCGCCGCGAGCGCACCGACGACGGCCAGCAGGATCAGGACGAAGATGTGCGGCTCGCGGCCGAGCGAGGCGGCAACGACGTTGGCGACGAGCGCGCCAATGCCCGCGCCGATGAGCGCCACGCCGACGAAATACGCCGCGATCAGGATGAGCGCACCGACGAGCCCGCCGACGACCGCGGCGACGATCATCCACAGCGTCTGATCGGTACCCATCGCGGAGCTGGCCAGCAGCGCGCCGAGGATGAACCCGTAGATCCCGAGGACGATGCGGAAGATGCGGTAGCCCGCGAAGCAGGACAGCAGCCCGCCCACGACCAGAAGGAGTGCCGCAGGCGTCTGGAACGAAGCGGGCAGCATCCCGCCGATTATATGATGGCGACGTGACCTCGACTTCGATGCGGCGGCCGCTGACCGCGGTGGGACTGCTCACGACTGCCGCCGGCGTCGCGCTGTTCGTCTGGATCGTCCGCGCGGTGGGATCGCGCGAGGTGCTCGACGGATTCCGCCAGATTGGCTGGGGCCTCGCAATCGTCGTGATCCTCGGCGGGCTGCGGTTCGCGACCCGTGCCATGGCGTGGATGCTGTGCTTCGAGCCGCCCTACGGCCTCTCCTTCCGCGACGCCTTCGGCGCCGTCGTCGCCGGCGACGCGCTCGGCAACATCACGCCGCTCGGACCGATCGTCGGTGAGCCGACCAAGGCAGCGTTCGTCCGATCGCGGGTCGCGCTCGGACCGACGCTGACCGCGCTCGCGATCGAGAACGTCCTCTACACACTGTCGGTCGCGGCGATGATCGCGGTGGGGATGATGGCGCTGCTCTTCCGCTTCAAGCTGCCCGGCGAGCTGCGCGAGATCAGCGAGGTGGCGATCGCCGGCGTGGCGCTGATCTTCGCGACCTCACTCTGGCTGGTCTGGAAACAGCCGGCAATCCTGAGCCGCGCTGCCGCGCTGCTTCCCGGATCCTCGGCCCGGCTCGAACGGATTCGAGCGCTCGAGCAACAGGTCTACACCTTCGCGAGCCGTCGCGGCACCGCCATGGTGCCGCTTCTCGGGTGTGAGCTCGCCTTCCACGTGCTCGGCGTGCTCGAAGCGCACGTCACGCTGTGGATGATGCAGGGATTCCCCCCGGCACTCCTCACATCGTTTCTCGTCGAGACCGTGAACCGCCTGATCACTGTGGCGTTCAAGTTCGTTCCAATGCAGGTTGGCGTGAACGAGGCGGGATCGGCGCTGCTGACCCAGGTCCTCGGGCTTGGCGCCGCCCCCGGCGCGACGCTCGCCGTAGTCCGGAAAGTCCGCACGCTCTGCTGGATCGCCGTCGGGATGGTGTTGTTCTTCAAGCGCGGCCTCAGCGCTCGCAGCGTGCTGGCACGATAGCGATGTGACGGCAATGATGCTGAGCGCTGAACCGCGCAACGTTCAGCGTTCAGCGTTCAACGTGCAGGTGCCAGGTGCAACGTGCACATTTCAGACTTCGCGCCGCCCTTCCATGGCTTTGTGCATCGTGACCTCGTCGGCGTACTCGAGGTCGCTCCCGACAGGAACGCCCATCGCGATACGCGTCACGCGGACGCCGAGGGGTTTGAGGAGCTTTGCCAGGTAGATCGCGGTCGCTTCCCCTTCGACGTTGGGGTTGGTCGCAAGGATCACTTCGTCGACACCGCCGTTGGCGACGCGGTTGAGCAGACCCTTGATCTTCAGATCGTCCGGACCGACGCCATGCAGCGGCGACAGCGCCCCCATCAGCACGTGGTAGACGCCTTTGAAATCGCGCGTCTTCTCGACCGCCGTCACGTTCTCCGGTTCCTCGACGACGCAGATCATGCGCTGGTCGCGGCCGGGGTGGGTGCAGAAGTAGCAGGGATCGGTGTCGGTGATGTTGCTGCAGATCGAGCAGTAGGTGACGCGGTCCTTGACCTCGCGCATCGCGTCGGCGAGCCGGTCGATCTCTTCCCGGGGAGTCTTCAGGACGTGAAACGCGAGGCGCTGCGCGCTCTTCGCGCCGATGCCCGGCAGGCGCTGCAGCTGCTCGATCAGCCTGGTGAGGGGATCGGGACGCGTCATCAGAACAGGCCGGGGATCTTCAACCCGCCCATCATCCCGCCCATCTGCTGCTGGAGCGCCTCGTCGACCTTCCGCTGCGCATCGTTGATCGCGGCGAGAATCAGGTCCTGCAGCATCTCGACGTCATCCTTGGAGACGGCCTCGGGATCGATCTTGAGCGACTCGACCTGCTTCGTGCCGCTCATCACGACCGTCACCATCCCTCCGCCGGACGTCGCCTCGACGCGGAGCTCCGCCATCTGCTTCTGCAGCCGCTCCTGCATCTGCTGCGCTTGCTTCATCATCTGTTGGATATTCATTTGATCCTTGTCCGTGCCAAAGGTGCCTGGGTGCCTAAGGTGCGAAGGTGCTGGGGTGCTCGGGTGCCAGCGTGCCAGGGTGCCAAGGGGCTGGGTGCCAGGGTGCTGGTGCAACGTGCCGAGCAGCCTCGCCCATCGGCTAGGCACCTTTGCACCTTTGCACCTTCGCACCTTCGCACCTTCGCACCTTCGCACCTTCGCACCTTAGGCACCCTAGCACCCTAGGCACCTTTGGCACCATTGGCACGTGCAAGATTCACCTTTCCTCCACATCCTTGATCTCAGCGCCAAAGACGTCGAGCATCGCCTGGACGCCGGAGTCGGCGAGCGCCTGCTGCCGCAAGGCGGCCTGACGGTCGGGTGCGGCCGGTGCGGCGCTGGCGGTGGCGGCCGGCGCGGATCCTGACCCGGATTCGACGCCGACGACCGCCATGCGACGGCCGGCGAGCTTCGTGGCGAGTTCCTCGAGCGAGGCGCGCGTCTGATCGAACTGCTGGCGGAGCGCGCGATGCTGCGGCGTGAACGCGAGCACGATCCGATCGGCCTCGACGTCGATGCGCTGCGCCTGGGCGATCACCGTTCCGTAGAAGAACTTCTTGGTCTTCCGGATCTCTTCGAGGAACGCATCCTTGAGACTCGGCGCCGGCGCCAGTGCGGCGGACGGCTGGGGTGCGGGCACCGATCCGTTTCCCGATGCAGGCTCAGCTGGCGCCGGTGACGCATCGCGCCGCGCTTCGACCGCCTTGACCGTCGCCGCATTCGATGTCGGCGGCGGCTTCGGAGCCGAGCGCGGAAGCTCCGTCGCGGTTGCCGTTCGGCCGGGCACGGCGGCTCCTTTTTCCGATCCTTTTTCCAATCCTTGAATCAGATCGGTGAGCGGCACGAGCTTGCGCAGGTGGATCCAGCGCAACAGCGCCATCTCGAGGTGATACCGCGGTTGCGTCGAGCCCTTGATGTCGGTCTCGGCCTTGGCCAACACCTCGAACGCACGCATGAGATCTTCGGCTGAGAATCTCGCGGCGAGAGCCAGAAGACGATCCCGCTCCCCTTCGGCTGCAATCTCCGGATCGCTGGCGCGTGACGAATCCACCCCGATGACCAGCAGATCCCGGGTCAACCGCGCCAGCTCGCGAATCACCAGCCGGAGATCGTAGCCGGCCTCGATGGCGCGTGCGGCGAGCTCGAAGACGGCCGGCGCGTCCTCGCGCGCCACGGCATCGGCCGTCTCGATCAGCAGGTCCCGGCGCACGAGCCCGAGCACCGTCGTCACGTCATCCACGCCGATGGTGCTGCCGGCAAACGCGATGACCTGATCGAACGCGCTCTGCGCGTCCCGCATGCTCCCGTCGCCCGCCCTCGCGATCAGCATCAGCGCGGCGTCGTCGATCTGGATCTTCTCGGCGTCAGCGATCTGGCGGAGCTGATCGGCGATGGCCTTCACACCGATCGTCTTCAGCTCGAACACCTGCGATCGCGACTGGATGGTCGCTGGAACCTTCTCGAGCTCCGTCGTCGCCATCATGAAGACGACGTGCGGTGGGGGTTCCTCGATCGACTTGAGCAGCGCGTCGAAGGCCTGCGCGGAAAGACGGTGGACTTCGTCGATGATGAAGATCTTGTAGCGGTTCCGAACCGGCGACATGCCGAGGCCGGCGATGATCACCTCGCGGACCTTGTCGACCTGCGTGTTCGTCGCGGCGTCGATTTCGAGGACGTCGATGTCACGCCCCTGCGCGATCTCGACACACGCGTCACACACACCGCACGGATCGGCCGTCGGGCCCTTCTCGCAGTTGAGCCCGCGGGCCAGGATGCGCGCGGTCGTCGTTTTGCCGACGCCGCGGGGACCGGAGAACACGAACGACTGAGCAATGCGCTTCGCGGCGATGGCGTTGCGCAGCGTCTGCGTCACGCCGCGTTGGCCGACGACGTCGTCGAACCGCTGGGGTCGCCACTTGCGGGCGAGAACCTGATAGGCGGACACAGACAGAAAGTTGGAAGTTAACAGTCTGAAGTACGAAGTGGAACGACGGGCCCCACCGCGACCCGGAAGAGCCTGCGGCACATGTCAGTGACTGCTTAGCGCTGCTGCCTTCCGGCCCTGACGCGGTTCGCAGGCTGAGATTGCACAGGTTCCGGGCCGCGGCGCGGCCCGCCAGCCTCGAAACTCTGAGTGTACTCCGCCGGTTCGCAGCCGGGCAAGCACGTTGAGATGCCGGATTCGTCCCTCGCGCGGCAGGTAAGGATTTTGCGAGGGTGCGCACGCCCGGAGGACAAACAGAAAGGACAAGGTTGTTTCCGGCGGCGAGCGGGGACTGCTCGGGCTCGCCTTTCATCCACAGTATGAGAGCAACGGGCGATTCTTCGTGTACTACACACGCACCGGAGATGGCACGCTCGTCCTCGCCGATTACCACGCCTCGCCTCCGTCTTCGAACAGCGCTGGGACCGCGGAAACAGTCCTGCTCACGAATACCAACCACAACGGCGGGATGCTGGCGTTTGGTCCCTACGGCTACCTGTAATTGATGTACTCGTCGCAGCGACACTGACGCGACCGGACTCCTACCAACGCGTCGAGAGAAGAACGCTGGCGTGATGGACACCGGCGGCGGACGCGACACTTACCGCCGGCCAATCGCGTCCCGACTTGCTCGGATAGATCCGCGTGCGCCCACGGAAGAGCGCGTCGATGCCGATACCGATTCCTGCGCCCAGGCCACCGGTAATTGCCATGGTGCCGGCATATTCCCCCGCGGAACACGGTCTGTAGGGGTCTAACAGGGCGCCGCACCCGCCATCCTTCAGCGCCAGACCGCCGAGGATAGCGCCAATCACGGCGCCGATTTTGGCACCGTTCGCGACAGAGTCTCCGCGCCGGAATATCTCGATGATGCGCTCTGGCGCAAACGATCGCTCACCCTCCGACGTCGCCATCGTCAGTGACGATGGGTCCACTCGCAACAGACGTCCAACGAATTCCGAGCCGTTGTTGTCCACGACGAAGATGATGCCGTTCTTCCGGACGAGATCGGCGAAGCTCGAATCGGCGCTTTGCGCGAGCGCCGGTCTCGACAGCAACAACCACGCGACGCCGAGGACGAAGCAAGCGCTCGTGCGACGCGCACAAATGGACATCTGAGCCTCCCTACTTCCCTGCCGCGACCGGTGATTCCTAGCACGATCGGCGCCGTCGCGGCGGGCGTACGAGACTCAAAACTACCCGTGCGGTTATTCGTTTCCGGACGCACGAACCACGACGATTTTGTAACCACAGGCACCAGAGTGTCAGGGGCCGCGAGTGACGCGTGGCGGTCCGAGAGAAAGGCGCGTCGCGAGGGGATCCGGCGCGCCAGAATCCGCAGCATCCCGATCCAGAACTCTTGACAACCCACTCGCTCCGGCGTAGATATATCCACCATGGTTGTATCCACGGCGAAACCGCATCGCGCCGCAGCGGAACCCATCGAGCTCTCGGCTCCGGTCACGCCCGCCGTGTTCCACATTCTGCTCGCGCTCGCCGACGGCGAGTCGCACGGCTACGGGATCATGCAGGAGGTGGAGCTGTTCACGAAGGGCGACAAGCAGCTCGGCCCCGGCACCCTGTATCGCTCGATCCAACGGATGCTCGTCGACGGGCTGATTCAGGAGCTGTCGATCGCGCTGCACGGCGAGTCGGACGACGACCGGCGCCGCTACTACCGGCTCACGGCGAAGGGCCTGGTGGTGGCTCGCGCCGAGGCGCAGCGGCTCGCCGATCTCGTCGACGCCGCGCGCCGGCGCGGACTGCTCGCCAAACGGCCAGGCCAGGAGAGAGGAAATGACCAGTCCGGTACCGGAGGACTTTCACACCATCACGCCGCAGCTCGCCGTCAACGGGGTGGGCGACGCGATCGCGTGGTACACAAAGGCACTCGGCGCAAATGAGCTGCTGCGCAACGTCGCGCCCGACGGCGTCCGCATCATGCACGCCGAGCTCCTCCTCGGCGACTCGCGGTTCTTCGTCGTCGACGAGTTCGCGGAATCCATGATGGCGCCATCCACCCTCGGTGGTACGACAATCACGCTGCATCTCTACGTGCGGGACGTCGACACGCTGTTCGATCGGGCAGTGGCGGCCGGCGCCACCGTGCTCATGCCCGTGGCCGATCAGTTCTGGGGCGATCGTTACGGCATACTGAAGGACCCGTTCGGACATCGCTGGTCGATTGCCAGCCGCATCGAGGATTTGTCGCCCACGCGTCTGCAGGAACGCGCCGCCGAATGGGCGAAATCAGGAGAACGGTCATGAGCATCGGACGCGCCGCGGCGACGATCGCCGCGGCATTCGTCGTCTCGCAAGTCCTGGCCATCGCCATCCACGGATTCATCCTCGCGCGGGATTACGCCCCCTTCTACGGCACGCTCCTTCGATCGCAGGATGGCGGCGGAGCGTGGCAGATGCTCTTGCTGCCGGTCGCGCATCTGGTCTTCATCTCGACGATCGTGTGGTTCTATTCGCGGCTGCGCCTCGAGGGCACGCGGATGAAGCGCGGGCTGGTCCTGGGAACGGCCGCATGGGCCGTCGGTCAGATCCCGCACTGGCTGCTGTGGTACGCCGAGCAACCCTGGCCCGGAGACCTCGTCCTCAAGCAGCTTGGACTCGAGCTCGTCGCTTCGCTCATCATCGGTCTGACGATTACCGCGGTGGCCAGCGATCTGCCAGTCGCCGCCGCGCCGCGGAAAAACCGCGTCGCCGTGTCCACGTAGCCCCGGGGTCATGATTCTGACCAGGATGCTCTGATACTCAGGCGGTTCACGTCGTCGCGACGGACGTTGATCGAGTAGGCTGATGTCGGATGCGCAAACCAACGCGTCGCGAGTTCGTGCAGGCGGTGTCGGCATGGAGTGTGTTCCCGCCGGTGATGGCGGTACGACAGCGACAGGGCAGTGCACAGGCGACGCGCATACTCGCCTACGTCGGCACGTATAGCTCGCG
>DATAEK010000269.1:0-7816 GCA_036258055.1 Vicinamibacterales bacterium
CAGCGGCCGGCATGGGCGCTCAGATGACGGAGCGTTCGCGGCTTACGGTGAACGGTTCATTCGTGTACGCGCCCGAGTATCGTCTTGGCCTCTTCGTGAGCCCGATCGCTCTCGGCATCGTCGACACTCCACTCGACAATCCGTTTGATACAGTCGGCGCCGACTACGATCTGTACCGGTTGAAGTCCTACCGGAGTACCCTCTCGGTTGCCTACAGTCAATCGATCGGACGTCGCTCTACGCTGTCAGCGGCATACTCAGCCGGGCTCGCGGACTATGTCGCCAGTGACCTCGACTATTTTAGTCAAGGCGGCGGCGTCGGTTTCGACCATCCGCTGACCCGCAACATGTCCGCGCATCTCGGCTACTTCTACAGTACTGCGAACTATACAGACCGATCGGACGTTCGGCCGCAGGCCATCCACCACATAGACGCCGGCATCAATTACGGCCGGGCACTGTCGATCTCCCGGCGCACGCATCTGAGCTTTTCGACAGGAACGGCCTTGGTGACAACCGACTCGACGCCGCTCGATTCGGCGGGCCGTGACACCAACTTCCGCGTCATCGGCAACGCGGCGCTCAATCATGAGATCGGCCGCAGCTGGACCGCCGCAGTCGCCTACGTGCGGAGCGTGGATTACCACGAGGGCTTCGTGGATCCGTTCCTCTCAGACGCAGTCAGCGCCAGCATCACGGGCTTGCTATCGCGATCGCTGAGGTTCGACGGAGTCACGAACTACTCGTTCGGCATCGTCGGCTTCAACTCGGACAACGGGTACTACTCGGTGTCCACCAGCGCAGGGCTAGAGTACGGGTTGACGCACAGGTTGGCCCTCTACGCCCGCTATTTCTACTACCAGTACAAGTTTGATCAGCCGGCGGCGCTGGATCCTCGGCTCGCGCGGGCGCTCAACCGTCAGGGAGCGCGTGTGGGTTTGAGTGCATCGTTTCCGCTCGTTCGATAGGAGAGCCCAACAGTGATACCCGGAAAGCACTACAAGCCTGAAGACTTCGTCGAGATCGCGTGGCGCCGTCGTTGGTTCGTCCTGGTGCCCTTCGTTCTCATCATGGCCGGCACCCTGATCGTGACGCAGTTGCAGCCGGATCTCTACCGGTCGTCGGCGCTCCTGCTCATCGTGCCGCAGCGGATTCCGGAAAACCTCGTGCGGTCGACGGTCACGACGAGGCTCGACGAGCGGCTGTCGGCGATCAGCCAGGAGATTCTGAGCCGCACGCGCCTCGAGAACATCGTCCAGGAGTTCGACCTGTACCCGAACGAGCGGCGCCGGATGATCATGGAGGACGTGATCGAGAACATGCGGTCGAAGGACATCATCTTCTCGCCTCCGCGCTCACGCGGCGGTGACGCGGGCTCCTTTACGATCAGCTTCGAGTACACGAATCCGCGGACGGCGATGCTCGTGACCGAGCGGCTCGCCTCGCTCTTCATTCGCGAGAACATCGAGAATCGCGCGGTGCTCGCCGATCAGACGGACCAGTTCCTCCAGAGCCAGCTGCAGGAGGCCGAGCGGCAACTCAAGGATCGCGAGAAGAAACTCGAGGCGTTCCGCCGGACGAACCCCGGCCTGATGCCGCAGCAGATGGAGGCGAACCAGCAGGCTCTCCAGAACACCCAGCTGCAGCTGCAGGCGCTGCAGGAGTCGATGAATCACGACCGCGACCGGCAAATCTGGGTCCAGCGCCAGCTCGCGGACCTCGCGATGGCTGCGGCTACTGTTCCGGCAGCGGTCGAGACGGGGTCCCCGACGCCCACGCCGATGACGGCGACCCGGCAGCTCGAAATCGCGAACGCGAATCTGAAGGCGATGCGGCTTCGCTACAAACCTGACCATCCCGACATCAAGCAGGCGGAGCGCACGATCGCAGAGCTCGAACGCAAGGCCGCGGCGGAAGCGCTCGAGCAGCCGGTCTCGCCGGTGAGCTCGGGAGTCTCCGGCGCCGATCAGGCCCGGGTGTCGCGGTTGTCGGATCTTCAGGGCGAAGAACAGATGCTTCAGCGCCGAATCGTGGAAAGGCAGGAGGACGAGCGGAAGCTGCTCGCACAGATGACGGTCTATCGGCAACGACTCGAGGCTGCGCCGGGCGTCGAGTCCGAGCTCACCCAGCTGATGCGGGACTACACGACACTCCAGAACTCGTACCAGTCACTGCTCGGCAAGAGCCAGGACGCCAAGGTTTCGGCCAACCTCGAGCGGCGGCAGATCGGCGAGCAGTTCAAGATTATCGACAGCCCGCGCATGCCGCTGCGTCCGACCAGTCCGAACCGCCTCAAGTACAACCTACTTGGCGCGTTCGGCGCGCTGGCCGTGGGCCTCGGCCTTGCCGCCTTGCTCGAGTATCGCGACAGCAGCCTCCGTACTGAGGACGACATCGTGACGGCGCTTTCGCTGCCGGTCTTGGCGATGGTACCGACCATGACGACGAAGGTGGAACGTCTCAGGCGGCGGCGGCAGCGGCTTCTGCTGGCTTCGTCGGGGGCCGTGGCTCTGCTCCTGTGCATTGGCGCGCTCGCGTGGAAGCTCCCGTTCCTCAAGCAGTGGATGTGGTGATGTACGAAGCGTTTTATGGATTTCGCGAGCGGCCGTTCGATCTGACGCCCAATCCGCGATTCCTGCTGCTGACGGGCAAACACCGCGAGGCGCTGAGCAACCTGCAATACGGGTTGACCAGCCGCCGCGGCTTGACATTGCTCGTCGGCGAAGCCGGAACCGGGAAGACGACGCTCATCCGGGCCGTGATCCAGGACTACGAGAAGCAGGGCGCCCTCTTCGCGTACTTGAACAACCCTACGCTCTCGCGGTCCGAATTCTACGAGTTCCTCACCGGCGCGTTCGGCTTCGCCGCGCCGGCTGCGACGTCCAAGACTGTGCTGCTCGCAGAGCTGGGCAGGGTGCTCGAGCGCCGGCGTAGCTCCGACCTCATGACCGGTCTGGTCATCGACGAAGCGCAGGCGTTGCCGGACGAACTGCTCGAAGAAGTGCGGCTGCTGGCAAATATCGAAACGGCCACTGACAAACTGCTGCCGATCGTTC
This sequence comes from Vicinamibacterales bacterium, assembly GCA_036258055.1. Lineage (GTDB taxonomy): Bacteria > Acidobacteriota > Vicinamibacteria > Vicinamibacterales > 2-12-FULL-66-21 > DATAEK01. The sequence goes on from DATAEK010000269.1 coordinate 3,057, forward strand.
TGGCTGGGCAGCCCGAGCTCGCGGACCGGCTGAATAAGGTGTCGCTGCGACAGCTGAAACAGCGCGTGGCGCTCCGCTGCGAATTGTCTGCACTCGACGCGAAAGAAACCGCCGAATACATCGCCGGGCGCATTCGCGTCGCCGGCGGCAACAGTGTCATGGTGTTCACGCGGCAGGCCGTCGAGTCGATTTTCGAGCGATCGGGCGGGATCCCACGTCTCATAAGCGTCATCTGCGACAACGCGCTGATCTCGGGCTTTGCAGCCGACCGCCGTCCCGTCGGCCGTGACATCGTCGAAGATGTATGTCGCGACTTCGATCTTCTGACGGGAGCACAGCCGGTGGCCCCGGCGAGTGTGTCGGTTGTGGAACCTCAGCGTGCGCCGACGTCGGCCGGCCACCCGACGGTCGCGCCATCCGCCGCCGGCACTTCGCAGGCAGCGACGCCCGAGGAGCCCCCGGAGAAGGGAAAAAAGCGTGAGCGTAGCCTGTTCGAGCATTTCAGCATCCGCCGTCGGTTTTCCCTGTTCTGAGGAGTTGAGGACCACACGCAATGTCCAGAGTCGATGAAGCGTTGGCACGGTCACGGAACCTGAAACCTGAAGATCTGGTCCTGGCGCCTGGTGTGGCCTCTGAGGGCGACGCGAGCTTTGCGCAAGAGCCGATCGGGTCGGTCGACAGCCCCGTCGCCGAATCGGAGCTGACGTCTGTGATGGAGACGCCTCCGTCCTCGACGGATGATGCGCGCATCACCGACGACCGGCGGGATTTGTCACCCCTGACGATCGACGGAGACGGCGACCGGCCGCTCCCCAACGCCGAAAAACTGGCTGTGAGCGCGGCGGATCCGACGTCCACAGAGCAATACCGCCGCCTCGCTGGGCGCCTCTACCTCGCGCAAGCCGAGCGCGGAACACGCCTTGTGATGATCACGAGCGCGATGCCGGGTGAGGGCAAGACGCTGACAGCAACGAACCTTGCCCTGACGCTCTCGGAGTCGTACAAGCGGCAGGTGCTGCTCATCGACGCGGATCTCCGGCGTCCGTGGATCCACGAGATGTTGCAGATCCCGAACGTCAGTGGCTTGAATGACGGCTTGCGAAGCGTGGAGGAACGCAGGGTCCCATTGCTCAAGGTGACGGACCACTTGTCGGTGGTGACGGCCGGGCGTCCTGATCGCGATCCGATGGGCGTACTCTCGTCGGAGCGCATGCAGCGCGTGCTGCAGGAAGCGAGCGCGCGCTTCGACTGGGTCATCATCGATACGCCGCCAGTAGCGCTGTTGACCGACGCGCACCTGCTGGCCTCGCTCGTTGACGTCGTGCTCCTCGTGGTCCAAGCCGGCCGGACGCCGATCGCCGCGATAAATACAGCGATCCAGGCGGTCGGTCGCGAGCGCATTCTGGGCATTGTGCTCAACCGCGCGGATGACGCGCTCATCTACAACGCCTATCACTACTACGGCTCGTATGGCCACGCGTCGGTCGGCAAGGTGGGCGATTGATGGCTATTCTCGGCTGGTTGGGTACGAGCGAGCTTGCGGCATGGAGTAACAACGTTCCTGGATCCCACACGCCTCGGCGATCACTGAGCGCGTGTCCGGCTATCCTCGACGGGACAGTTCGCTAGGCCATGAGGGCAATCGTGCTGCGCGGGGTCACATGGCGTGCCATGGGCCTGATCGTCTGCGAGACCGTGGTCATCGTCGGCGCTGTGGGTCTCGCTGCGTACATCCGGCTCGGACGGCTGGAGTTGTCCTGGGCGGGCGACCTGCTGCCCAAGGCGGTCCTCATCGCGTTCGTGGCGCAGTTGTGTCTCTATTTCGCCGACCTGTACGACTTCCGCGTCATCACGGATCTACGGGAGCTGTTCATTCGCGCCGTGCAGGCTCTCGGCGCGACGTCGCTGATCCTCGCCGGCACCTATTTCTGGCTGCCCGACTTGATTGTCGGCCGCGGCGTCTTCATGCTGGCGGCGGTCTTCGTGATCGTGCTGGTGTTCGGGTGGCGGATCGCGTTCGAGTGGGGGACGCACCGGATAGGCCCGCGCGAGCGGCTGCTGCTCGTCGGCACGAGCGACGCCGCGGTGCGGCTGGCGAAGGAACTCTACGATCGGCGTGATCTCGGCGTCGAGATCGTCGGCTTCATCGATCCCGATCCCGCCCGCGTCGGGGAGCCGCTCATCAACCCCGGCATCATCGGCACGGTCGAGGACATTCCCGCGATCGTGCGGGCGCGTTCCGTCGACCAGGTCGTGGTCAGCCTGTCTGACGCACGGGGCAAGTTGCCGATGGACAAGCTGCTCGAAATGAAGCTGGACGGCGTCAGCTTCGAGCACCTGGCCTCGGTCTACGAGAAGTACACGGGCAAGATTGCCGTCGAAAACCTGCGTCCGAGCTGGCTGATCTTCTCGCCCGGCTTCAAGAAGAGCCGGTTCCAGCAGTTCGCGAAACGGGCGCTCGATGTGTTCATGTCGCTCGTCGGATTGATCGTGGCCGCCCCGATCATGCTGGCCGTCGCGGCCGCGGTCAGGCTGACGTCGCGCGGCCCCGTGGTGTATTCGCAGCAGCGGGTCGGGCAGCACGGCCGCGTGTTCACGGTGCACAAGTTCCGTTCGATGCAGGACGACGCGGAGAAGGAGACCGGTGCGGTCTGGGCACGGGTTAACGACGACCGTATCACGCCGCTCGGCCACTTCCTCCGCCGCACCCGCCTCGACGAGCTGCCGCAGCTCTGGAACGTCCTCTCTGGCCACATGAGCTTCGTGGGCCCGAGGCCGGAGCGGCCCGAGTTCGTCTCGTCGCTCACGCACCAGATTCCGTTTTACGGTCAGCGCCACACGGTGCGCCCGGGGCTGACCGGCTGGGCGCAGGTACGTTACACCTACGGCGCCAGCGTCGAAGACGCGATGCAGAAGCTGCAGTTCGATCTTTTCTACATCAAGAACATGTCGATCGCGCTCGACCTGTTCATCATCGCAAAGACCGTCAAGACGGTGCTGATGCAACGGGGAGCCCAGTGACGGATTCGACGCAGCCTGGCTCGCCGGTCGTAAACGCGATGACCGTGGACGTGGAGGACTACTTCCACGTCAGCGCGTTCGACGGCATCCTGCCACGCTCCCGCTGGGACGACATGGAGAGCCGCGTCGTCCCCAACACCGAGCGGCTGCTGGCGCTTTTTGACGAGGCTGGCGTTCGGGCGACCTTCTTCGTGCTCGGCTGGGTGGCCGAGCGCGCCCCCGGGCTGGTGCGCACCATCGCGGCGCGTGGACACGAGATTGCGTCGCATGGCTATGCACACCGGCTCGTCTACGACCTGACGCCGACGATGTTCCGCGAAGACATCCGGCGATCCAAGGATCTCCTCCAGTCCGCCTGCGGCATGCCAGTGGAGGGATATCGCGCACCCAGCTACTCGATCACGCCCAGGTCGCTTTGGGCGCTCGACGCGCTCATCGAGGAAGGCTTCCGGTACGACGCGAGCATCTTTCCGATTCACCACGATCGTTACGGGATTCCGCTCTCGCCCCGACACGCCTACCGGCTTCAGCGGCAGACCGGCGCGATCGTCGAAGCGCCCGCGTCGACGGCGCAGTGGGGGCCGCTCAATTTTCCAGTCGCCGGCGGTGGCTATTTCCGGATCCTGCCGTACGCATGGACGCGGTGGGGCATCGATCGCATAAACCGCCGCGAGCAGCGGCCGGCGATTTTCTACATCCACCCATGGGAGATCGATCCGGAGCAGCCCCGGCTCTCAGGAAGTCTGTTGAGCCGCTTCCGGCACTATCGCAACCTCGATCAAACCGAGAGCCGGCTTCGGCGGCTGCTGTCCGACTTCAAGTTCGGAACTATGCGCGGCCTCCTCGGACAGGTCGGAGGAATAGCGGCACCGGTGGCGACTAACGAGCCGCTGCCGTACCTCTGGTAGCACGAGCACTCCACGCATGACTGCACTCACCGCGGATCGCACGGCCCATGCGATCGAGCCTGCACCCACGACACCGCACGGACTCGTCCACGTCGCCGAACATGGTGACGATGCGTCGTGGGACCGGTTCGTCGCGGGCCATCCTCAGTCGTCCGCGTATCTCTACTCGGGATGGCCGCGCCTCATCGGCCGCGCCTTCGGCCACCAAATCCGCATGCTCGCCGCCGAGCGCGGCGGCGCGATTGCGGGGGTGCTGCCGCTCGTGATCATGCGGAGCCGGCTGTTTGGCAGGTTCGCGATCTCGCTGCCGTTCCTCAACGCGGGCGGACTGCTGGCTGACGACGCGGCCGCAGGCGACGCGCTCGTGAACGCGGCGGTGCGGGTTGCGCAGGATGCCCAGGCGAACTACCTCGAGTTGAGGCACACGGCGCGCCTCTGCCCGAGCCTGCTCGAACGTCGCCACAAAGTGGCGATGGCCCTTGGGCTGGAGAGCTCCGCCGATCGTCAGTGGGAAGTCGTCGATCGTAAAGTCCGCAACCAGGTGCGCAAGGCGGAGAAGAGCGGGCTGACGGCGGCGGTTGGCGGCGACGCGCTCCTGGATGCGTTCTACGACGTGTTCGCGCGAAACATGCGGGACCTCGGCACGCCGGTGTTTCCGATGGCGCTGTTTCGCGAGGCCGTTGCCACCTACCCAGATCTCACGACGGTGACCTGTGTCTACAAGGGGGAGCAGCCCATCGCCAGCGGGATCGTCCACCGCCGCGGCGACTGGGCCGAGGTGGTCTGGGCCTCGGCACTCCGCGAGTTCAATCCGCTCTGCGCGAACGTCTT
>DATAEK010000280.1:0-15699 GCA_036258055.1 Vicinamibacterales bacterium
GTGGTTGGGACCTACGGTGACCTCGGCGGCGGAGGAAGCGTGATCGCCGAAACGGTCGACACGGAGATCATCGACGCATTCGGAAAGGGAAAGGGCCCGGGTGCCAAATTCGAGGACCTGAAGGCGGCGAACTTCGATCCCCTTCGCGAACCGATCTTCCGATACGTGATCTTCGGCCATCAGACGAATGGCCGCTTCGCGAAGAACGACTGCACCACGGGTGTTGCGAATCCGACCAGGCGCGACTTTCTCGTCACCCTAGGCGGGATAGACCTCGATGGGAACCCGTGCTGGGGCACCGTCGGGCCCTTCTCCGTGGGATCCAGCTCTCAGCAGTCAGGGACGTTCATGCACGAGCTCGGTCACACGATGAGTCTCCAACACGGCGGGAACGACAACGTCAACGACAAGCCGAACTACTTGAGCGTGATGAATTACAGCTTCCAGGAGTGTAAAGTCCCGACCACTGCCGGCGTGGTTCCAGGCGGGTGCGATTACTCGCGGCTGGTCCTGGGAAAGCTCCTAGATCCGCTCGACGAGACGAACCTCGATGAGTGTGTCGGCCTCGGTGGCGGGCTCACCGGCAAAGTCGACTGGAACGGAAACAAGATATTCGAGGGGGAGTCGCGGTGCGGGCTGATCTTCGCGAACGCCACAGCCGACGTCAACAACGACGGCGTCTGCATTTCGCCGGGACCCAACGGAAGGCCGGACACGGCCGAGGCGGGCGATGACAAGATCAAAGAATTCAGGGTCAATGACGGTCCGAACCGCTTCTGCCAAACGACCGCGAAGCCAGGGAGCGACGATGTGGAGGTCGTCGCGGTGGGTGACACACCGAATCAACCAGACGTGCTGAAGAGTTTCGACGACTGGGACAACCTGAGTTTCAGCCTGATCGAGTCGTCGGGCGGCGTGGGCAGTGGAGCGTTCGACCCGGCACAAGAACCGGACCCGACGACGATTGCTGATTCACGGCGATTCATGGGCGACCTGATGGCACCGCACGTCACGGTCGATCAGACCGGTCCAGCCTCTGCCAAGCCCGGTGACGTCCTCAATTACAGCGTCAAGATCGCGAATACGGGGCGAGGCCCGGCGATGGCAGCGGTACTCCAGGAGAAGAGTCCTGATGGCACCGTCACGACGTCGGACCTCGGGACAATCACGGTCGATTCGGAGCTGACGCGACTGAGGAGCTTTACTGTCCCGGCGAACGCCTGTCCGGGGAGTTTCACGAATGCCAGCGCGTCGCTGAAGTTCACGGATTTCCCTGGCCAGGACTTCACCGCGTCCGCGACGACGCCGCTGCAGATTCTCGATGTCGCGGCGCCGACGTTCGACGTGTCGCTCTCGCCGAACATTCTGTGGGAGCCCAGTCATGACCTCATCGAGATTACGGCAACGATCGCGGTCAACGACAACTGCGATCGCAATCCGACAGTAACGCTCGTGTCGATCACGAGCAACGAGCCGGAATCAGGGTTCCTCGGTCAGGGCGACAAGGCGCCGGATATTGACGGCGCGGCGTTCGGCACTGACGATCGCACCTTCTTTGTGCGCGCCGAACGTGGAACGGGGCAGGGTAGCACCGGGCGGGTTTACACCGTTACCTACAGGGTGACCGACACGTCTGGCAACGCAACGACGAAGACTGCGACGGTCACCGTGCCGACGAGTCAGGCTGTTCAGTAGCGTAGCGAACCCAAGCCGAGATCAGGAGACAAACCAACAGATGATCAGGAGACCAGGAGAACGCGAACGTTCTCCTGACCTCCCAAGAAACTGTACTGCTTTGGAACAGCTTCTGATCTGGCGCGCCGCGAACACATCGCGTGGGCCGCTCCTATTCTCCTATCGATCGACCTGAGTGCTACTGGGTTCCAGGGAGGGGCCGCAGGAACTTCTGGAACGTCCAGTGCGCGACGCGCGACCCTTGAAATCGCCCGAGTTCGTCCGCGTGACGGAAGTGAATCCCCTGCAGAATCCGAACCTCCACGACCTCCTGAGCCGCGTCAGAAAAACGGGTGAACGAACGCGGGTTCGTCTTGAGACCCGCGTTGGGGCTCGAAACCGTGAAGTTGAATTCGTCGGTACCGAAGAACAGCTGCAGGATCGTGGTGATGGCGCCAGTAATGTTGTTCGCGCCCGAACTGTGATCGGGATACGGAGGCGTCGCAAGGAACGGCGTCCACGCCGGGTCGCCGTCAGTCCTCGGGTTGCCGTCGTCGTCTCCCAGCTGGATTGCCGTGATGGGCCGCCAGAAGTTGTAGTGGTACTTCGTGTCGTAGACGGAGATCTGCGAATCGGCCGCGGAGAGTGCGCAGAGGGCCAGGAGTCTGGCCTTGTCACCAATATCCGGAACATGCGCGTCGGCGATCGCACGCAGCGCTCCGAACCACTGCGGGCCGAACGCCGTCCAGAACCGGGCCATGTCGGTCTGCTCGATCGTTCGGGTGCTGCCCGTAGCGCGACCGAGTTTCTTGACCTCGTCGTAATCTCGGAAGTAGGCGACGCTCGGCAGCGGGTATGGCGGCTCGGGCCGGAACTGCGACGCCCGGTTGAGCACGAAGGGCTCGAGTTCGGCCATGAACGTGTTCACGCCCTGCGTCACTCCCGGCGTCGGACGCCACTCCCCGGGAGCCGTGCCCCCCAGGAATGGATCAATCGACGCCGTGAAGGTCGGGCGATACAGCGGCAGGAGCACAGCGGCGGCTTCATATCCCGCCTGCAGGCCCGCGTCTCCCGCATACGTCACCGCGGGGTCCACCGCGCCGGCCAGGCACGCGTTGGCTGCGCCGTACAGGGTTGTGAGCATGCGATAACTCGCCGCGGCCGCAGCAGCCGCTGGCGAACCTACGCCCAGCCGTGCCGGGTTCTCGTAGCGGTACGCTTCGAACCTTCCCTGGATCGCTTGCACGGCGTCGTGCACCGCGGCCTGAGCGAGCGCGATGTCCAGGAGACCCGGTACGCCGGGACGATTTGTCGAACAACTGACAATTCTGGCGTTCCAATCGGTGACGACGTCGGCGTGGGCTGGTGTCACCGAGCCCAGAAGAACACAGACGACAAGTCCGACGACACTGTGCAGTCTCGTCATGGCTCCACCTTTCACGCTTCCAGTTGCCTCAGGAATGCTGGCGTTGGGCGTGCAAACGGGGTGGCCTCCAGGGAGACCACCCCCATTCCTCCGGTTTGCCGGTTCGGCGGGACTCGCCTAGAATGTCCGGACCGTCGCAGCCGGTCCTGAGGCTGCCCGCGAACTGCGAGTGCGAAGCTAGTCGCAATCTGTCGGGAAAGTCCTTCCGCGGTCTGGAAATAGTTCGGAAAACTTCGGAATCGAGGACGGGTCGGTCATGCCGGAACCGGTCGCTCCGTTGTACGGTCGGCGTTTCTACGCATTTGGTCCGTTCCGTCTCGATCCCACCAATCAGGTTCTGCTCCGCGACGGCGAGTCGCTTCCGCTCACCGGAAAAGTCTTCGACCTGCTCCTCTACTTCGTCGAGCACAGCGATCGTCTGCTGGCGAAGGACGAGATCCTCAAGAACGTCTGGCCGGACAGCTTCGTCGAGGAGGGCAACCTCGCGCGGCACGTGTCCATGCTGCGCAAGGTTCTTGGCGAGGGACCGCACGACCACGCCTATATCGTGACCGTTTCGGGTCGAGGATACCGATTCGTCGCGCACGTCTCGACGGTGACCGATCGCGACTTCGGCAAACCGGCGAGTCTTCACGCCGTCGAAGGAGGACCCACCGATCCGTTGACGACCGCCGAGGGCGCCGCGGCGCCGCGTTCGCGTCTATCGCCGCGGACTATCGGATTGACGATGGCGGCGGTGGGCATGTCGGTCGCTGCGCTGGTGATCACGCAGTGGACGCTATCGGTTTCGGCACCGGCGAGCCCGGCCAAGTCTTTGAGTCTCGACTGGCGGACGACGACCGGCGATGTGTATGGACCTGCGATCTCACGCGACGGGACCTATCTGGCCTACATCTGGCTCACGCCGAACCAGGAGCAGGGCCTGCGTGTTCGTCAGGTGGCCGGTGGCAACACCATTGATGTCATCCCACCAGGTCCCGCCTGGTATTGGGGGCTCAGATTCTCGCCGCGGGGTGATTTCATCTACTACCTCATCGCCGACCGCGTCTCGCAGACGCTCGGCACGCTGTACCGTGTCCCGACGTTGGGTGGGCGACCCGAGCGCGTGCTCGACAACGTCAATGGACACATCGCGCCTTCACCCGACGGTCAGTCGGTGGCCATCGTCCGTTTCAACGCGGCGCCTGGCGCCGCGGCGATCATGACGGTCGGCACCGCAGGCGGACAGCCACACACGCTCCTGACCCTCGAGTGGCCGGTCGTCGTGCAGGCGCTCGACTGGGCGCCCGACGGTCAATCGCTTCTTTGCGCCGTCAAGCAGCGCACGGATGCTGGCGATCGGTGGCAGGTCATGGAGATTCCTGCAGCGGGCGGGTCTCCAAAGACGATTCTGCCGCCGCGGCCGTCGAAAATCATCGCGGCGGCGTGGCTTCCAGATCGACGCGGCTTTCTCATGACCGCCATCGATCCGGAAAGCGGACTGTCGCAAATCTGGCACGTGAGCTACCCGGACGGCACCGAGCGCAGGTTGACCGACGATCTGCACGACTACAAGGATTTGTCCGTCACCGCTGACGGCAGAGGAGTAGTAACCCAGAGCCTCGGGCATCTGCTGCAGCTCTGGATCGCGCCGGTCGCGGACGGAAACCAGGCAAAGCAGATCGCGTCCGGCACCGCTCGAGGCGCCTATGACGCGCTCGCGTGGACGGCGGATTCTCAGCTCCTGTACAAGTGGGGCGAGCGCGGCTTCTACGACGTCTGGAGGATGGCACCCGACGGAAGCGCGCGACATCAGCTCACGGAGAACGCGCGCGAGATCGCGGACACCTCGGTGGCGCCGGATGGTCGTTTCGTGTTCTTCGTCTCCACACGGAGTGGCAGCCGTCAGATCTGGCGGATGAGACCGGACGGAGAGGATCCGCGTCAGATCACGACGCTGAAAGCGCTGGTCTCCAGCCCGATCGTCTCAGCGGATGGACAATGGGTGTACTTCGCTGCTGACGAGAGAGGCTTTCCGACCCTTTGGAAAATGACGGTCGACGGCCAATCGGTTGGGGAGGTATCCGACCGGGCGATCGAGCTGTTCGATCTCTCGCCGGACGGCCAGTGGCTGGCGTACAGTTATCGCGACTCGGCTCGGAAATGCCTGCGTGTCGCCGTCGTCGCACTCGACAAAACTGCGCCGGCGAAGATCTTCGATATCGAACCGACGTTTGCGCTCCGGTGGACACCTGACGGGAAAGGACTCGCGTTCACACACGACGAGGGGAACGTCTGGCTCCAGCCAGTAAGCGGCGGTCCTCCCTACGCTGTCACGCGGCAGCACCCCGGCTTCAAAGTCGTCACGTTCGCGTGGTCACCTGGCTCCCGCCAGCTCGCCTACACACTCATGGCCGATCCCGTCAACGCAATCGCGTTCAAGCTTCAGTAGCGTCCGACCGTAGCCGGACCTGGCGAGCGGACAATGGCCAGCGGACAGCGGCCCTGACATCGGACGGTCACAAGACCACGAGACCAAGAGGTCTCCTGATCTCGTGACCTCCTATTGAGTCAACGATCTGAACCGTGACGGCTACTTGATCGCAACAATCACGAAGTCCACCGGCTTGCCGCTGGTGTTCTTCGATTCATGGGCCACGCCGCGGCCGATGAACTGCGCGTCGCCGCGCGCCCACGTCGTCTTCGCCGGTTTGCCGTCGATCGCGAGCGACATTTGCGCGGCGTTGAGCGAGATGACGACCTGGTCGTACTCGTGTTTCGTACCTGCCGGTTCACTGAACGTGGGATCGGCGGTCGTCCGGTAGGCCATCGCTCGAGGGCCCTCGGCCAGGACCTTCATTGCAAGCCCGGGGCGATTGGTGGGGAGGGCGGCGGTGCCGGGCGCCGGGGACTTGAACTCGACCAGCAGCGCTTCGATCTTGCCGGTACCAACGTTGGCAGGACTGTGGACGCCCGCGGGCGTATACATCGCCGATTCGTTGGGCAGATCGCTGTCCTGGGTCTTGCCGTCCGGCATGGTGAACCGGACTTTCGAGTCGACCAGCGGGACGACGATCGAGTCCGGGTGCTGATGCATCGGGCTCTTCCCGCCAGCGGCGTAATCGATCTTCAACACGCGCACGCTCGCGTTCTCGAACACGACTTTGTAATGCTGCGGATCCACTTTCACCGGGTCCTGGGCGAGTGCGGCGCCCGACCACATCATCACGACCGAGAACACAGACACTGTCTTCCACGTCTTCATGGACGCTCCTCCGGATGTAACTGAGTTTGTCGCAGCGGGTTGCCGGATTATGCGACTAGCTCGGCCGTGGCGTCAACCTCGATCTGGCGGCCAGTTCGGGTGTTTCTGTCTGCGAGCTTACGAACGGGTCGGCCGCTCCGCCACCGTTTCGGTTGGGCTCATCGGCGCGGCGATGCGGAAGGTCAGGGTGACCGTACCGAGTCGGATTTCGTCCGCATCCGAAAGACGAACAGGCTGCGCGATTCGTGTCCCGTTCAGATGTGTCCCGTTCTTGCTCCGGAGATCTTCCAGCGTGGCCTCGCCGTTCGACACCAGAATCCTGGCGTGGTAGCGAGAGATTCCGGGGGAATCGATCGGGATCGTCGCGTCAGGCGCACGGCCGATGACGTTCGCCCCCTCCATCACGATGATCTGACGCTCGCCGAAAACCAGATAGGACTTCGTCCGAGACGGCGCCGCCGCCGCCGTTGTCGGTTCTGGTGTGACCTCGCCGACGAAACGGTATCCGAACCCATAGACCGTTCGCACGAAAGACGGATTTGACGCGGAGTCGCGAAGAGCTCTGCGGATTTCGGCGATCAGACTGGCCAGGTTGGTTTCCTGGACGAAAGTCGCAGGCCACAAGAGGTGCTGAAGTTCGGCCTTGGAGACCGCGCGTGGTCGATTCGACAGCAGGATGGTCAGCAGTTCGAACCCCTTCGGCGAGAGGTGGACCTCCTCGCCGTTCTCGAGGAGCTGCCGTGTGCCGGAGTCGAGCGTGAAGTCGGCGAAGGAATGGACCACACCGCCTCCGTTGAGCCAGGGATTGGTGCGTTCACTGCTCCCGGCGGACCGGTATTCTATACTCCTCGCACCCATGGGCGTCTCGGTGGGTGACCGACTCGGTCGGTTCGAAATTCTCGGCGCGCTGGGCACTGGCGGCATGGGCGACGTCTATCGCGCCCGCGATCCTCAGCTTCAGCGCGACGTCGCGATCAAAGTGCTGCGCGCACCCGTTTCGGGCGACGCCCACCGGACGCGGCGATTCGAACAGGAAGCCCGCGTCGCCGGGAACCTCAACCACCCGAACATCGTGGCCGTCTTCGATGCCGGCGTCCACGAAGGCGCTCCCTACATCGTCACCGAACTGCTCGGGGGGGAGACGCTTCGTGAGCGGATGCACGGTCAGCCGCTGCCGCCGCGTCAAGCGGTCGATTTCGCGATGCAGATCGCGAGCGGTCTCGCCGCCGGGCACGAGCGACGCATCGTTCACCGCGACATCAAACCTGACAACCTGTTCGTGACCACGGATGGCCGGATCAAGATTCTCGATTTCGGCCTGGCGAAGCTCCTCGGCCCCGATGTGTCCAGCGATTCGACGCAGACGATCACGATCGACGGCGTGCAACTCGCGCCGGTCATGGGGACGGCGAGCTACATGTCGCCGGAACAGGCGCGTGGTCTGCGCATCGATGAGCGGTCGGACATTTTCAGTCTGGGAGCGGTCCTGTACGAGATGCTGTCCGGTGCTCCGCCGTTCCGGCGGAGTACGACCGCCGACACCCTCAGCGCGATTCTGAACGAGCAGCCACAGGAAATGACGTCGATCGTTCGAACGGCTCCCGCTCTCGAACGCATCGTCCAGCACTGTCTGGAGAAGAAGCCCGAGAACCGGTTTCAGAGCGCCCGGGATCTTCTGTTCGACCTCGAAGCTGTGCGGCAGTCAACATGGCCGACTGCAAGGATTCCAGGACCTCGTGTCCTGTCGAAAACGACCGCCCTCATCGGGCTTGGGCTCCTCGCCATGGCGTCCGCCGCGATCCTTGGATATTTCGCCGGACGGCGGGTGACGTCGGCGGAGCCACTCGCCGCATTTCACACCGCCCGCCGGGTGACCGACTTCCCCGGTCTCGAAGAGTTTCCGGCCATATCTCCCGATGGACGATCGGTGGTTTTCACCGCGAGCCTCAACGGAACGCGGCAGATCTTCGTCCGTCTGCTTGCAGGCGGACCGCCGCTGCCGATCACGAAGGACGCAGCCGACCATCAGTTTCCTCGATGGGCGCGCGACGGCAACTCGCTGGTGTACTTCTCGCCGGCCCAGCCAGGTGATGCTCAGGGAGCGCTGTGGGACGTCTCGGCACTTGGCGGTTCGCCCCGGCGGATCATGGACAGCATCGGCGGCGCGGACGTGAATCGAACCGGCCGGTTGGTGTGCTTTCAGCTCGTCGATCGAGTGATTCGGCTGGTGACCGCGTCGCTCGACGGCGGCGACCTTCGGGTGATCCTTCCATCCGTATCCGGCTACCACCGATATCCGCGCTGGTCTCCAGACAGCCAATGGATCGCCTTCCAGCGTGGAGACGGCGTTCGCTACGACATCTTCGCCGTCCCTGCCGCTGGTGGAGAAACGCGGCAGCTCACCCGCGACAGAAGCATCATCAACGGCATCGCATGGCTGCCGTCGAGCGATGGGATCGTGTTTGGCTCGAGTCGTGGCAACACGATTCCCTACCTTCCGTCGATGCGGCTGTGGGAAGTCCCTCTGGACGGCCAGGCGCCTCGACCGATCACCCAGGCCGACGTCTCCTACGAGCAGCCGGACGTGCACGACACGGGTGTCACGTCTGCGACCCGGATGCGCATGCAATTCGACATCTGGAGCTTTCCGTTCGACGGCGCGGCGTCCGAGAACGTCCGCCGGGGCCACCAGATCACCCGTCAGACCGGCCAGGTACTGACGCCGTCGGCCGCGCCCGACGGCAACGAGATTGCGTTTCTCGCTGACAGTGGTGGGCATGCCAACCTCTGGGTGGTTTCCACTCAGAGCGGAGACGTTCGTCAGATTACGTTCGAGAACGATCCTGCGGTGGCGATCGGCGTGCCACTGTGGTCGCCGGACGGCCGCTCGATCGCGTTTGTTTCGTCCCGGGGCCGAACGGGATTCGAATTCGGCATCTGGGTGGTCAATCCAGACGGCAGTAACCTGCACAATCTCGTAAAGGAGGGACTCGGTGTCGCGTGGTCACCCGACAGCAAGTGGCTGTACTACGCGGACGTATCGGGCAGCGTCTTGAACAAGATTCCGTCGTCGGGTGGCGACCCGATCAGGGTGAGATCGGAGCCCACACGAAATGTCATCGGCGTGCACGACGGGACGCTGTACTACATGGTGGAGCGCCCCCTCGTCGATGGACGGCCGGAGCTGGAAATCCGTGCGGCAACCCCGGAGTCCGGCCCTTCCCGCGTGCTGGCGCGAATACCGGCTTCACGGGTCGCGACGTGGCAGATCGTGAATCCCGCGCTGTCACCCGACGGGCAATGGCTGGCATTGCCGCTCACGGATGGGTTCACGACGAATATCTGGGCGCTCTCGACCGCGAGCGGCACCTGGCGCCAGGTGACCGACTTCGGCGACCGCGCCATCTTCATCGCGCGTCGCGTGTCCTGGTCGGCAGGGAACTCCATCATTGCGGCGGTCGGTGAGGGCGATGCCGACATCGTCTTGTTGGAGGGGCTGTTCCAGCGCCGGTGATGGGCACTCGCCCGCCTCCGCGCAAGTGGTGTAAATTGCCCGGATGGGTCCTGGGTCAGATCACCACGCAGGCGCTTCGAAGACCGAAAGTCGGACGCTGTTCGATCTCATCCGGCCGATTCCGGCCGAGCGCACCGCCGTTATCCTTCCCGAATCGAATCTTCGAATTCCGTACGGCGCATTCCGCGATCAGATAGAAGCCCTGGCCGAAGGGCTCGCGGCGGCGGGAATTACGCGCGGCGACCGCGTCGGCATCGCCCTGCCGAACGGTCTTCCCATGGTCGTGTCGTTCTTTGCGGCCGCGATGGCGGGAACGGCGGCTCCGCTCAACCCGGGATACAAGGAGGACGAGTTCCGCTTCTATCTCGAGGACACGGATGCGCGCCTGCTGATCCTGCCGCCCGACGGCCTCGACGAAGCCCGGCGCGCCGCCGGCGACAAGGTTCCTATCCTCACAATCGACATGGACGCGAACGGCACCGTGGGCTTCGCCGGATCGACCGCCAGGAAGCCGTACGTGCCGCCCACACGCGACGATGTGGCGCTGGTGCTTCACACGAGCGGAAGCACGGGCCGGCCGAAGCGGGTTCCTCTCGCTCATGCCAATCTGTGCATTTCGGCCGGGAACGTGGCGCATAGCTACGATCTCGGGCCCGATGACGTGGCGATGTGTGTGATGCCGCTGTTCCACGTCCACGGGCTCGTGGCGTCGACGCTGGGCACGCTGTCGACCGGCGGAACGCTGGTGATACCCGGCAAGTTCAACCCGCTTTCGTTCTGGCGGGTTGCGCGCGATCACGGCGTCACGTGGTACTCGGCAGTCCCCACGATTCATCAATTGCTTCTGGCGCGCGCCGATCCGGCCGCGGGGAAACCCGCAGGCGCCGAGCGTCTGCGGTTCATCCGTTCGTGCAGCGCCGCGCTGCCGCCGCAGGTGATGCACGATCTCGAGCAGGCGTTCGGCGCACCCGTGCTCGAGGCGTACGGCATGACGGAGGCAGCGCACCAGATGGCCTCGAACCCGCTGCCCCCTGCCGCCCGCAAGCCCGGCTCGGTCGGCCGTGGAACCGATGTGCAGATCAGCATCATGGACGACGCGGGGAAGCATCTGCCTGCCGGCGAGCAAGGCGAGGTCGTGATCAAAGGACCGAACGTCACGCGCGGCTACGAGAACAATCCCGAGGCGAATGCGAAATCATTCACCGACGGTTGGTTTCGAACCGGGGATCGCGGCTTCCTCGATGCCGAGGGCTATCTGACCCTCGTCGCGCGCATCAAGGAACTGATCAACCGGGGCGGCGAGAAGATCTCGCCACGCGAGATTGACGAGGTCCTGCTGACGCATCCATCCGTGGCCGAAGCGGTGTGCTTCGGCGTGCCGCACAAAACCTGGGGCGAAGAGGTTGCGGCGGCGGTTGTCGTGAAGGCACCGATCAGCGAGACCGACCTCATCGCGTTCTGCAAAGAGCGGCTGGCGGAGTTCAAGCGGCCGAAGCAGATTTACATCACCGACACCATTCCTCGCACCGCGACCGGCAAGATTCAGCGCGGCGTCGTGGCCCGGGCATTCGCTCCTGAAGGGCGATGATCGAGCCCCGAAGGCGATGATCGAGGCATGAGGTTCGCGTGAAGATCGTCATCGCGGGCGCGGGCGCCATCGGCGGGTACATCGGGGCGCGTCTGGCTCGTACTGCGGCGCCGGGCGTGGACGTCGTGCTCTTCGCGCGCGGGCCCCACCTTCGCGCGATGCAGGAGCGCGGTCTCCGCGTCACCAGCCCGGATGGCGACTTCGAGGTCAGGCCGGCGGTCACCGGGGACCTCTCGACGATCGGACCGGCCGACGTGGTGTTCCTCGGCGTCAAGGCACACAGCCTGACGGCTCTGGCTCCGCAGCTCACGCCGCTCTTTGGTCCCGACACCATCGTCGTCAGCACGCAGAACGGGATCCCGTGGTGGTACTTCCAGAGTCTCGGTGGCGGTCTCGAGGGGCTTCGTCTCGAGCGGGTGGATCCGGGCGGTGTGATTGCTGCCGCAATCGAGCCGAGACGTGTCGTCGGCTCGCTGGCCTACTTTGCTGCGGATGTGATCGAGCCCGGCGTCATCCGCCATACCGAGGGCAACAAGATCAGCTTCGGCGAACCTGACGGCAGCAAGTCCGAGCGGTTGCGCCGAATTGCCGAGCCGTTGATTGCCGCCGGTTTTCGATGTCCAATCAACGCACGCTTCCGCCACGAGATCTGGGTGAAGCTGCTGGGGAATGTCGCCTTCAACCCGATCAGCGCGCTGACGGGAGGAACGCTCGAAGAGCTCGTCAGGCATCCAGATGCCGCGCAAGCGATCAGAGAGATCATGGCCGAAACCGAAGCCGTGGCCGGGAAGCTCGGCATCGAGCTCCCCATCTCGATCGACCAGCGGATGGCGGGCGCCGAAAGAGTCGGCGCGCACAAGACGTCGATGCTCCAGGATCTCGAGGCCGGGCGGCCGATGGAGCTCGAGGCCGTAGTCGGCGCGGTCGTCGAGCTCGGCGACAGGCTGGGAGTGCCGATGCCGACGACGCGAACGGTGTACGCGTGCGCGAAGATGCTGGAGGCGAAGCGGAGCGAGGCCATAGCGCTCGTCCAGAGGCATGATGCCGGCCAATCAACGGAAGCCCTCCGGTGACCATCAATAGCCGCTGGTTCCAGCTGTGCGCGTCGCTGGTGGCGATGATCATGATCGCCAACCTCCAGTACTCGTGGACGCTGTTCGTCGAGCCGATGCGGAAAGCGACCGGCTGGAAGCTGTCCGACGTCCAGTGGGCGTTCACGCTCTTCATCCTGTTCCAGACATGGGTCCAGCCCGCGCAGGGATTCCTCATCGACCGCATGGGGCCGCGCGTGTTTACGACGCTCGCCGGCGTTCTCTGCGGAATCGGCTGGACCGGGCTCGGCCTGGTCACGACGCTGCCGATGCTCTACACCCTGTACGTGATCGCCGGGATCGGCGCGGCGCTGATCTACGGCGGCTGCATGGGTTCGGCGCTGAAGTGGTTCAAGAAGGAGCGTGGATTCGCGGCCGGGTTGATGGCGGCCGGTTTCGGCGGCGGCACGGCGCTTTTCATCCCCGTCATCGCCTCCGTCATCAAGACGAGCGGATATCAGACGGCGTTCATCTATACCGGCGTGTTCCAGGCCGTCGTGATCCTCGTGGTCGCCCAGTTCCTCCGGCATCCGCAGCCGGAAGCTGCGCCGGCCAAACCGTCAGCCGGCCCTTCGGTGATCGGGCAGCATCAGTTCACGACCGGCGAAATGCTCCGTACTCGCCAGTTCTACGTGCTCTATGCGAGCTTCGTGATGATGGCCACCGGCGGACTGCTGGTGACGGCCAACGCGGGGTCGATCGCCGAGGCCTGGGGTATTCCGGTGACGGCACTCGCCGCGGCGACGTCGTTGAACGCGCTTGCGAACGGCGGCAGCCGCATTTTCTGGGGCTGGGCGTCCGACAGGATAGGTCGTGAGCGGGCGATGGGCATCGCGTTCGCACTGCAGGCGATCTGTCTCGTACTCGTGCTCACGATCGGCCGTTGGTCGGGCACGCTCTTCACGATCACGCTGGTTCTGACGTTCTTTACCTGGGGCGAAATCTTCTCGCTGTTTCCGTCCATCGTGGCCGACTACTACGGCGCGAAGTGCGCGACGGCGAACTACGGCGTGATGTACTCGGCGAAGGGGGTCGCGTCGATCATCGGCGGCTGGGTTGCGGCCCTGCTCTTCGAACGCTTCGGCACCTGGGCCGCGTGTTTCTACGGAAGCGCCGTGCTGGCCCTTCTGGCCGCGGTCCTGATCACCCGCATGAGCGCCGCGGCGGCAGCGAGCAAGACGCAGGTGCCCGTGCCTGCGACGGTCAAGTAGATCGTACGGACGATTGTCGACATTGATCCTGCCGACGCCGTGTCGTCGCCCTTCCCCTATACCGATTTCGATACGGGCAGCCGAGGGTCCGCAGGGGCCCCATCAAACCCTCACAAAAACCTCAGATTTGACCCGCGCAGACGGTTGTAAGATCGCGCCCCTGTCCGTCTAGTCGTTGCCGGCCGGCAAGTCGTTTACGCAAAGGAGCGAGTCATGCGCAAGAGTGGCATGTTCGTCCGACGGATTCTGCTGTCTCTCATCATCGCCATACTCGGGATCACATTTGGTGCGACGCTCGGCACGCCGGTTCAAGCCGGCCGCAACGACCCGCCAGGAACGCTCGATCCTCAACATGAACCGTTGATGGTTCACGCAGAAATTGTCGCAACCGGAATCCCTGGCGCCGGCGCGATCGCGCAAGTGGGGACCTTCCACACCGGAGGCCCGTTCCACGACAACCCGGCGTTCGTGCCGTTCACTCAGCCCGGACAGGTGCTCGAGCGGACGCGATTGTTCGTCGCGAGCAGCTCCAACTTCGGCGCGCCGCTCGCGCGGCCTGGAGAAGCGCCGGGCGCCATTCTGTCAATCGACGTGAGCAGCGGGCCGGTGGCGGTGCCTCCCGGTTTTGCCGCGGCCGGAGGGCAGGCGACGGCGGTTGGAGGCCGGGTCATCCTGTATGCGGCGCAGAGCCCGGACTTTCTGAACGGTCTCAACAACCCGCTTGCTGCCACCGCGGATCGGCCGTCGGTCAGCCTGCCGCTTGGCATCTCGTTCAACAACGGGTTTGGAAGGCCATGGTTCGCGAGCGCGCCGTCGGGCAGCTCGGGCGACGGCACGATTTCGGTGACCGACCCGAGCGGTATCGGTCTCCGGGGCGCGCCGGACCTGACGGCCGGCGGCGTGTTCACCGGCACGCTGACGAATCGGAGCCCCGCGTCGATCGGCGGACTGACGAGCGCTGCGGTTGCGACGGCGCTTGCGACGAAGTCTCCTGACTTGTCGATTCGCGCGGTGTTCTTCGCCGCCCTGGCAGACGGGAGCATCGCGCAGGTGCACGTTCAGAAAGGTGTCGATCGGCTCGTACCGCCGGGATCGTTCACGCCCATCGACGGCATCAACACGGACGCGGCGGAGTCCTCGGATCCTGGCGTCGTCACGCGCGTGGGGATGGCGTTCAACTGGGTGCCGACGCGCATCCTGTATGTCACCGACCCGCATGCGAATCGCATCCTGGCGCTGGACATCAACGACGAGGGAACTGTCGCGGATCCGCAGGCGTTATTTACGGCGCCCAATGCCCGCTACCTTCGCTCGCACGTCTTCGATACGCCGGTGGATCTCACGGCCGCGGTACCAGAGGTCGCCGCGCGCAACTTCGCGAGCAACACGACCCTGGGCGGCGGCTCCGATTTCTACGTGCTGAACCGCGGGAACAACACCATCGTTCGAATGACGCAGGAGGGCGATGTCGTCGCCGTACGACGGATCGAGGCGGACCTCCCGGATTTCCGTGTCGCCGGACTCGTGGTCTCGGAGGACGCCCGGACGATCTGGGTCACGGCCACGACGCCGAACCGGCAGGGTGTCGTCCTGAAGGTGCCGACATTCGCCGCGGGCGGTGTGACGACGACGATGATCGCGGACGCGGCCGGTGCCGGAGCGAACGGCGCCGTCGCGCAGGGCGCCGACATCTTCGAACGCGACCTCGCTCCCGCACAGGGCCTGGGACCGCTCTTCAATGGTCAGGCGTGTGAGTCGTGCCACAACAACTCGGCCGGCGTCGAGTTCGCTGGTGGAATGGGCGTATCGCCCGACAGCTTCGTCGTCCGGATCGCCCGCGTCGATCATGGACAGTTTCATCTGCTGCCGAGCCACGGACCGATTGCGCGCCAGCACTCCGTGGCCGAGCTCGGGTCTCCATGCGGGATACCCACCGGCGTCCCGCCCCAGG
>DATAEK010000165.1:0-12367 GCA_036258055.1 Vicinamibacterales bacterium
GTCGGGCAGGTCGGGCAGGTCAGGTTAGATGGGTTCCCCACCCGCCCTACGCTGCCCCACCAGCCCTACCTGCCCCTATATTGCGGCTGCCCTAAAATTCAGGCACAATATGTAGTGGATCTGGGCTTGACAACGGCGTAAACAAGCCCCATATTTGTCCGCCAACGCCAACAGACCCGACGGGACTTCCCAGCCCTGCCATGGCCTGAAAGAAACCCCTGATGCACCCGGAAAAAGGGGCTTCCAGGCTCGTCTGCTGCGCGTTTCCTGTGACAACCGTTGGATCGGGTCGGCTGGCCCTGGGGTGAGGCCGGTGACTCAGCGTTGGGAGGGGGAAGATGCAAAGAGGCGCTGTGGAGCCTACCAGCCCGCAGACCACGACCCACCCGTCGACACCCGTGTCGGCGTCCGGCCTGGAGTTCGAACGATTCTTCAGCAACGAAAGCATCGATCCGTTCGACGAGATCGATTGGGAAATGCGGTCCGCCGTGATCGGCAACGAGAAGGGGCAGGTCGTCTTCGAGCAGCGCGACGTCGAGATCCCCCGCTTCTGGTCCCAGCAAGCCACCAACATCGTCGTCTCGAAGTATTTCCGCGGACAGATCGGAACGCCCGAGCGCGAGACGAGCGTCAAGCAGCTCATCGGCCGTGTCGTCGACACGATCACCGGCTGGGCTCGCGAGCAGAAGTATTTCGCGAGTGAGGATGACCTTCAGGCGTTCAGTGACGACTTGAAGCACCTGCTCGTCTACCAGAAGGCCGCGTTCAACAGCCCGGTGTGGTTCAACGTCGGGTTCGAGAAGCATCCGCAGTGCTCGGCGTGCTTCATCAACTCGGTACAGGACACGATGGAATCGATCCTCGGTCTCGCCAGGACCGAAGGGATGCTGTTCAAGTACGGGTCGGGCACCGGATCGAACCTCTCGAACATCCGGTCCTCGCGCGAGCTGCTTGCCGGCGGCGGAACAGCGTCGGGTCCCGTGTCGTTCATGAAGGGCTTCGACGCGTTCGCGGGCGTGATCAAGTCGGGCGGCAAGACGCGCCGCGCCGCCAAGATGGTCATCCTCAACGCGGATCACCCCGACGTCGAGGAGTTCATCAACTGCAAGGTCGCGGAGGAGAAGAAGGCCTGGGCTCTCATCGACGCCGGGTATGACGGGTCGTTCACCGGTCCGGCCTACGCATCGGTGTTCTTCCAGAACTCGAACAACAGCGTGCGCGTGACCGACGAGTTCATGCGCGCGGTGATGGACGATCGCGAGTGGCAGACGCACTCGGTGACGACCGGCGAGGTCATGGACACCTACAAGGCGCGCGAGCTGATGCGGCAGATCGCCGAAGCGACGCACATCTGCGGCGATCCCGGCCTGCAGTTCGATACGACCGTCAACGACTGGCACACTTGCCCGGAGACGGCGCGGATCAACGCGTCCAACCCCTGCTCCGAGTACATGTTCCTCGACGACTCGGCCTGCAACCTGGCGTCGATCAACCTGATGAAGTTCGTGTATCCGGCCGACGATGCGAAGGCCGGCGAGTTCGATCACGCCGCCTTCGACGCGGCGTGCCGCGTGCTGATCACGGCGCAGGAGATCCTGGTCGACAACTCGAGCTATCCGACCAAGGCCATCGAAAAGAACAGCCACGAGTACCGTCCGCTCGGCCTCGGCTACGCGAACCTCGGGGCGCTGCTCATGTCGCGCGGACTGCCGTACGACAGCGACGCCGGCCGCGACTACTCGGCCGCGATCACGGCGGTCATGCACGGCGCCGCCTACGCGCAGTCAGCGAAGATTGCCCGCGACCATGGCGGCCCGTTCGCAGGCTACGAGAAGAACCGGGAGCCGTTCCTCCGGGTGATGCGGAAGCACCGCGCGGCGCTCAAGGACATCGACCGCACGCACGTGCCCAAGGATCTCTTCGACGCGGCGAAGGCCGTGTGGGACGAGGTCATCGAGATGGGCGAGCAGTACGGCTTCCGCAACGCGCAGGCCACGGTGCTCGCGCCGACGGGCACGATCGGCTTCATGATGGACTGCGACACGACCGGCGTGGAGCCGGACATCGCGCTCGTGAAGTACAAGAAGCTCGTTGGCGGCGGGCTCATGAAGATCGTCAACACCACCGTGCCGATGGCGCTGGCCAAGCTCGGATACACCGCGCAGCAGGTCAAGGAGATCATCGAGTACATCGACGAGAACGAGACGATCGAAGGCGCGCCGCACATCAAGGACGGGCATCTGCCGGTCTTCGACTGCGCGTTCAAGCCGGCGCGTGGCGTGCGGTCGATCCACTACATGGGCCACATCAAGATGGTGGGCGCCGTGCAGCCGTTCATCTCCGGTGCGATCTCGAAGACGGTGAACGTGCCGAAGGACGCGACCGTCGAGGAGATCCAGCAGGCCTACATCGACTCGTGGCGGCTGGGCACGAAAGCCGTGTCGATCTACCGCGATGGCAGCAAGCGGACGCAGCCGCTCAACACCTCGCGCGACAAGGAGAAGACGGCGGTTGCCGCCGCCGATTCGGGTCCGCGGCGGCGCAAGCTGCCGGACGAGCGCGCGGCGATCACGCACAAGTTCGACATCGCCGGACACGAAGGCTACGTCACGGTCGGTCTGTTCGAGGATGGGCAGCCTGGAGAGATCTTCCTGGTGATGGCGAAGGAGGGCTCGACCATCTCGGGCTTTGCCGACGCGTTCGCCCAGGCGATCAGCTACGCGCTCCAGTACGGCGTGCCGCTGCAGGACCTCGTCGACAAGTTCAGCCACGTCCGCTTCGAGCCGTCCGGGATGACGAAGAATCCGGACGTGCGCTTCGCGAAGTCGATCGTGGATTACATCTTCCGCTGGATGGCGACGAAGTTCCTGTCAACTGACGCGCAATACCGGGTCGGCGTCAACAACCGCGAGGAGCTGGTGACGACGCCCGAGCAGCTGCCGCTCGACGTCGCCGCGGCCGCCGGCGCGTCGCCAACCGCCGCGATTGTGTCCAAGGCCACCTCGTCGTTTGCGGCGATCCAGAACCAGGAGGATGCGCCGCCGTGCTCGACGTGCGGATCGATCATGGTGCGCAGCGGGTCCTGCTACAAGTGCTCGAACTGCGGGACGACCAGCGGATGCGCGTAATCGCCTGGGGTCATCGAATCCGGTAGCGTCCGGCTTCAGCCGGACCAACGTCTGTGGCGTCTGGCTTCAGCCAGACATCGAGGGCCGGCGCAAGCCGGCCCTTTTCTTTCAATCGCGCCGCGATAGATCTAACGAGCGCTTGGCTGCGACCTTCCGCCGCGGGATCGCGACTAATTCGCCGACCCGTCGGTCCCACGGTCCATCCGGTTGATTGGCGGCGACGTCGAAGCCGTCGGCGGCCGATGACCAATCTGTGTCGACACCTGCCACGTTTGTTACGGCTCCGGTCTCACGTCACCACGAGGCGACTGTATCTGCGGCACCCACGGGAGTTGTTGAGACAGCCAGGTGCAGATGGCTGGCAGCCCGTTTGCGTCTTCAACCGAAGGACCAGCTCGATTCTGGTCGTGGAGGCTCGCCATGAAACGCATGTTGTTTGCCTTGGCTCTGGTCGTCGCGTCCACGGTTCCGCTCGCGGCCGATCAGAAGTCGCACGGCCACGGCAACAAGCCCCAGAAGCATGACCAGGTGGCCGACGAGGGGACGCGCGTTGCGGTCAGCGTGCATTTTTCGACTGGTGAGCAGCGCGTGATTCGCGAGTACTACACGCCACGGTACAAATCGCTGCCTCCGGGTCTGCAGAAGAAGGTCGCCCGCGGAGGCGCGCTTCCGCCGGGATGGCAGAAGAAGATGCAGCCTTTTCCAGTCGAAGTCGAACGTCGCCTCGAGCCGCTGCCGAGGGGCTACAGCCGCGGCGTCATCGACGGCCACGCCGTGATCTACAGCACGCAGTCGCACACCGTAATCGACGTCGCCGTCCTGTTCTGACCGCGCACTTCTTCCTATCAGATCGCAGATTCTGCGCATTGTTCCGGGGGTCAGATCTCGATTCTGATCTGACCCACCGGATTCAGAAAATCTATCTGACCCCCCGGGACAACGGTGGATCTGCACACGCTACGGCGGTGCAATCGTGAACCCGATGACGCAGATCCCGACGAGGAGTGCCGCGGGCAGCCAGACCACGAGCGCGACGCGACCAGGTGGTACCCTCCGGTGGCGAAGCCGGAGGCCGAGACCGGCGGCGCCGGTGGTGGAGATGAACGCGAGCAGCCACAGCGTTGTGACGACGACCCCGACCCAGGCGCCGTTCGGATCGTGCCAGCTGTCCATGATCCAGCCGAAGACCAGGAGCAGGAACAACGCCATCAAGACGTCGACGACAACGCCGAGAATCACCAAGGCGTTCATGGTTGGCTGATTCTCCGTCAGGACCGTGGCGATTGCCAGACGCGATCCGGTGAAATGCAATCGGAGCGGCCGGAATGACAGGTACAATGAGCCGCTCCTATAGTGGTGAAAGACGCCGATCGCGAGATTGATCCTTTCCTGCTCGCCGCCATCGCCGAGGCCGAAGCCGGCCTCCGCGAAGGCGGAATTCCCATCGGATCCGTCCTCGTCCACAATGGTCGAATCCTCGGGCGCGGACACAACCGGCGCGTCCAGCGGGGGAGCGCGATCCTGCACGGCGAGATGGACGCACTCGAGAACGCCGGACGGCAACCCGCGTCCGTGTACCGTGAGTCCGCGATCTACACGACGCTGTCTCCATGTGCGATGTGCAGCGGCGCCATCCTGCTCTACGGCATCCCCCAGGTGATTGTCGGCGAGAACCAGACGTTCATGGGCGAGGAAGATCTCCTGCGCTCGCGCGGAGTCCGCGTCGAGGTGCGGCAGGACCCAACCTGCATCCGGCTGATGACCGAGTTCATCCGCGCACATCCCGATCTCTGGAACGAAGATATCGGTGTGTGATCCCATATGACGCAGAACCTCGGTGCCATCGCCTTGGTCGTTCGCGACTACGACGAAGCCATCGCGTTCTACACCCGTGTGCTGGGCTTCGAGCTCGTCGAGGACACGCCGCTGGACGACGTGAAGCGATGGGTGAGGGTGCGCCCTCCGGGATCGCGCGGGCCGGATCTGCTGCTCGCGCGGGCCGTGACACCCGAGCAATCCACGCGGATCGGCAACCAGACGGGAGGACGGGTGTTCCTGTTCCTGCACACGGACGATTTCACCGGCGACGTGGAACGCTACCGCGCACGCGGTGTGCGGTTCGTTCGTGAGCCGAGCCAGGAGCCATACGGCATGGTCGCCGTGTTCGAGGATCTGTACGGCAACAAGTGGGATCTGATCGAGCGTGCTTGACGGCCGGTCGCACCGCACGCTGCGGCCTCTGAACTAGAATGTACGTAGTCCTTGATGCCCCAGCGGCTGCACCTTGCCTTTCTCGGTTGCGGTTTCATCACGCGTGTTCACAGCCGGAACCTGCGATATCTCAGACGTCACATCGTCTGCAGCTACGCAAGCCGGGACGCGGCCAAGGCTCAGGATTACCGCCGGCGCTATGGCGGAGCGGCAAGTTACGCCGAGTACGCTCAGGCCATCGATGATCCGGGTGTCGACGCGGTGGTCGTCGCCGTGCCGCCGCGCTTCCACCTGGAGTTGACGCTCAGGGCGCTGGCTGCCGGGAAGCACGTACTGGTCGAGAAACCCGCGTTCCTCCGCATGGAAGAATATCGGGCTGCGGTGGACGCTCGCGATCGTGCCAGGCGTGTCGTCCTGGTCGGCGAGAACGATCATTACAAACCGCTGGCCGTGAACCTCCGCCGGCAGCTGTCGCGCGGCGCGATCGGCGAGATGGTCTTCGCGCATTTCACGACGATCGCCAGGCGCCTCAAAGCCGAAGCCGACTGGCGCAACGACGAGACGATGGCGGGGGGCGACGCGTTTTTCGAGGAGGGGATCCACTGGCTCCACATGGCGGGCAGTCTGGGTCCGAAGATTGTGGAGATTCAGGGGTTCCGGCCGTCGGTCTCGCGAAGCGGACCGGATCGGCGGGCGAAGAGCATGATGGTCGCGTTCAGGTACGACAACGATGCCGTGGGATCGCTCTACTACTCGCGGGAGATTCCCTCGCTCTTCAAGGGCCTTCGCCTGTCGAAGATCTTCGGGCGTGATGGCATCATCACGTTCGAATCGAACGGCCTGTTCGTCCTGACGCGCGGCGGCATGCTGCCGCGCGTCGTATTTCCGGGCTTCCGCGACTTCCGCGGCTACCGCGCGATGTATCGTGACTTCCTGGGCGCGATCCGCGACGGACGTCCTCCGGAAATGAGCCTCGAACGGGCGATTGACGACCAGCGCCTGATGGACCAGGTCTACGCGAGCATGCAGCACACCGGGCAGTGACCGAGCACTACGACATCATCATCATCGGGAGTGGCGCCGGCGGAGGCACGATCGCGCACGCGCTCGCGGACAGCCCGGCTCGTCTGCTGATCCTCGAACGGGGTGACTTCATCCCGCAGGAAGATCAGAACTGGAGTCCCGTCGCGGTCTGGAAGGATCTGCGGTACCAGACGACGGAGCTCTGGCTCGACGAAGACGGCCGCGAGTTTCGTCCGTACACGCACTACTGCGTCGGGGGCAACACCAAGTTCTGGGGTAGCGTGCTCTATCGGCTGCGCCGTGAGGACTTCCAGGCCGTCGAGCACATGGACGGGATTTCTCCAGCGTGGCCGATCGACTACGAAACGCTCGCGCCGTACTACGACCGCGCGGAATGGCTGTATCAGGTTCGCGGTGAGCCGAACACCGATCCGACGGAGCCGCCGCGCGGACCGTTTCCGTATCCCGCGGTCCCGCATTCCAACGGCATGGCCGCCATCGTCGGGCAGCTGAAAGCCCAGGGGCTGCATCCCTCCGCGCTGCCGCTGGGGCTGCTGCGCGTCGGCGAGCCTGGCGGCTGCGTTCTCTGCAACACGTGCAACTCGTTTGCGTGCAAGCTCCACGCGAAGAGCGAGGCCGACGTCGTCGCCGTGCGTCCGGTACTGACGCGTCCGAACGTCACGCTCTGGACGAACGCGCGCGCGCGGCGTTTGATCACGACGTCACGCGGGGATCGGATCGAGAGCGTCGAGGTCGAGCGGAACGGCGACGTGATTCGCGTCGGCGCCACGCTGGTCGTGGCGGCGTGCGGCGCCATCAACTCCGCTGCATTGCTGCTGAAGTCCGCCAACGATGCGCACCCGAACGGGCTCGCGAACTCGTCGGGGCTCGTGGGGCGCCGCTACATGGCGCACCTCGCCACGATGATGCAGGGATTTCATCCCTTCGAGAAGAACGCGACCGTGTTTCAGAAGACCGTCGCGATCAACGATTTCTACTTGAAGGGTGAACGGACGCCTTTCCCGCTCGGCCAGATTCAATCGCAGGGGCGTACCCACGGCGTCATGGCACAGACCGTCGTGCCATGGGTTCCGCTCTGGGCCTACGACGCCTGGGTCGCGCGCGGTGTCGACTGGCTCGTGATGTCGGAAGACCTGCCGGCTCCGGAGAATCGCGTGACCGTCGATCGCGACGGACGGATCCAGCTGTGGTATCGGCCGAACAACCTCAAAGCGCACCGCCTGCTGGTGCAGGAGACCGAGCGGATCCTCAAACGCATCGGTTTCTGGATCGTCATGAAGCACTCGCACGGCAGCCGGAACACCACGCACCAGTGCGGGACGCTGTGTTTCGGGGCGGACCCGAAGACCTCCGTTCTGGATCCGTTTTGCCGGACCCACGACGTCGAGAACCTGTTCGTCGTAGACGCGTCGTTCTTTCCGTCGTCTGCGGCCGTCAATCCCGGCCTGACGATTGCCGCTCAGGCACTGCGGACGGCGGATCACATCAAAGCCACCGATCTGAAGTAGCGGAGATCTGCGTGAGAGCTCGATCGTTCAGCCACGTCGGGATCACGGTTTCCAGTTTCAACCAGGCCGTGCGGTTCTACTGGGAGATCTTCGGCTGCCCGCTGGTGGGCGTTGCGGATACGCCACCTGATCGCGTGCGATCGTTTTTCGGCGTCGACGCGCCGCAGCCGAGTTGCAAGATCGGCTGGATTCGGGTGCCCGGCGGCGGCGTGCTCGAGATCTTCGAGTTCCAGCCGCAGCAACCGCCGTCGGCGGTGCCGTGGAACCGCGTCGGCCTCACGCACTTGTCCTTCAACGTGCGAAACCTGCAGAAGTGGTACGACTACCTGGTCAGCAAGGGTGTCGAGTGCGTCAGCAAGCCGGAGCGGTCGCCGCGGGGCCACTCGTTCTTCTTCGTGAAGGATTTCGACGGCAATCTGATCGAGCTCATGGATCTCGGCTACATGTACTACGTACTCGGATGGCTGGGGCCTCTCGGCGGGTGGATCTTCCGGCGCGGGATGTACAAGAAGTACTACGAGTAGAGCCTCGGGCCACCGCGGATCGGGCGCGGTCGCACAGCGATGTCTGACGCATCCACTGATTACCTTGCCGGCAACGAGGCGCTGCAGCGTGGCGCCTGGGTCGAGGCGCGGGCTGCGTTCGAGGCCGCACTCGCCGGGCGCGAGAGTCCGGAAGCGCTCGAAGGGCTCGGCGTCGCGGCCTGGTGGCTCGACCTCGCCGATCTGCTCTTCGAGGTGCGCGAGCGTGCCTACCGTCTCTACCTCGCGCGCGAAGACAAGCGGGGCGCGGCGCGTCTGGCCACCGCGATTGCATGGGACTGCTGGGCATTTCGCGGCGAGCACGCCGTGGCGAACGGCTGGCTGCAGCGCGCGCGACGGCTGCTCGAAGGCGATCCGGACTGCGCCGAACAGGCCTGGCTCGAGCTGCGCGAGGGCGTCCTGGCACTGTTCGAAGACGGTGATCCCGATCGCGCGCACGCCCACGCCGTCGCGGGCATCCGCGCCGCGAAGGCCGCGGGCAGCACCGATCTCGAGATGCTCGGTCGCGCGGTGCAGGGGCTGACCCTCGTGTCGTCCGGCGCGGTCGCAGAAGGCATGCGCCTGCTCGACGAAGTGAACACGGCGGTGGTCGCAGGTGAGTTCACGGACCTCATCGCCGTCGGCTTGTCGTGCTGCTACATGATCGCGGCGTGCGATCGCGTCCGCGACTACGATCGGGCGCTTCAATGGGTCACCCGTCTCAGGGCGTTCTGTACCAAGTGGGGACTGCGTCCGCTCTTTGCCGTGTGCCGGACTCAGTACGCGTCCATCTGCATGTGGCGCGGGACCTGGATCGAAGCGGAGCAGGAGCTCATGGCGGCGACCGACGAACTGGCCGCCAGCCGCCCGGCGATGACGGCCGACGGCGTCGTCCGGCTCGCGGAGTTGCGCCGGCGTCAGGGGCGGCTGGTCGAGGCAACTCAGCTCTTCGAGCGATCCGAGCCGCATCCGCTCGCGTCGCTCGGCCGCGGAGAGCTGGCCATCGATCGCGGGGACGCGCGCGCAGCCTGCGAGCAGGCCGAGCGGTATCTGCGGCGGGTCCCGCCACAGAACCGCATCGACCGTGCCGCCGGTCTTGATCTCCTCGTGCGCGGAGCCGTAGGCGCTGGAGATCTCGATGGCGCGAAGACCGCCCTCGCGGAGCTGACGGCGATTGCCCGAATCGTCAACACACTGCCGCTTCGGGCCGCCGCCAGCCTGGCGACCGGGTTCGTGGCGCTCGGATCAGGTGACCCGGACGGAGCGAGGCGGGCGCTGGAGGATGCCGTGGATGGGTTTCTTCAGAGCGGCGCGTCATTCGAGCTGGCGCGAGCGCGGGTCGAGCTCGGACGAGCGCTCCTGGCTCTGCGACGTCACGACGAGGCGCGGCAGGAGCTGCACCGCGCGATCGATCTGTTTAACGAGCTCCGAGCCGAGCTCGAGGTCGCGCGCGCCCGAGCGATCCTCGACTCCGCGACGACAACGGATGCGCCCGCCCGGTCACCAGCCAGTCACGCGCCGCGTGATGCCGGCCTCACGAAACGCGAGGTCGAAGTTCTTCGCCACCTTGGTTCTGGCCTGAGCAACCAGGCGATCGCCGAGCGGCTGTTCGTCAGCGAGCACACCATTCATCGTCACGTCGCGAACATCTTCACGAAGCTCAGCGTCTCGTCCCGCGCGGCGGCTGTCGCCCAGGCGGCGCGGCGCGGGCTGCTCTGACAGGCCGCTGAAGAGCGTGACCTGATGGGCCATGGGCCCGGAAATGGGCCATGGGCCATGGGCCATGGGAAATGGATCATGGCCAAACCCGCAATGGATAGAGAGGGCCGGAACTCACTGGTCGACTGGCCCGTTCGGGCCATACCCGCACATTCTCGAGAAATGGCCCAACCGTGGGACGCGCGAGCACGGTCGCGCTGACTATAGTGGTCCATGCGACGAAACGTCGCCACGTTTTCTGGGAGGGCACATGAGAACGACCGTTTCGGTGATCACCGCGGCCGCGATTCTGTCTGGTGCGGCAACGTCCATGCTGCGGGCACAAGCGAATGCCCATGTGATTCAAACGCCGCAGGAAGCGCAGTGGGGCCCCGCGCCGCCGCTGCTGCCGGCTGGCGCGCAGATCGCCGTGCTCACGGGCGATCCGACGAAGTCGGCTCCGTACGCGGTTCGGCTGAAGTTTCCTGCGAACTACGCGATTCCAGCGCACTCGCATCCGACCGACGAACATGTGGTCGTGGCATCGGGCGCGCTGACGTTCGGAATGGGCGACAAGCTGGTGAAGGGCGCCGGCAACAAGACGCTCGCCGTCGGCGGGTTCGCGTTGATGCCGGCGAACATGAATCACTTCGCGTTTACCGGCGGACAGGAAACGACGATCGTGCTCTACGGGCAGGGACCAGTGGAGTTCAAGTACGTCAATCCGGCCGACGATCCGCGGAACGCGAAGAGCAGTACGAAGTGAATGTCTCAGCGTTCGGCGTTCGGTACAGACTGGTGTCAATCCAAGCACCCGGCTGTCGGTAATCAGCGGCGCGAGCGAAGTGAGCGCTGGCAGGCCGCGGGGGTGGGGCCCCGCGGCAAAACTGAGAAATGCTGGCGCAACGCCACGATAAGCTCGAACGCCCAAGACCGTGCGCCGAATTCACCTCACGATAAACAGCTTGTCCTGACGCTTGAGGGCCCAGCGAATCTTGCCGTCCGCGCTGACGATGGCGTCTTCTTCCTGCGCCATGCGCACAGCCTGTCCATTCCACTCCGGTACTGGCGTCGTGGCCTGGAGCTCGATCGAGAACCACATCGAGGGGATGACCTTCGCGTCGCCGCGGCCCGGTACGCCGTCCTGGTAATCCCAGAGGCCGATGAGCGGCCCGGCGCCGTGGCCGTGGAGACCGATTGGATGCGAGTAGACCGTGCCGTCGATCTGCTTGGCCTGCATCCGCGCGCGTGACGCCGTAAGGATCTCGTTGCCGGTCCGTCCTGGACGAATCTCGTCCATCACAATGTCCTGGAGCGCGTTGGAGTTGGCAAGCGCGCGTTTGATCCCTTCCGGTGCATCCGTTTCACCCGGCATCAGCACATACGCATCGTGCTGGGTGTCGGTATTGAGACGGGCAACGGTGATGCCGACGTCGCAGTGCAGCACGTCTCCCGGTTGAATGATCGGGTCGTCGCCGATCTGCGCGGCCGTCATGCCTTTCCGCTGCACGTCCACGCTTGGCTGGAACCACGTACCGAGGCCCAGATCGTTGACCTGCTGGCGCCACCACCACACCAGATCGCTCGTCTTCGTCGTGCCCGGCGTGATCGCCTCCCGCGAGAACATGCGCTGGGTGAGCGACCAGACGAGCTCCTGCATCTTCCGGTAGAAGACTTCTTCTTCGGGCAGACGTGACGCCACGAGCTCCAGCGGCAAGCCTTCCGCGTCGCGGAACTTCGACGTCCAGGCGTCGCCCAACGCAGCCGTCATGCCTTTCAGCTCCCCGCTGGACAGGCCGTCGGTGAACGCGAACACGGTGGATCGATCGATACCGATGACGCGAGGCTTCCGCTCTTCGACGACGGTCTTCAGGATCTGCCACTGCTCGTCGCCCCAGAGCTCCGCCTGCTGACCTCTTCCCACGTCACCGGCCGCGGCCTTCGTCGATCGCCGCGCTTCGAACACGCCGCCCTGCGACGTTCCCCCAAGAGCGATCCGTTCGACGCACGACGGCGACGGTGCGGCGCCGCTGGCAGCACACTTGTCGAAGAAGACGTAAATCGTGCGGCGTCGGGCCGCGAATGTCTCCGGTGCGGTGATCGCGCTGAACACCGGGTCCTCGTTGTACTCGCGCATCGGGACGACCCAGAGATCGATGCCGTGCTTCCGCATCAGCGCTGGCAGGAAGGTGTCCAGCCGCTTGCGCAGCCACTCCTGCTGCATCGCCGCCTGCTCGCGGAGCGTGCCGAAGGGGCG
>DATAEK010000309.1:0-11590 GCA_036258055.1 Vicinamibacterales bacterium
AGTGATGGCGGCGGGCGCGGCGTGGATTCGGGCCGCGTACGCCCACGAGCAAGGGCGACGAGGGCGACAAGGACTCCTAGGAGCGCGACACCGCGGCCACCGGAGTTAGGTAGCAGGAAGACCCAGACGGTGTTGAGCGCAAGCGCGCCCAGCCAGAACCACGGGAGCGGGGACAAGGCGCACCATTCTACTCGTGAGCCATGGTCCCCGGGCGATCACGGGGCTCACTCAAGCGGCGGCCTTCACCCGGAAACCGACGCCGATCCAGCGACGGCGGGCAGCCGACCGCGGATCGCCAGCGGACCGCGGCCAGCGGACCGCGACAAGTATCCGCCTCAGATGATTTTCAGCCCCAAGGCCGACGACGCGAGCTCCACGCCGAGGATGGCGGTCGTGTTCCGATCGTCGAGGATCGGATTGCACTCGACGAGATCGAGCGCGCGCAGAAGGCCGGAGTCCGCGACCATTTCCATCACCATGTGTGCCTCGCGGTAGTCGAGGCCGCCTTTGACCGGCGTCCCGACTCCGGGCGCGATCGTCGGATCGCAGACATCGAGATCGAACGAGACGTGCACGCCGGCCGTGTCGCGTCCCGCGATCGAGAGCGCCTGTTCCATGACTGACGCAATCCCGGACCGATCGATGTCCTTCATCGTGAAGACGTGCACCCGTGAGTCGCGCACGATCTCCTTCTCCCGCTCGTCCAGGTTGCGGATGCCGATGAGCACGGTGTGCTCTGGCGCGACCTTCGGCGAGAATCCGCCGATGCGCGAGAGCTCCACGGGCTCGGCGCCGAGAAGCGATGCGAGCGGCATCCCGTGGACGTTGCCGCTGCCGGAGCTCGACGGGGTGTTCATGTCAGCGTGCGCGTCGACCCAGATCAGGCCGAGCGGCTTCGATTCGCGCCGGACGAAATCGGCGGTCGCCGCGACGGAGCCTGCCGCGAGGCTGTGGTCGCCGCCGAGGACGACGGGCAGGCCACCGCGATCGAGCGCCGAGAGCGACGTCTTGTAAAGGCGCTCGCAGACGCGGGCGATCTCGCGGATGTACTTCTTGCGCGGGTCACCAGACGACTTCACCTCGGGAATCGGCGCCACGAGGTCACCTTCGTCGACCACGGTCATGTGGAGAGCCGTGAGGCGCTCGCTGATTCCGGCGATGCGGAACGCGGATGGCCCCATGTCGACCCCGCGGCGGTTCCCACCGAGGTCGAGCGAGACACCGATGATGTGAACTGGACGCATAAAGGGACGGCGGGCGCGCTCGGATCGAGCGACGACGGCGCGCTCAATTATCGCAAGGTCAGGCGTCAACCCCTGTGCGCGGTTGACGCACTCGCATAAATATCAGATACTCTAAGGTTTGCGGCGGCCAACGGGGCCGTTTTGTCGTCGAAGGAGTCGTAATGAAGCGGTTCGAGGTTGGCGCCCGGGTGGTCGAACCTACGTACGGGCTCGGGTCCGTGATTGCCGTGGAAGACGCGTATACCCGGGTGCAGTTCGACGAGCACGGGATCAAGAAGTTCCTCACCAGCATGTCGCGCCTCGAGCCGAGCGATGAACCGGTACCTGCCGGACTCCGTAGCGCCAAGCCCCGGAAGAAGCGCGTCACGAAGAAAGCCGCCGCGGAAGCCCCTTCCGAATAATCACCCGCGTCATCGTTTCAGCGAAACCGACATGCCTTCCCCGGACGGCGACACGATCGTCGTCCAGAGCGACGGGTGTTTCTGCACCGCGTCGAGAAAATCTCCCATCTCGCTGCGCTTGTTCACGACGTTGTGGGCGACGAAGAGCCCGTGCTTGTCGAGTCGCGGATACACCAGGTCGAAGAACCGCTTGTAGTCCCGCTTCCACGCATCCAGGAACACGAAATCGAACGTGCCCTGGACCTTCGGGATCTCCGCAAACGCATCTCCGGCCACCACGTGGACGATCTCCGAGAGCCCGGCGCGCTTGACGTTCTCGGCTAGCTCGCGAGCGCGGACGGCGTCGTATTCGATGGTGACGAGCGTACCCTTCGTCTCGCGAAGCCCCATGCCTATCCAGATTGCGCTGTAGCCGCTCGCGCCGCCGATCTCGAGCGCGCGCTTCGCGCCGTTGCTCGCGACGAGCAGCCGCAGAAAGCGGCCGTCCTCTTCGGAAACGGCGAGCTGCCCCTGATCGCGAGCCTTGATGTCGGCGAGCAGCTTCTGAATCTCGGGCGTCTGACTGGCTGGCGCTGCGAGAGCGCCGGTGCCGGCGATTGACGCAGCGAGGATTGCGGCATACGCGAAACGTGTGGTCATGAAACTCCTGCGCACCTGACGACGACCCGCGCGTGCTTGAACGCGCGAGCAACAAACGGTCAAAGCAGCGAATACCCCCAAGAGGTTGACGGCTCGCATTCGACTCAAGCGGCCGCGCGCACGTGCTGCGCCGCTGCGCCCGCCGCGGCACGGCCGTCTGAGACGCAATCAGGGATCCCGACTGATCGGAAGCCGCTTCCAGCGACGAACAGGCCTGGCAGCCGTGAGAGGCGAGCCTCCAGCTGCGCGACGCGCGCAAGCTGACCGACATTGTGCTGGGCGCCAGCGTTCCGCCAGCGGTGCACGCGTGCGAGAGCCGGCGGCGCGCTGATGCCGAGAACGCCGCCCACCTCACGCGCCGCGAGCTCGACGAGGTCCTCGTCTCCGAGCTCGACGGCCTCGGGATCCGCGGCGCTTCCGACGAACACGCGCAGCAGCGCCTGTCCTGCAGGCGCACGGCCGGGCCATTTCGACGAGACCCACGTGCAGGCGGTGATCCGCAACGCGTTGTGCGCGCGCGCGACGACGAAACCGCTTCCGGCGAGGCCGTGATCGATCACGGCTTTCGGCCAGGCCAGCGCGACACTCGCCGTCGACACGTACGGTACCGTCGCGCACAGTGCTGCCGCCTCGTGATCGACCCGGGTCAGCAATGAGGCTGCGGCGTGAGCGGGGCAGGCGAGGATCACGCCGTCGGCGGCCAGCTCTTCGTGGTCAAGCGCGATCGTCCAGGACGTAGCCGATCTCGCGACTGACGTCACCGGCGATTGGAGTCGAACCGATCCTGCCGGAAGGCGCTGTTCGATGGCGGTCACGAGTTCGCCCATGCCGGACGAGAGCGATTTGAACAAGCCGTCGACGCCGGCGCTCGGGCGCGTCCGCCGGAACGTACGCAGTACACCGCGACGGCGTTCCGCCTCCGCCAGGCGGGGGAAGAGCGATCGGATCGACAGCGCGTCGATGCTGCCCGCGTGGATGCCGCCGAGCAAGGGTTCCGCGATCAGATCGACGCTGGCCGGACCGAAGCGTCGCCGGAAAAACGATGCGACGGACTCGTCCTCCTCGGCCGCGACCCGCCGAACGAGCGGTTCGAGCGCGAGGCGCGCCCGCGCGAGCGGAGGCAACAAATCGTAGCCCGCGAGGCCACGCCAGGTCAGCGGAATGCCGAGAATCGATGGCGACGGCAGCGGATGGAGCCTGCCTTCCTTCAACACGTAGGCAGTGCGAGGCGGTGTCGACGAGATCACGCGCGGGCCGAGCCCCAGCTCCTCGCAGAGTTGCAGCGCCGCGGGTTTCTGGACGAGGACCGAGTCCGGTCCCGCCTCGATCGTGAAGCCGTCGACGTGCTCGGTGCGAATGAGTCCGCCGAGCCGCGACGATGCTTCGACGAGGGTGAACGGGATCTGGCGCTGTGCGAGCTCGAAAGCGGCGGCAAGGCCGGTAATGCCGCCGCCAATGATCACCACGTGCACGTCGAGACTGAAGGAAAGAATACCGCGTCAGGAAGGCCGCCGGCTCATCTCGTGGACATGCGCCGCGAGTGCCTGAACCTGATCGAGGGATGTGTTCGGGAGAATGCCATGGCCGAGGTTGAAGATGTGGCCTGGCCTTCCTCCAGCCCGCCTCAGCACATCGTCTGCCGCGCTGAGCAGTCGATCGCGCGGTCCGAGGAGGAGCGTGGGATCGAGATTGCCCTGGACGCCACGTTCGGATCCCAGCCGATCCCACGCTTCGTCGAGCGGCTGGCGCCAGTCCAGCCCGATCACATCGCCGCCGGCCTCCGCGATCTCTCGAAGAATGGCCGACGTGCCCACGCCGAAATGAATCAAGGGCACACCGGCGTCTGCAACCGCGTCGAAGATGCGCTTCGTGTGCGGCAACGCGAACTCGCGATAGTCGGATCGGCTGAGCGCGCCGGCCCAGGAATCGAACACCTGCAACGCCTGCACACCGGCCTCCACCTGTGCTCGGAGATAGTCGCCCATCACCCCGGCGAAGCGATCGCAGAGCGTGTGCCACGCCGCGGGTTCGCTGAACATGAACGCCTTCGTTCGCGCGTAGCTGGTCGAGGGACCTCCTTCGATCGCGTAGGCGGCGAGCGTGAACGGAGCGCCGCCAAAACCAATCAGGGGAACGCGTCCATCGAGCTCCTGTCGCAGCAGTCTGATCGTCTCGAGCACGTGACCGAGCGCGTCGCGCGGCTCGAATCGACGCAGCCGATCGACGTCAGCGGCCGATCGAATCGGATCCTGAATCGATGGCCCCTCGCCCTTGACGAAATCGAAGTCGAGCCCCATCGGGGTGAAGGGCAGGAGGAGATCCGAGAAGAGGATCGCGGCGTCCACGTCGATCGCGTTGACGGGTTGTAATGTGACCGCAACCGCGAGCTCCGGTTGACGGCAGATGTCGAGCAGCGAATACCGCTGGCGCAATTCGCGATACGCGGACATGTATCGGCCAGCCTGCCGCATGAACCACACGGGCGTCACATCGACCGGCTGACGCCGGCACGCACGCAGGAATCGATCGTTCACTCGGAGACTAAGGTGCGGGCGAGCGAGATCAGGTCATCCAGCCAGAGCGGCTTGAATCGGATGGTCGCCCCGAGCGACTTGAGCTCGTGCTGCACGGGATCCGGCAGAAAGTAGTCGCCGGTGACGATCGCGACGGGTGCTTGCACGAGATGTGGCTTCGAGCGAATCACACGGAGGAATTGCAGCCCGTTCGTGATCGGCATCCGCATGTCGAGGATGATCGCATCTGGAAGGACGTTGTCGGCGAGCTCCAGCCCGGCTTCGGCGCTGAGGGCGGTTGCGACCTGAAAACCCTCGAGCTTGAGCATGCGAGCGAACGTGTCGGCGACGGAACGATCGTCGTCGACAATCAGAATGGTTCGGGTCGCAGTTTTCGGTGGATGGGCTTCGGCCGCCGCAATCACTGCATCATTCTCATAGGTAAAGACATGCGACGTCAAGACATACTGCCTTGCCGCCGCGAACCCGGGTATACTAGGCCCGCCGGCCGGCTCGCGGCGCCCGATGCGGAGCCGCGTTCAGGCGTGTAACCGATCTTTGACGACCCGTTCTCCTTCGGGAGGTCCAGTGAGTCCGATCCTCGTGCGCCCCGTTCGCGAGCAGCTCGAGCACGACCGTGTGATCCGGCTTCTCCAGGTACGGTTGAAGCGCAAGCACGAGGTCACGGCGAATATCGGCGAAGATCAGAGTACCCCGGTCCGAATCGGACAGATTCAGATCTTTCCGGACATCGTGCTGACGACGTCCGATCGCGCCCGAAAGGTCGTCGGCACGGTCGAAGTCGAGACGGCCGAGTCCGTGAATCATCTCGAGGCGATGGCGCAGTGGGCCCACCTGGGACGCGCCCGAGCCCCGTTTCATCTCTATGTGCCCGCGGGATCGGTGGATATCGCCCGTCGTCTGGCCGCGGAGAACCAGGTGAACGTGGCTGAGATCTGGAGCTATCACACGATCGGCGACCAGACTCGTTTCACGCTCGTGCACCGGTCTGCAGTGGAGGTCAAACGCCCGACACCGGAGCCTCGGCGCGCCGCATCTCCCACCCCGCGACCGGCGGCAGTCAAGGCGGCGGCACCGAAGAAGCGTCCCGCTCCCGCGCCGCGTCGCAAGACCGCATCGCGCTCCGCAAGCGCCAAAGCGTCCGGACGGAAACCGGCCCGCGCGCAGAAGAGGAAATAACCCCTGCCGTTCCTGCGCTTCAGCCGCGACAAGCGCGGATACGAGACCACGTATCTCGTCCACTCCGAGCGGCGCAGAGGCCGCTCGCAGCCCCGCATCCTCTACTGGTTCCGCACGCCGCCGGGCGTAAAAGTCGGCCGGGACGCTTTCGATGAAGAAGCGATTCGACTCATCGAGGAGAAGAACCCGGACGTCGAATTCGATTGGGTTCGCATTCTCAAAGGTCCGATTCAGACCGAACAGAAGCCACTCGAGCGCGCCGCGGAGCCGCCACGGTCCCGGGACGAACGGAGGCAGTTCGCGCGGACACCGCCCCGCGGTGGGCAGTCGGACGAACCGCGCCCCGCACCGGAAGTCGCGCTACCTACTGAATCCATCCCGGCAACACCTGGCGAACAGTTCGAAGCAGCGCCTGCTGATGCCCTGATCATCGGCGACGATCTTGACGAGTTGGATGTGGACGCAGGCCTGGCCGAAAGCGATCCGGCAGGCGGTGGGGACGAGTCGCGATCCGAGACTGTTCTGCCGCCGGCCGGAGGCGAGATTCCCCCGACTGCCGCTCACCGCCGTTTGGGGTCCGAGGGCGTTTTGCGGCTGCGAGCTCGCCATGCCGAGATCCTGGCCAGGATCTCAGAGCGGATTTCCGATCCTGCCCGCAAGGACGAGCTGAAAGCCATTGCCGAGCGTCTTAACCCCGATACGTGGGTTACCGATGACGAGGTTCGGGATGGGCTCGAACAGTACGAAGCCGTCTTCGAGTCGTTGAGAAGTGTTCTGGGACGTCGCCGTAAACGACGACGGCGGGGCGGACGGGGTGGCTCCGATCGCCCTGCTGCGGGAGCGCAACTCGACAGCGCCGGCGCAACTCCATCGGATCCCGACGCGCGAGCCGAGGATGAGTCCGGTGATGTCGAGCCCGATGGCGATCCCGACGACGACGAATCAAACCGCTCCTGACGAAACAACCCTCTGTATAATTGAGCCTATGCAGCCCAAGCTTTCGGGACGACTTCTTCGCGTGGCCGCGCTCGTGCTCACGGCCTCCGTCGTGGCCGGTGCTCAGGCGCAGAATCAGAAGCCGCCAGCGAAACCGGATCAGAAGCCGGCGGCCGCACCACAGGATCAGCGGCCGACCCCGCAGTTCCGCAGCGGCGTCGACGTCGTCACCACTGACGTCATCGTGCGCGACGGTCAGGGGCAATTCGTCGCGGATCTGAAGAAGGACGAATTCGAAGTCTACGAAGACGGCGTGAAGCAGGAGGTCGTCTCGTTCACGCTCACGCACGGCGGCCGTGTCTTCAACGTCGCCGCGCCGCCGCCGGCGCCCGCGCAGGAAGGCATCATCCTTCCGTCGGCACGGCCTACCAACGACGCCGCCGGCCGCATCTTCCTCATCTTCGTCGACGATCTCCATCTCGATTTTCGCAACACCGGCCGCATCCGCGATCTGTTCAAGAAGATCTCGAAGGATCTGATCCACGACGGCGACATGTTCGGGATCGTGTCGACCGGTCCGTCGTCGCTGGCGATCGATCTCACGTACGATCGCAAGCGGCTCGATCAGGCGATCGAGAAGATCGCCGGCAACGGTCTCGCGCCGAAAGACATCCTCGACGTGCCGGTCGGTGCGAACGGTCAGCCCGAGGTTCGGTATCGCGCGCACGTCGCGTTCTCGACGGCGTACGACATCATGGGCAACCTCGAACAGGTCCACAACCGCCGGAAGGCGTTCATCTACGTCAGCAACGGCTACGACTTCAACCCGTTCGAGCAGACTCGCGCCAAGCAGGACGCCGAGAAATACGCCACCCCCTCGTCAAACGACGGGAGCGGATCGGGCAATCCGCAGGCCACGGACGACGCGAATCCCTTTGGGAAGCAGGGCAACGAATTCGCCGATGCGGATCTCGCATCCGAGTTGTCGTATCTCACGCGCGCTGCCAACCGGGCCAACGCGACCATTTACACCATCGACCCACGAGGTCTCGTGGGCGGACCGGACCTCGATGAGAACGTCGATCAAGTCGAATGGCAGGACTACGTCCGTAAGTCACAGGATAGTCTGCGCGTGCTGGCGGAACAGACGGGGGGCATCGCCGTCGTGAACCAGAACGACTTCACGAAAGCACTCAAGCGGATCGACAACGAGACCAGCGACTACTACGTGATCGGGTATGTCTCCACCAATCCGGATCCGCTGAAGCGTCGGCGCCGGATCGACGTCAAGGTGACTCGCGCGAACGTGAACGTGTCGCACCGCACGGAATACACGCTGAAAGCGCCGCCGAAACCGGTCGTGAAGACAGACAAGTAGCTCACGTTTTACACTCTCGTTTCCACCCTTCCTGTTATACTTCCCGGCGGCGGCGGCACGTGCCGCTGCCACCCGTCGTACTGATACCTAACCTGCATTCGGTGTTGTTCAACCCAGTTCTCTGGAGAACCATGATGAAATTCCGTCCAAGGGCAACGTGGAGCCTCGTGGCTGCGCTCTGCGTGCTGCTGGCCGGCGTAGGCGCCGCCTCGGCACAGACCGTTACCACCGGCAGCATCGCCGGTGTCGTTACCGACGCACAAGGAGGCGTCCTGCCTGGTGCGACCGTGCAGGCGACGCACGTTCCCACCGGAACGGTGTACGAAGCCGTCACGGACGCCGAAGGTCGATTCACGATCCTGAATGTTCGCGTCGGTCCGTACAACGTCGGCGTGAACATGAGCGGTTTCAAGAAAGAGGAGCAGCAGAACCTGCCTGTCGCCCTGGGCGAGCAGAAGACCGTCGACTTCAAGCTGCAGCTCGAGAGCGTGACCGAGACCGTGACCGTTGTCGGCGAGAGCCCGATCATCGACGCAACGCGTGCAGGGACCGCCGACAACATCTCCACTCAGGCGATCCAAAACCTGCCGACGATCTCGCGGAACATGGTCGACTTCGCGCGAACGTCGCCGTACTTCAATCCGATCTCGTTAAACGAGGATCCGCTGGCGCTGTCGGTTGCGGGCCGGAATAACCGCTACAACAACGTCCAAATCGACGGAGCAGTGAACAACGACGTGTTCGGACTGTCGCCGTCAGGAACGCCAGGCGGCGTCACCGAGGCGCAACCAATCAGCCTGGACGCGATTCAGGAGCTGCAGCTCGTGGTCTCACCCTACGATGTGCGCCAGGGTGGGTTCTCGGGCGGGGGCATCAACGCGATCACCAAGAGTGGCACCAACAATCTCCACGGCACGGGCTACTACTTCGGCCGCAACCAGGACTGGGTGGGCGAGAGCCCGACCGGCACGAAGATCGGCCAATTCAGTGACAAGCAATTCGGCGGTAGCGTCGGCGGGCCGATTGCGCGGAACCGGGCGTTCTTCTTCGGCAACGTCGATTGGGCGCGCAAGGACAATCCGTCGGGGATCTCCGCGGCGGGAACCGGCCAACAGTTCGGCCGGGTCGCGGAGCTGCAGCGCTTCGTCGACATCCTCAAGAACAATTACGGTTACGACCCCGGCAGTCTCGACGAGTTCATTCGAACGATCAACAGTGACAAAGTCTTCGTTCGCGCGGACTTCAACATCTCCAACCAACACCGAATCGTTGCCCGCCACAATTATGTCGACGCTCTGAACGACATCGGACGGCCGACGACGTCGACGTACTTCATGCCCGATTCGTTTTATCGTTTCCGAAGCGAGACGAACTCCAGCGTCGCGCAGCTGAACAGCACGTTCGGCACCGCCGTGAACGAACTCCGGTTCACCTATCAGCGAATCCGGGACAAGCGCGGGGCCCAGCCCTTCGAAGATCGTCCGTTCCCATTCGTTACAGTTCGCCTCAGCTCCGGCAGCGTGCAAGCAGGGCGCGAGAACTTCTCGACCGCCAACGAGCTCGATCAGGACGTCATCGAGCTCACGGACGACTACACGCTGATCAAGGGCAAGCATACGTTCACGGTCGGTACCCACAACGAGTTCTTCAAGTTCCGGAATCTGTTCATCCGCGACAGTTTCGGGAACTACACGTTCAACACCCTCGACCTGTTCGACCAGGGGCAGGCGCAGGCGTTCAGCTACAGCTTCTCGGTGACCGGCGATCCGCGTCAGGCGGCACGGTTCAAGGTCCGTCAGTACGGTGTCTACGCGGGCGACCAATGGCGCGCCGCACCGAACTTCACCGTGACCTATGGTGTGCGGATAGACAAGCCGACCTTCCCCGACTCGCCGACGGCCAACCCACTGGCGGTCTCGTCTTTCGGCTTCGGGACTGACGTTGTGCCGAATCCGACGATGTGGTCGCCGCGGGCCGGCTTCAACTACGACTTGTCGAAATCCGGGCGCGAACAAGTTCGCGGCGGGGTGGGCCTCTTTACCGGTCGTACCCCGTACGTGTGGCTATCAAACCAGTACGGCAACACGGGAAATGAATTCCGCCGCCTCACTGTTTCGAACAGCAACACCAACCGGATTCCGTTCGTGCCGGATGCCAACGGCCAGCCGACAACGGTCGGCAATGCCGCCACGAACGAAATCGATCTGATCGATCCGGACTACAAGTTCCCGTCGCTGATTCGCACGAACCTCGCGTACGATCGCGAGCTCAGGTTCTTCGGTCTGGTCGGGAGCGCGGAATTCCTCTACTCGAAGAACCTGAAGGACATCAGGTACGAGAATCTCAATCTGGTGCCCGCTGGCACCCGTCCCGACGGCCGGCCGTTGTACACCCGTAACCGCAATCCCACCATCAGCGACGCCATCCTCCTGACGAACACGGATCAAGGTGACGCGTGGAGCATTGCGTTCAAGGTCGACCGGCCCTATCGCGATCGCGTATTCATGAGCGCGTCCTATCTCTACGGCCGCTCGCGATCGATCCTCGATGGCACGTCCTCGCAGGCGGCGTCGAACTGGGGCAACGTCTACGTCCCCGGTGACCCGAACAATCCACCGCTGACGCGCTCGAACTTCGATCCGGGCCACCGCATTACGATCTCCGGCGGTTATGACATCCCGGTGCCCGGCGTCACGCTTACGGCGTCGGCCTACTACAGCGGCCAGTCCGGGCGCCCGTGGTCGGTGCTGTACGGCGACGACTGGAATGGCGACGGACGCACGACCAACGACCTCCTGTACATCCCGCGGTCCGCGAGCGAGGTTTCGGTAATCAACGGCACGTTCGATGATTTCATGACGTTCATCAACAGCGAGCAGTGTCTGTCGGACTTCATCGGACGCATCCACGAACGGAACACCTGTCGCGCACCGTGGATCAACACGCTTGACGCGCGCGTCAATGTCGGGCTGCCGTTCAAGCGCGTGAAGGCGGAAATCACGTGGGATATTCTCAACGTTCTCAATCTCCTGAGTCGCGACTCAGGACTTGTGAAGTACGCGAACTTCAACGACCTGCTGGCGGTGCGGCTCGGAGCCACCGGCGTCCCGATCATCGACGCGAACGGAAAGCCCGTGTACAATCTGACGAATCTTTACGTGAACGGCCAAGTGCAGACGGCGGAGCAGCAGTTCACACGTGCCGACCTGCTGTCGCGTTGGCAGATGCAGCTCGGCGGCCGCATTCGCTTCTAGGTTGCCTCGCTGAGGGTCTTGCAAA
>DATAEK010000321.1:0-4056 GCA_036258055.1 Vicinamibacterales bacterium
ATGTTCGCGTCCACGAGCCGGCGGATCTTCGCTTCGCGCAGCTCGAGCTCACGATACAGGCGGCTGTTCTCGAGCGACATCGCCGCCTGCGGCGCGAGCACCTGCAGCACCGCAATGCGCGCGGGCGTAAACACACCGGGCGCCAGATGGTTTTCCAGGTAGAGCACGGCTACCAGCCGGCCCTGCTTCCTCAGTGGAAGGCACAGGATGGAGCGCGCGTGCGCCCGGCGGATGTATACGTCAGTCGAGAACCGGTCCGACGTCGACGCGTCATCCAGAATGACGGTGTCCTGCGCGCGCGCCACGTAGTGAACCACCGACTCAGCCAGGTCGTCCGCAGAAACCGGTCTCTCGCGCAGTTGCACCCTGACGCCAGTGGCGTCGACGGTCGCTTCCGCCTGCATCACCAGGCCGGCGCCGCTTGTGAGCAGCAGCATTCCCCGGTCAGCACCGGCA
Organism: Vicinamibacterales bacterium; assembly: GCA_036258055.1. GTDB lineage: Bacteria > Acidobacteriota > Vicinamibacteria > Vicinamibacterales > 2-12-FULL-66-21 > DATAEK01. The sequence goes on from DATAEK010000321.1 coordinate 457, forward strand.
TGTTCGATCGCCATGCGTAACAACGTTTCGATCACGCGTTCGAGCACGATCTCGCCGGACACAGCTTGTAAGGCCTTGAGGACTGTTTCGAGCTCCAGGCGCTCGATGTGCTCGCTGATGGCCGAGCGCGAGTCCGATACGCGTTCTTGCGGGAAAAGGTGGGGATAGTGCTGATCGAGTTGCCGCACCTTGCCGTCGGCACCCCAACGCAGATAGCAACTGCGGGCCTCTTTGAGATACGCGGTCGCACTCGTCTCGAAGCCGCGGGCACCGTAGAAACGTCCGGCCAGCTCGTTCGCAAGCGCTTCGATGTGGACGAAGCGGTTCGTCCGCGCCGATCTGATCGCCTGGTCGTACAGACGCTCGGCGTCGAGTTCGCGGCCCTCGACGCGGGCGAGCTCCGCGCCGACGAGCGCGGCGCGGCTGTCGAAATTTTCAGGACAGTTCGCCGCCCATTCGAGAAGTCTTTGGTGACTCCGGGCGGCATTTGCGAGCAGCTCCTGACGTTCTTCGGCGATCGCCGACTCGGCAGCGGAGACCCGGGCCAGCGCACCATAGAATTGATACTCCGCCTCCACGAACTCAGCGGAGACCATCCAGGGAAGTGGCTGCGCCTTTTCCGCCAGCGCTGCGGCGCGACCATGCTCGGCCGAGTAGACATACGCCTGCAGTTTGAAGATCAAATACCCGACGGCGTCAGCGCGCGCGCGCGGCCCCAGCTCCGGACTCTGCAGATAGTGCTCGAGGTGGTGCTCGTCGATCTCCTCACTGCCAAACGATCCGAAGACGGGGGTCAACCCCCGCAGCGTCCGGATGAAACCGAGTTGCCCCGTCATGAAATCGAGCAGCGCAGCTTTGCGCGCTCCTTGCGTGACCCTGCGTCGTCCCTCCTCGGCTTCGTGGTGCACGTCCGCGAGCGGCTCTCCGCTGGCGAGACCATGCGTCACCAGAGTGCTGTGGATCCACATGAGGTAGTGCGGTAAGGGTCGCCAAGTTTCAAACGATTGCAACGATCGTCGGAGCACCGGCCGAGCCTCCCGCAGGTGCCGCACCCACGGCACCACCCATGCCCCGACGCCCCAGTACACACGCGTCTTGGCTCGATCGAGGCCCTTCTTGTCGACGAGGTCGATTGCCAGCAGACCGAAACGGTAGGCTGCCGCGTACTGGCCGAACCGCACGCCCACCACTAAGCTCAGGTAGGCGTACGCGACGGTCGACGCGTCGGTGTTGCCATGCTGCATGCTCAGGTTCGCCATTCGGAGCAGGAGCAGATGCTCGAGGTTCTGATCCATCCAGTGTGAAGATCCTTGGAGCTCGCAGAGCACGTCGATCGTGAGTCGGGTCTCGGGATCGGACATGGCGGGTAGGTCGAAGAGCGACTCGATCGGGCGGCTGCCAAGCTGTTGCCACAGGCGTTCATGTTCTTCGCGGACCTCCTCGGCGGTCGGATGCGGCGACCACGCGATCCCGACCTTGGTCAGGTAGGCGAGCCCGATCTCGATCGCACGGTCCCAACGACGGAGCACCGTGTAGAGGGCGATTCGCAAGCACGCGACCGAACCCTCGTCCACCAGATTCGTGACACGTTCGGCCACTATCGAGAGTCTCTCCTCGGCCGAGGCGAGATCGCCGGTCACGAACTGGCATTCAGCGCGATTGAGCTCCAGCGCGAAGGTGAGTTCGGACCGTCCCTTCCAGGCATCGTCCGGCAGGAGTCGGGCACCCGAAGTGAAGTAATCGAGCGCTGCGGCGTGTGCCGCCGAAGCCTTGGCGCGCTTGCCGGCGATCAGATTCAACCGTGACAGTTGCTCACGCTCGTCCGGAGACGTCATCAGCGTCGCGCCGCGATTGAGCTGGTTGACGATCTCGAAGATCGTCTCCTCGCACCTGTCCGGTGGCGTATGCGCAACGAGCAGGCGTCCGATGCGCAGGTGTTCGCGGCTGCGCTCGATTTCCGGCACGAGTGCGTAGGCGGCCTCCTGCACCCGGTCATGCAGGAACCGATAGGAGCCTCCGAGACGCTCGACCAATTCGGATCGGACGGCTTCCCACACGTCGGCGTGGAGGTGGTCGGCGGACATTCCAAGCACGAGCGCAAGCGTCGTTACCTCCGCGCTCTGACCGAGGCATGCGAGCGATTGCAACGCGCGTTGTGTTTGCGCCGGAAGGCGGGCCAGTCTGTCGAACATCAGGTCCGCCACGTTGTCGGTGTAACGCTTGGCGCGGATGCCATCGAGATCCCACGACCAGCGCGCATGGGCATGATCGAAGGTCAGCAGGCCTTCGTCGCCGAGCGCGGTCAGGAATTGCGTGGTGAAGAAAGGATTGCCCGCCGTCTTGTCACCGACGAGCCGCGCGAGGGCGGCGACACGCTCGGGTTCCGAGTGCAGCGCATCCGCGATTAGTTGCGCCACGTCCTGTCGGGCGAGGGGCGCAAGCGCGATCTCGTGCACGACCGCCCCCGCGTCGCGAATCGCCTCGAGCTGCCGTGCGAGGGGATGGTCGGGCCCCACTTCGTTATTCCGAAAGGCGCCGATGACCAGCACGTGGCGGACGTCGGACCGCGCCAGCAGGTCCCCGAGAAAATCGATCGTGGCCGTGTCGAGCCACTGCAAGTCGTCGACGAAAAGCGCGAGCGGATGCTCCGGCCGCGCGAACACCCGCATGAACCGCTGCAGGACCAGCTGAAAATGACGCTGCGCCTCGAGGGGCGGCAGCTCGGGGACCGGCGGCTGCTCTCCGATAATCAGCTTCAGTTCGGGGACAAGGTCGATCATCAACCGCCCGTTCGGGCCCAACGCGTCTTCGAGCGCCGCGCTCCAGACCGTCAGCTCGGCATCGCTGGTTGCGAGCAAGCGGCGGACGAGACTCTGAAACGCCTGCGCGATGCTTGCATACGGGATCCCGCGCTTGCCCTGATCGAACTTGCCGGACGCGAACAGGCCGCGCGGTGGCAGGAGAGCCTTGTGCAGTTCGTTGACCACCGATGACTTGCCGATGCCGGAATAGCCGGACACCAGCACCAACTCCGGCGTGCCGGTCTCGGCGACACGATCGAACGCGGCGAAGAGCGTCGCGATCTCGCGCTCTCGTCCGTACAATGTCTCGGGAATGAACAGACGGTCCGGCGTCTCGTGTTCGCCGAGCCGAAACTCGTCGATGCGGTGCTCGGCCTCCCATTGCGTCAGGCACCGCCGGAGATCCCGTTCGACGCCGGCCGCCGTCTGGTAGCGCTGCTCCGCCGTCTTGGCGAGCAGGCGCATGATGATCCCCGCCACCGCAGGCGGCACGTGAGTGGCGCGTTCGGCTGGCGGGACGGGCTGCCGGGCCGTGTGGCAGTGCACCCATTCCATCGGATCGGACGCAGCAAATGGCAGCGTCCCCGTGACCATCTCGTAAAGAATGACGCCAAACGAGTAGAGATCGCTGCGCGAGTCGATCGAGCGGTTCATCCGTCCCGTCTGTTCGGGCGCCATGTAGGGCAGCGTGCCCACGATCACCTCGGGCGGCTCCGGAGTTTCGCGCTCGCGCCGCAGGCGGGACGCGATGCGGAAACCTGTCAGCCACACCTGCCCCGTCGCGACGTCGATCATGACG
>DATAEK010000325.1:0-5939 GCA_036258055.1 Vicinamibacterales bacterium
ACCGAGATCGCCGGCATGTTCTGCCGCAGCGACTGCCACTGATCGCCGTCGTCGAACGACACCCACACCTGCGTGTCGGTACCGGCATAGAGCAGTCCCGGCTGACGAGGATCCTCGCGGATCGTGTTGGCGACGGCATCCGGCGTGATGCCGGTGTTGATCTCGGTCCACGTCTTGCCGCCATCATGCGTTCGATAGAAGTGCGGTGCGATCTCGTCGAGGCGCAGCGTGTTCGCGGCCGCGTAGGCGACGAGCGGATCGTGATGTCCCGCTTCGATGTTGAAGATGCGCGTCCACGGCTTGATCAATGGCGGCGTGACGTTGGTCCACGTCACTCCACCGTCCCGTGTCACCTGAATGTTGCCGTCGTCGCTGCCCGCCCAGATGATCGCCAGCGAGCGCGGGCTCGGACTCAGGGCGGTGATGCTGCCCATCGGCACCGGCTTCACGGTGCTCGCGTACTTCCCGGTGTTGGCGGGTACCTCCCATGTCTGGCGCGTCAGATCCGGCGAAATCCGCGACCACGAGTGACCGTGGTCGATGCTCTTCCACACGACGTTCGACGCGTAGAACAGCGTCGTCCCATCGATCGGCGAAAAGTGCAGCGGCATCGTCCGCACGTTGCGGTTCATCGCGCCGCCACCGGGCAGCGTGCCCGATGTGTCAGGACCGACCTGTGTCGTCTGTCCCGTGTGCCGGTCGTAGCGCGAGACACCCGTTCGCTGGCTGCCGTAGACGATGTCGGGGTCGTGCGGGTCGGGCGCGGCGATGCCGTATTCCTGGATATTGACCGGATGCCAGTCGTGGAACGTGATGCGGCCGTCGTCGGATCGGCTCTGGACGCACGCGCTTCCCGAGTCCTGTTGCCCGGAGCAGACGCGGTACGGAAACGCGTTGTCGGTCGTGACGTGATACATCGCCGCGGTGTTCTGGTTGTACCAGTTGCTCCAGCTGCGTCCGCGATTCGCCGAGACCACCGCGCCCTGATCGGCCACGGCCAGGATGATCTGGGTGTCGTTCGGATTGATCCAGATGCGCTGGTAATCGTCGCCGCCGGGCGCGCCGCGGACGGCGCTCCACGTCAGCCCGCCGTCCAACGTGCGCCACATGACTGTTGAGGCGGTGTAAACGACTTGCGGATCTTTGGGATCGACGGTGACAGTCGGCAGGTCGCCGCCGCCGATGCGCGCGAGCGGCCGCATGTCCTGCGTCAGTCCGGTCGGCGCGCCGGGACCGCGAATCGCCTGAAACCAGTGCGCGCCGGCGTCGGTCGACTTGTAGAAGCCGATCGGTCCTTGGCCCGGCGCGATCGCGGCGTAGAGGATGTTCGAATCGCTCGGCGCGATCGCGATGTTCGCTTGCAGAATCGCCGGCAGTCCTTCGCCGAGCTGCGTCCAGGTGGTTCCGCCGTCCGTGGACTTGAAGATGCCCATGCCGGCGTTGCCGAATCCCTGGCCCTCGATGAAGCTCTGTTGCTGCGACCACAAGGTGCCGTAGAGAACATCGGGATTGCGCGGGTCGATCAGCACCTCGTTGGCGCTGGTGTAGTCGTCTTTGAACAGCACCTTCTCGAACGTCTGTCCGCCGTTGGTCGAGCGAAAGACCCCGCGCTCCGGATTCGGCCCGTACGGGTGTCCGAGCACGGCGACGAACAGGCGGTCGGGATTGCCGGGATCGACGGCGATGGCCGCGATCATCTGACTATCGCGCAAGCCGAGGTGCTGCCAGGTGCGCCCTTCGTCGGTGGATTTGTAGACGCCGTTGCCAATCGCCAGATCGGGGCGGATGATGCCGGCGCCGGTACCGACGTAGATGATGTTCGGGTTCGACGGGGCGACGGCGATGGCGCCGATCGATCCGGTCGGCTGATCGTCGAAGAGCGGAACCCAGTTGGCGCCGTAGTCTGTCGATCGCCACACGCCGCCGTTGTCGAAGCCGGCGTAGAAGATGTTGGGGTGGTTCGGAACTCCCGCCAGCGCGCGGGCGCGTCCCGCACGCGTGGGGCCGATGTCGCGCCAGCGCATTTCCTGGAACGACAGGTCCTGGGCCGCGGCAGCGGGCGGACGTGTACCTGCGAGGACGAAGAGAGCGCCGGCGAGCATCAGTAGGTCACGCATGCGCGTTATAGTAGCGCGCTCGACCCGGGACCACGATCTCACGTGACCGGGCCTGGCGGACGTGCCGTCCGAGACCTTGACGCGAGCTGAAGAAGAGATCCGTCGAACTGCTCAGCCTCCCGGTGCTCGAGACGCGAGCGATTCGGGATTGACCACGTGGATCGGACTGCCCGCGGCGTAGGCAAGAATCTGATTGAAGATGTCCGAGAATTGCACGTCGTATTCCTCCCGCGTGACGTATCCGATGTGCGGCGTGCAGACGACATTCGGCATGCCGAGCAGCGCGTGGCTCGGATCGGTCAGCGGCTCCTCCTCGTAGACATCCACCGCCGCCATCCCCGGACGGCCCGCTCGCAGCGCGTCGACTAGCGCGCCAGGCGCGATGAGCCCGGCGCGGCTCGTGTTGACCAGGAGTGCCGTCGGCTTCATGCGCCCGAGATCCGCCGCCGTCACGATGCCCCGAGTCGCCTCGACCAGCCGCATGTGCAGTGAGATGACGTCGCACTCGCCGAAGAACTCCTCTTTGCTCCAGGCGACGGCATAGCCATCCTCGCGCGCCCGAGCGCGCGCCGCCTCGCGCGCCCACACGCACACCTTCATGCCGAACGCTTTGCCGTAGCCGGCCACCACTCCGCCGATCCGCCCATAGCCGTAGATGCCAAGCGTCTTTCCGCGCAACGTGGCGCCCACGCCGATCTGCCAGGCCCCTCGCTCGAGCGCTGCGACCTGTGCCGGAATCTGACGCATCGCCGCGAGCACCAGCGCCCAGGTCAACTCCGCGGTGGCATAGGATGGCGTGTCCGCGTGCTGGTCCGACGAGACGATCACGCCTTGGTGCGTGCAGGCATCGATATCGATATGAGGATAGACACTGCGCTGGCTGATCAGCCGGAGCTTTGGAAGCCGTGACAGGAGCGGCGCCTGGATCTTCGTTCGCTCGCGGATTAGAACCAGCACTTCGCTGTCTTTGAGCCGGTCGGCGAGCGTGTCCACGTCCTCGACGTGATCGTTCCAGATCGTGACGTCGAACGGCGCCAGCTTGGCAAAGCACGGCAGCGTGTGCAGGGTGTCGAAGTAGTCGTCCAGAATCGACACCGTAATCGGGCGGCGATCGCGCACGGCGCGGCCGAGCGGCGTCAAGCAGACCCGCGCCGGGTTCGAGTCGCCTTCGCCGGTCAGCAAGATCACGAGACCATCGCTGCTGGCGTCCTCCCAGATCGGCATGCGCGGACAGGAGGTCCGCCAGGCCGCCATGGTCTCGTCGTAGGTGCGCGGGCGCTCGGCGATCCAGTTGAGGAGCTCGAGCGTCAGCGCGCTCGGCGGCGACGGCTGGATGCGACGCATACGGGAGATTTACGGTCCGTTTCCGACTTGGCCGACGATAGGGGCGTCAAGGCTGTTTCACTACTAGGATAAGGCGTGTACTGGGTCGATGTGAGGATTCTCGAGCAGTTCAGGCGATGAACCTCGCCTGGTGGCCTGGCCACTAGGCCGACCGGGCCCGCGCGGCGAAGAGCAGATGCCCGCCGGCGGCGCGGAAGCCGAGCGTCTGCAGACACTGTCCCGAGATTTCCGCCGGGTGGACCTTCGAGAACCGGAAGGTCCCCATGCCCTGCGCGCGGAGTCGAGCGAGCAGCTGCGCAAAACGGGCCCCGCCGTCCTCGACGAACGAGCGGAGCGACACGATTTCCGCCGTCTTTTCCGATGTCCCCTGTCGCTCCCGTCGCTCTATATAAAGGATGCAGGCCTCGATTTCCGTCTCCGAGGCGACCGCAAGCCCGGCGATCTCCTCCTTCCGTGCCGTCAGCGTCTCGACCGACCGCTCCCAGCAGGTCTGCGGAGCCTCCTCCAGCAAGCCATTGGCGGCGAGGTCGTCGACCGTGATCGGGATCATGAACTTCCCCGTGGCCTCTCCGACATCTGTGATTTCACCGTCGAATAGGTAGTCGGTCAGGACCGCTTCCTGGACGTATTCGGTAGCGCAGAACAGCCCGCAGGCAGGAGCGAGAGACTCGGGGACTTCGGCGACGATTCGGGGTGGACCGAGAATCGCGAGCTTCGAGCCGAGCGACGTGAGCAGGTGACGGCCATGACCCTGCCGCCGATGATCGGGATGGACCGCGATCTTGTGGACGAGGGTACCGGAGGGCCGCTTGGCGCCGATCAGGACGCCGATTGGGTCGGAGCCCGACAAGGCGACCATGCAGCTGCTGCACCAGACCTGAAGGTCGCGGATCGACCGCTTGAAGGCGGCCGGCGTCATGGGAGGCTCGTCGGGATAGTACGGAGACCAGCAGCGATTCAGCGCGTCGACGAGGAGCGCGATGTCGTCGGTGCGACAGAAACGGTATGCAGACATCCTAGACCGGGGGGCTTCGCCCCGCCGGACCCCCCAACGCCGTCGCTCGCGGGGACCCCGTTGCCCCGCTCCGCTCCGGCGGGCGCGCCTGTGGCGCGCCTGGTCTAGACCGGGGGCCTCGCCTCGCGGATCCCCAATGCCGTCGCTCGCGGGGACCCCGTTGCCCTGCTCCGCTCCGGCGGGGCGCGCGTCAGGCCCGCCCACAAGGCTCCGGCGAGATCGGTCAGCCTAGCGTTGTTCGCCGGACGCGCTGCGCGCGGTCAGCGGGCTCACCTCGTTGAGATGGCCGCTCCCATTGCCGGCCGGCGTCACGTTCGAGGCTGCACCGCTGGCGTCCAGCCCCGTCGCCGGCGCAGGCTTCGCTCCCGGCCCGGAGTAATTCGCGATCATCTCGGCCATCATCCGCTTGCCGATCTCGATGCCCTCCTCGACGAGCGCAAGGTCGATCGACGCGGCGGCGCGCTCCCGCGCAAGCTCCTCGATCCGCTCCTGCGTCTTGGTGCGCATGAACCCGGCTGGAACGCGGAAGATCCGCTGCGTCGCGTCGTCCGTCCAGTCGAACGCCGAGATCAGCGGGTTCTTTTTGTCGTCGCGGGCAATGAGCTTGGCCTCGGTTCCTGGACCGGGGGACTTTGCCCCTCCGGACGCCCCATTGCCGTCGCTCACGGGGACTCCTTCGCCCTGCACCGCTCCGGCGGGGCGCGTTTTTGGCGCGCCTGGCGACAAATTGGCAGAGGGCGCTTTGATGTCGAGTGGCGCTCCAGTCTCCTCCTCGATCACCTGACGGGCGAACTCGAGCGTGATCGCGTCGAGCTTCTTCATGCGCGCGCGCTTTTCGACACGCGCCTTCACGCGCCGGCGCTGATAGGCGTTCTTCATGGTCCAGAGGCCCTTCCTGGCTTCCTCCGACCATCGGAGCTTGCGCCCGTCGTAGGTGGTCTCCTCCTGGAGACCTCCTTCCACCTCCGCGATCCTTTCGATCATCCCCTGGGAGATCACTTCGAAATCCGCGGCGCCGCAGACAGTGCACCTCACGGGGTCGCTCTGCGTGGCCGTGACGCCGCACGCCCGGCACATCGACACCGGGCCTGACTTCGCCCGCTCGAGAGCCACGGCTTCAGCCAGCGCCTGGGTCGCGGCCGACGCGCTCTTCGGCATGAACCTGTCCATCGCCTCGTCGATCACCGCAGTGGTGATGACCGAATGCCCCTTCTCGAGCGCCAGGCGAAGGACCCCGGTCCGTGCGATTCCCTTGACTTGCTCGGGAACGTGCTTCATGCGCTCCTCGGCCTCGGGCGTCCATCGGACGGTCTCCTCGGCGTGCACGTCGAGGCGTGGTACCTCGACGCGGGTGGAGAGCAGGACATCGCAGGGCGCGGCGCGGAGAATGTTCTCCGCGTTGCTCCCCAGCCCCGTCTCGTCCTTCGAGCTGTGAACCCCGATCCGCCCCAGCATGATGAGCC
>DATAEK010000328.1:0-14619 GCA_036258055.1 Vicinamibacterales bacterium
GGGCCGCCCCGCGCAATCGCGATGAAGCTTGGTCGACGAGCATCGGCAGCCGCTTCAGGTTCTGCGTGCCGATGACCACGTCCACAGCCGACGATCGTTTCAGGATTGCCACCCCCTCCTGCTGCGCCACGCAGCCGGCGACCGCCACTACCGGTCGCGCGCGCTCCGCGCTCTCCAGCTCGCGGAGCTCCCCGAGCCGGGTGAAGAGCTTCTCCTCCGCGCGCTCGCGCACGCTGCACGTGTTGATCACGATGACGTCCGCGTCGCCGTCGTCAGCAGTCGGCTCGTAACCGGCCTGCTCGAGGAGACCAGCCATGCGCTCCGAGTCGTGCACGTTCATCTGACAGCCGTGCGTTTCGATCAGGTACTTCCGCGCCATCGTGTGTTGAAATCAGTCTTTCGGGTTTCCTACGAGACGGGACCGCCACGGGCCTTTCTGGGCCGCAGGCTTTCGCTTTCGCCTTTTGCCTTCTGTTCGCCTTTCGCTCCTGCCCTGGCAGCCAGCATTTCCCGGGCGCTGGCCAGGACGGCGGGTGACACGTCGGCTCCCCCAATCATGCGCCCAATCTCCCGCTCGCGATCCCCCTGATTGAGGCGATCGACCGTGGTGATGGTGCGTCCAGCCCGGACCGCTTTGGCGATGTGGAAGTGCGTCGAGCCGTAGGCGGCAATCTGCGGGAGGTGCGAGATGCAGAGAACCTGGAACCGGTCCGACAGCCGGTGAAGCCGGGCCCCCACGACGTCCGCAACGGCTCCACCGATCCCTGCGTCGACCTCGTCGAAGATCAGCGTCTTTCCCGGAGCATCGGTCGTGGCCAGGGTCTTCAACGCGAGCATGATGCGCGAGAGCTCGCCGCCCGAAACGATGCGCGCGAGCGGCCGGAGGTCCTCACCTGGGTTCGGAGAGATGTAGAACTCCGCTTCCTCCAGACCCCGCTCCGTCCACTGGCGGTCAGCCTGCGCCTCGACGAATCGCACCTCGCACCGCGTCTTCGGCATGGCGAGATCGTGCAGCGAGCGCTCGAGTGCGCGCGCGAAAGCCACTGCCGCCTCTCGCCTCGCGGCCGACAGCGTCCCGGCGTGGGTGCGATACGCCGCGCCGGCCGCGTCGACGGCGGCCTGAAGCTCGGCGCCGCGTTCGGCTCCGTGGGAGATGTCATTGAGGTCGCGGCGGAGCTCCGCGGCACGTGCGATGACGTCGCCGAGCGCCGGCCCGTGCTTCCTCTTCAGACGTTCGAGCGCCGCGAGCCGGTCCTCGAGCTCCTGCAGGCGCTGCGGCGACGCGTCGATGCCTGCCGAGTACGACCGGAGGAAGAACGCGAGATCCTCCAGCTGAGACTTGACGGCGTCTCGCGCGTCGAGATGCGACGCGAATCGGTCGTCGATGGACGCGAGATCGGCCACTCGACGCCACACCGAGCCGAGCGCCGGCAACGCCGCGTGCTCCCCTTCGTACAGCGCCTCGTAGGCCTCGTTGCACAGCCGCTGCAGCTTGTCCGCGTTGGCGAGCACCTGGCGCGAGGCCGCGAGCTCCTCATCCTCGCCGGGCCGTGGTGCAACGCGATCGATCTCCGCGAGCTGGAACGCGAGGAACTCCGCCCGCGTCGCGTGCTCGCGCGCTGCCGCCAGGACACGGTCGCATTCGGCCCGTGCCTGAAGCCAGGTCGCGAACGACTCAGCGACGGGCCGCCGCAGCGGCTCCAACCGCGCGAACTCGTCGAGCAGGTCGAGATGAGCCGCGGGATCGAGCAGGACCTGATGTTCGTGCTGGCCGTGAAGATCGACGAGCACGACCGACAGATCGCGGAGGGCGGCGCTGGTGGCGAGGGCGCCGTCGACGAACGCGCGGCTCCGTCCCTGCGCGGAAATCTCGCGACGCAGGATCACTTCACGGCCGCCCGGGGCGTCGAAGATCGCTTCGATGGCGGCCATGTCCTCGCCGGTTCGCACGAGGTCGGCCGAGGCGCGGCCGCCCACCAGCAGCCCTACGGCCCCCACCAAAATCGACTTCCCCGCTCCCGTTTCGCCGGTGAGGACGTTCAGTCCCGACTCGAACTCCAGCTCGAGCCGGTCGATGACCGCAAGGTGGCGGATGCTGAGGAAGCGGAGCATGGACTGGACCGGTTGGGCGTCCGACCGTGCCGGGAAATCGGTGCCGTGACGCGAAGTTCCATCTTATCAGATGTTTGACAGGGCTGAGCGAGCGTGCTAGGCTTGCACGAATCTGCGCTGTCCCAGCGGCGCACCATATCCCCGGGTTGAGCCCGGGCCACTCACTGTCGTGGAGGGCTGTTTGTACATGCCTGTCTACGCCCTTGCGCAGGTGGCGCAAGTGGCGCAGCCGGACGCTGGGGCCGGCGAGCTGAACGCAAGAACCGACATTGTTCGACTTCTCGCCGACGCCTCCCCGCTCTCGAAGGTTGTTCTCCTGATCCTGTTGCTGTTCTCGGCGGTTTCCTGGGGCATCATCCTCTACAAGATCTGGGTCTACCGGCGCGCCGAAAGCCAGACCGCCAGATTCCTCGGAGTGTTCCGCAAGAGCAGCAAGTTCTCGGAGGTTCAGGCCGTGTGCCCGAGCCTCGTCGCCAGCCCGCTCGTGGGCCTCTTTCAATCCGGGTACGCGGAGCTCAACGCGCAACTGCGAGCCGGCCAGATTGGTGACGGTCCCAAGCCGTCCGCGGCGCCCGCTCGTCCAACATTGAAGAGCCTCGACGCCGTCGATCGGGCACTGCTGCGCGCGACGACCGTCGAAATGATGAAGCTGGAACATCGCGTGCCGTTTCTCGCAACCACCGCGAGCATTACCCCGTTCATCGGGCTCTTCGGCACGGTGTGGGGGATCATGACGTCGTTCAACAACATCGGCGCCGCCGGCTCGTCGAGTCTCGGCGTCGTGGCGCCGGGAATCGCCGAAGCGCTCATCGCGACCGCCGCGGGCCTTTTCGCGGCGATACCGGCGGTCTACTTCTACAACCACTTCACGAACCGCGTGAAGCAGTTCAGCGCGGAGATGGACGACTTCTCGCTCGAGTTCCTGAACATCTCCGAGCGGAATTTTACGTAACGGTCGGCAGTCGACGGTCTGCAGTCGACAGTCACAGCTGGAAGTCGTGAGTCTCGGGCACGCCGCGGGCCGTCGCGCAGGCAGGCCGGCGGATGATGTGAAGCAATCGAACGACGGAATCGAACAGCGGACAACGGAAAGCCGGAATGCGCGTTCAACGGTGTCGAACGATTCGAATGACGAGATCACAGATGACCCGGGTGACTACTGACTGTGACTGCCGACTTGACTGCCGACCGTGACTGCCGACTGACGACTATCGACTAACGACTGTTATGCCTAAAGTCCAACAGCACGGCGCTGGCGGGAACGGTCGGCGGCGCGGACGTGGCGTCCGCGTCTCGACGTCGCTGGCCGAGATCAACGTCGTCCCGCTCGTCGACGTGATGCTCGTGCTGCTCGTCATCTTCATGGTGACGGCGCCGATGATGCAGCAGGGACTGCAGGTGAATCTGCCACAGGCGCGGCGTGCTGTCGCGCTCGACTCCACGCCGGTCACGGTCACGCTGCCCGCCGACTTCCACCGGACCCGTATCGTGCAGATTGGCGACGACCCGGTGCGGATCGAGATTCTGCACGAGCGGATTCGTCAGGCGATTCTTCCGAAGGAAGACAAGTCGGTGTTCATCCGCGCGGACGGAACCGCGAGCGTTCAGGATCTGATGGACGTCACTGACAAGCTCAAAGAGGCTGGCGTCGAGAAGGTCGGCATCCTCTCGAAGCCGATCGAGCGGCGATAGCCCATGCGCGAAGCCGTGAGCGACGTGCTGGACCTGCGGATGCGAGAGCCCGACGGCCTCAGCCGGATGGTCCTCGTGTCGATGGCCGCGCACGCCGCGATCCTGAGCGTGATCGTGCTGATGCCGGCGTCGTGGCGAATGGGCACGGTGCAGAAGAAAGAAACGCCGATGATGATCTCGCTCGGCGGCGCCGTCGGACCGAACGCCGGCGGGATGACGCAGATGTCGAACCGCTCGGTGCAGGCGGTCGCGCCTCCGGAGGCGAAGCCACGGGCGCAGCCGCAGCCCGCCGCGAAAGTGCCGGAGATGACGGTTCCGGATCTGACGAAGGCTCCGCCGAAGCCGGCGCTGAAACCCGTCGACAAACCGGCCGACAAATCATCGAGCCGGAAGGTGACGACCGGTCCCGAGGTCAAGACCGGTGATGCACGAGCTGAGACGGGATCGAAACCGATTCCCTTCGGCGGTCTGTCGACGGGCGGCGGCGGCACCGGCGGCGTGCAGCTCGACATCGGCGACTTCTGCTGCCCCGACTACATCGTCACGATGAACCAGCGGATCCGCGAAAACTGGAAGCAGAACCAGGGAATGATCGGCAGCGCCGTCGTAAAATTCGTTATTCGGCGTGACGGCATGTTGACCAACGTCGAAGTGGAACAGAGCAGCCGCAACGAGGTGCTGGATCTCGAATCCCGCCGCGCGGTGCTGATGACGCAACGGCTGCCTCCGCTTCCGGCTCAGTTCGACCAACCCACGTTGACCGTCCACCTGAAATTCGAGTACACGCGCTGATGACACATATCCGATTGCTCACCGTTGCGCTGGCGCTCTCGGCCGCGATCGCCCTGACGGCGCAGACGCCCCAGAACCCGCCACCGCAGCAGCCGCAGCAGCCCAAAGAGATCACGACGACGATTGCGGGACCTGGCGGGTTGCCTCCAAGGATTGCGGTGCCTGAATTCATCCCGCTCTCGACCGACGCGGAAACGGTCGCCGCGGCGAAAACGCTGGGGCAGGTGCTGTTCGACGATCTGGCCTACGAGCGCGAGTTCTACATGGTCCCGCGTGACACCTACGCGAGCATTCCGAAGGCGACCTCACCCGATGAGATTCCGCTCGATCGCTGGAAGGAGCTCGGCGTGGACGGCCTGGTCGTCGGGACCATCCGCAAGACCGGAAGCGGAATGATCGCCGAGGTTCGATTGATTCAGGTATCGACCGGGCGAACCGCGCTCGGCAAGCAGTACAGCGGGTCGCTCGACTCGATCAAGGACGGCGGCCGGATCTACGCGCACACCGCCTCCGACGATATCCATCAGACGCAGCGCGGGCTGCGCGGCGTGGCGCGTACGCGGCTGGCGTTTTCGTCCGATCGCGACGGCGCGCGCATGGCCGGGCCGGTCGGCGAGCGCGACATCTCGAACATCTACCGGGCGGACTACGACGGTGCGAATCAGGTGCGCGTGACCGCGACGCGGTCGCTCGACATCACGCCGGTGTGGGCGCCGGACAGCAGCGCCATCGCCTACACGTCGTACCGCACGGGTTATCCCGACATCATCGTGCAGTCGGTCAGAACGATCACCGAACCGACGAAGCCCGCGAAAGGCAACGAGAAAGTACAGAACTACCTGCCGGCATGGTCGCCTGACGGTACGAAGCTCGCGTTCACCTCGAGCCGCGACGGCAATCAGGAGATCTACATTGTCAATCGCGACGGCACCGGGCTGCGCCGTCTCACCAACAGTCCGTCGGTCGAGGTCACGCCGACGTGGTCTCCGACCGGCAATCAGCTCGCGTTCGTGTCCGACCGGACGGGCAGCCCGCAGATCTACATCATCAACGTCGACGGGACCGACCTGAAGCGGATCACGAGCGAGACCCACTGCGATCGCCCGACGTGGTCGCCGGCGCCGTTCAACGAGATTGCCTACACATCGCAGGCCGGCGGCGGCAACGACATCAGGGTCTACGAGTTTGCGAGCGGCGCCAGCCGTACGATCACGGACAGCATCGGCAGCAACGAGAGCCCGGCGTTTTCTCCCAACGGCCGGCACATCGCGTTTTCGTCCGATCGGACCGGCCAGGAGCAGGTCTACACGATCGATCGCGACGGCAAGAATCTTCGTCAGGTTACGAAGCAGGGACGAAACCGGTATCCCAATTGGTCGCAGTAACTCAGTCGGTAGTCGACGGTCAGAAGTCGACAGCCGGAAGGTGCAACGGAAGTCGGAATTGAGCCCAGGCGCGCACCGGTGGAGGGTACGGCCTGATTTGAGAAAGAGACAGAGAGCATGCACATGCGACGAGCGTCTGCGGTGATGACCGCATTGCTACTGGCGGTCACGGTCACTGCCTGTTCGAAGAAGAAGCCGCCAGTCGCGCGGCCGGTGCCGCCGCCGCCCGGCGCGACGGATACGACGGGCGGCCGTCCACCCGCACCTCCGGAGCCGGTGCGCGAGAGCCCGCCGATTCCGCCCGAGCCGATCGCCAGCAACACGCTGACCGACATCGATACGATCAACAAGAACTCACCGTTCACGCCGGTGTTCTTCCAGTACGACAGCGCCGAGATCGACGGGCTGGGACAGCAGACGCTCAACCAGAACTCCGAGATTCTCAAGAAGAACCAGACCTGGGTCATCACCATCGAGGGACACGCTGACGAGCGGGGGACGGCCGAGTACAATCTGGCGCTCGGGGAACGTCGAGCAGCTGCCGCGCGGACCTACCTCATCTCTCTCGGGATTCCCGCCGAGCGGCTGAAGATGGTGAGCTACGGAAAGGAATTCCCCTTCGATCCGGCCCACAACGAAAGTGCCTGGTCCAAGAACCGCCGGGCACAATTCGTGGTGACGTCGAAGTAAGCGTCAGAGGCTCCGTCGCCAGACCGGTCTCGAAGCGCAGGCGTTGATAACTGAACTGGATTGAGGACTGTCATGAAAGCAATGTGGACGAGTGCGGTGCTGGCCGTCATCACCCTGGGATCGCCGGTGGCGGCTCAGGCGGCGAACAAGGAACATCAACAGCTCATGGCAGAGATCAGGATGCTCCAGGAGCAGCAGACTCAGATCCAGCATCTGATCGGCGGGCTGACCGACGCCCTCAACCAGATCTCTTCGAAGATGGACAACCAGGCGGGCGTGACGCGGAAAGCGTTCGCGGATCAGACGCTGCAGCTCAACAGCATTTCCGAGGCGGCGCGGATTCTGCGCGAGAAGTCGGACGATACCAACGTGCGTCTCTCCACGATGACGCAAGAGATCCAGTCGCTCCGGCAGACGGTGGCCTCGATGCCCACCCAAACCCTCGCCGCGCCGATGCCTGGCGCCGATCCGACGATGGCCGGCGTGCCACAGACCGGTGCGCAGCCTCCGGTGAACACCAACAATCCGCCACCGACGAACATCTCGCCCACGCGCATGTTCGATCAGGCGTACGCCGACTACACGGCGGGTCAGTTCGATCTCGCGATTGCCGGTTTCGAGGCCTTCATCCGCACGTTCCCGACGTCGCCGAACGCAGACGACGCGCAGCTCTATATCGGGTACTCGCTGTACTCCGCCGGCAAGAGCGCAGAGGCGCTGGCGGCGCTGCAGAAAGTCATCAGCGACTATCCGCAGAGCGACAAGGCATCCGCCGCCTACTACAAGATGGGGCTGACGTTCGAATCGCTGAAGCAGCTGGACAACGCGCGGAAGGCGTTCGAGATGGTCGTGAAGAACTACCCGAGCTCGATGGACGCGACGCTCGCGACGCAGGCGCTGGAGAGGTTGAAGCGTCGGAACGAGTGAGCGGGCGCCGAGGCCCGAGACTATCCGCTCAGGCTTCGAGGCTTTCTCAGTTTGCGCTGGGGTCCCACCCCGCGGCCGCCAGTGCTCGCTTCTCGCTCAAGCGTCTGGGGCCCCACCCCCAGACGCTGCAGCTCGCGCATTGGCGCTCGCTGCGGCTCAAGGCTGCTCGCGCCGATGGTTAGTTGGAATCGGGTGGCTTGGACAGACGTCAGTCTCTGCCGAGCCCCGATTCCCGAGTCCCGACTTAGAACGGGATGTCGTCGTCGGTCAGCTCCGTGACCGGCTCGCCGAGATGCTCCTCGCCCGCCGGACGGGACTGCGATCGAGCTCCCCCGCCGCCACCTCCGCCCAGCAGCACGATCCGATCGCCTCGAATCTCGGTGGTGTACCGCTTGTTGCCATCCTTGTCGTCCCACTGGCGTGTCTGGAGACGTCCCTCGACGTAGATTTGTTTGCCCTTGACGAGGTACTCCGAGAGCGACTCGGCTGATTTGCCCCATAGGACCACCCGGTGCCACTCGGTCTTTTCCTGTTTCTGACCGGCCTTGTCGTTCCAGACCTCGGTCGTCGCGAGATTGAGCGTCGCCACCGGCGCACCGCCCGGCGTGTAGCGGAGCTCCGCGTCGCGCCCGAGATTGCCGACCAGAATCACTTTGTTCACGCTGCCCATTCCACGAATCCTTTCAGCCTCTGCGGACGATCGTCCGTTGCACCGTCTTCAAGAGTTCAGCCATTCTGACACGCCCGGATTCCGCGTCAATCACAACTCGCGCGCCCCGACGCGGCGCAGAATCTGCGCACGGTCGGTCACGGGTGCCGCGCACAATCTGATACACCTCTGCGCGTCAGCCTACCCGGCCGTACTTGTCCTGCAGCCGTACGACGTCGTCGAGCTCCGGGGTCGAGACTTCGAAGATGTCGCAGTCGTCGATCGCCGTCATGCGATGCACGGTCTTCGGTGTGATGTGCACGGCCTCGCCGACCTTCATCTCGCGCGAGACGAGCTCGTCTCCTTCCTTGATCTCGAACAGCATGCGTCCGGACCAGAGGAAGATCGTCTCGTCCTTCTTGTTGTGGTACTGGAGGCTGAGCGCGTGGCCGGCGTTGACGTGAATCAGCTTGCCGACGTAGCGATCCGTTTTGGCCCAATGCAGCTCGTATCCCCAGGGTTTTTCGACGCGTGTCAACGGTTCGGACAAGAATCGCTCCTTCGTGCGCGCGGAACGGATCCGCGCGGTCAGAGTTTATGCTGCGGTGTGAGCAGCTCGATCAGGGTTTGTTCGACTTCGGCCGCGGTCCTCGCCTTGAGCGCCCGCCCCGCGGCCCGGCGCGCGTCCGCCGCGCGCAGACTGCGCAGGACCTGCTTCGCCAGCGGCAACGCGGCCGGGGCCATGCTGAACTCGCGAAGTCCCAGGCCCACGAGCAGCGTCAGGAGCGCCGGGTCAGCGGCCATTTCGCCGCAAACCGCGACGGGGATCCGCCCGCGACGCCCAGCCCTCACGACCAGCCTGACGGTCCGGAGGATGGCCGGATGCAGTGGCTCGTACAGGCTCGAGACGCGTTCGTCTGTCCGGTCGACGGCGAGGCAGTACTGGATCAGATCGTTGGTGCCGATGCTGAAGAAGTCCGCCTCAGCCGCGATGATGTCCGCCGTGAGGGCCGCCGACGGCACTTCGATCATCACGCCGATGGGTACACGCGGCGCCGGCTCTCCCCGCGTTCGCAGCGTCTCGGCGGCGCGCTCGACCGCCGCGCGTCCGGTCCGGAGATCCTCCAGCCCCGAGACGAACGGAAACATGATTCGCAACGGCCCGTGGGCCGCCGCACGCAGCAGCGCACGGAGCTGGGCCTGGAAAATCTCGTCGAACGCCAGACTCAGACGAATGCCCCGTAGCCCGAGCGGGGCCCGCGCACCTTCGAAGCCCGCGTGATCGATCGACAGCTGCGTTTCGCTGACGTCGAAAGTTCGAACCGTGACCCGTCCAGGTGCGGCACTTTCGACGAGGCGCCGGTACGCGTCGTACTGCGCCTCTTCGGTCAGCGCCGCCTCGCCGGCGCCGGCGAGCAAGAACTCGGATCGGAAAAGTCCGATGCCGGCGGCGCCGCGCTCGGTGGCGCGCACGGCATCGTCCGGAGTTTCGATGTTCGCCTCGAGCCGGATCTCGACGCCGTCTTCGGTGATGGAGGCCAGCGAGCGGAATTCGTCGAGGGCCCGTTCATCGGCCTGTTGTCGCTGTTGCCGCGCACGGATCTGCGTCAGAGTCTCCCCGTCGGGATCGACGAAAACGTCGCCGGCAACGCCGTCCACGGCCACGAGGGCGCCCGGCTGGATGAGCATGCTGGCGTTACGCAGCCCCGTGACGGCGGGCACGCGGATCGATCGCGCGAGGATTGCCGTGTGATAGGTCCAGCTGCCGGTGTCGCTGACGAGCGCCGCGAGCCGCTGCCAATCGAGCTGGGCAATGACGGACGGAGTGATCTCGTCCGCCACCAGCACGAGCGGCCCCTCGAGGTCCTTGAAGAGGTCCGTCGGGTCCTCGGCTGCACGGAGGTTCATGCAGAGACGGCCCACGACGTCGGCGACGTCCCCCTTCCGCTCGCGCAGGTAGCGATCCTGGGCCTGATCGAAGAGGGCGGAGATTTGCTCGAGCGCGCGCTGCAGCGCCGACGCCGCGTTCAAACGCTCGCCCGAGATGATCGATCGCGCACGATCGACGAGCATCGCGTCATCGAGCATCAGCAGCTGCGCGTCGAAGAGGTAGCTGTGCTCGTGGCCGATCGACCGCGCGATCCGCTCTTTGATTCGCTCGATCTGCTCGCGCGATCGTGCGCGTGCTTCGTCGAGCCGGTCCAACTCGCGGGTGACGAGCGAGGCGGGCACGCGAAACTGCACGTCGCGCGCTCCGCGCTTGAGGACGAGCGCCTTTCCGACGCCGATCCCCGGTGAGACCCCTAGACCATTCAAGCGCATGGCGCCTCGTCGAACCCGCGCTCCACGAGCGCACAGAGCGCGGCGAGCGCGGTGATTTCATCCGCACCGCTCGCGCTGATCGTAATGATGCTCCCCTGCGCTGCGGCGAGGAGCAGGAGTCCCATGATGCTTTTCCCGTCAATCTCGCGTCCGCCCCGCGCCACCCGGATCTTGGAGACGAACCCGCTCGCGGTGTGGACGAAGCGAGCCGCCGCGCGCGCGTGCAATCCGAGCGCATTACTCACGACCACCTCCGAGGAGGTCATGCCTTTTCTCCTCGAAGCAGATCCGACGCCACCCAGATGGCGTGCCGGCCGTGCTCGCGCATGTCGCGGGCGAGGGTCAGGAGATTCTGGTCCGCCGGCGGCCGCGCCAGCTTCAGGAGCATCGGCAGGTTGACGCCGGTGATGACCTCGACGTGTTCGTTCACGAACGTGACGCCGAGGTTCGCCGGAGTCCCTCCGAAGAGGTCGGTCAGGACGAGGACGTCGGCGGGTGCCTCGTCCGTCCCTCCGGCTGATGCCTGCACGCGCGCGATGGCGTGCGCGATCTCCTCCTTCGCGTGTTCCACGTCGTCGTGCCACCCGATCGACACGGCGGCGAAGTTCGGCAGATCACCGACGATCATCTCGGCGGAGTTCACCAGCTCGGTGGCGAGTTGCCCGTGCGTCACGACGACCACGCCCAGCTTCATGCCGCGTTACTCATGCGCGATGTCGCGGTGTGCGACCCTCAGCCGCACCCCGGAGATACCCGACAGCCCCTTTTTGAGCGCCTCGGCAATCGCGACCGATCGATGGCGGCCACCGGTGCAGCCGATGCCGACGGTCAGATACGTCTTGCCCTCGTGGACGTACTGCGGGATCAGGAAGTTCAGCAGATTCAGCGTGTGCTTGAGGAATTCGCGAGTGGCCGGTGAACCCTCGAGGAACTTCACGACCTCTCGATCGCGGCCGGTGTGCGGCCTGAGTTTCGGGACGAAGTGCGGGTTGGGCAGGAACCTCACGTCGAAAAGCAGATCGGAGTCCACCGGGATGCCGTGTTTGAAGCCGAAGCTGAGAATCGTGACGACCAGGCGGGTGCCCGGCGCGCGCCCGCTGGCGACGCCCGTGAACACGTGCCGCAGTTCGTGCACGGTCATCGACGAGGTGTCGACGATGTGATCGGCCATGCGACGGATGCCGCGCATCGCCGTGCGCTCCTCGCGGATGCCTTCGATAGCCGACCGATCGGGTGCCAGCGGGTGGGGGCGTCGAGTCTCGCTGAATCGCCGCACCAGGGTCTTTTCGGAGGCCTCGAGAAAGATCAGCACCGGGTTCAGGTTGCGTATCGCCTTCAACCGGCGGTAGATCGCGGGGAACTCCGTGAGCAGCTTGCCTTCCCGCACGTCTACGACCACCGCCGCCCGCGCGATCTCGCTGCCGGCACGAAGTGTCAGCTCCGCCAGCATCGGCAACAGCGTGACCGGCAGGTTGTCTACGCAGAAGTAGCCGAGATCCTCGAGCGCCCGAATCGCCTGTGACTTTCCCGATCCGGAGACACCCGTCAGGACGACGAAGCGCGACCGCACGGCCGTCCTGGCTGCCCGCCGTGCGGCGTGCCGCTTCTCTCGCATCTACAGATCTTCTCCGTGCTCGAATTCCGGTTCGGCAGGGTGCCCGTCCTCTTTCAATTGCTGGTCGGCGCGGTCGACGAGGCGTCGGGCCGCGTGATGCCCGCGCGCCTGTGACAGTCGATTCCGCGCCGCGACCTCGACCAGGATCGCCACGTTCCGGCCAGGCGCCACCGGCATCCTGATCGTCGGGATGCGGATCCCCAGCAGCTCGTAGAACTGATCGTCCACACCGAGCCGATCGTACTCGCGTCCGTGTTCCCAGCGTTCGAGCTGCACGACGAGCTCCACGCGCTTGGAGGCGCGCGTGGACGCCACGCCGAACAGGTCCTGGACGTTGATCAGGCCGAGCCCCCGGATCTCCATGTGGTTACGCGTCAGTTCGGGCGAGTTGCCCAGCACGAACGACTGCGCCCGGCACCGCAGTTCCACGGCGTCGTCGGCAACCAGCCGATGACCGCGGACGATCAGATCGAGCGCGCACTCACTCTTGCCGATGCCGCTCTCCCCCACGACGAGCACGCCGAGCCCGAGGATGTCCATCAGGACGCCATGAATGATCCCGCGAGCGGCGAGGTAGGAATCGAGCACTGCGGTCACCCGGGCCATGGCGTCGGGCGTCGCGGTGTTGGTCCGGAGCAGCGGCACTCGCGCGGCATCGGCTTCGACGACCAGCTCCGGCGCCGGCGCGAATCCGTCCGTGATCAGCACGCATGGCAAGTCGTGGACGAACACGCGCCGGAGGACGGCCGTGCGGTCCGCCGGCGGCAGACTCTCGAGGAACCGTACTTCGCTGCCACCAAATATCAGGATCCGCCCGCCGCGCAGATACGCGTCGAAGCCAGAAAGCGCGAGGCCCGTCTTCTGAATGTGCGGGATGGTAATGCGGCGGTCGATGCCATCGGCGCCGGCGAGGAGCTCGACGTCGAGATGACTCGAGTCGTGGAGGTCGCGCAGCAGGGTGCCGACGCTCACGCCGCCGGGCTGCGAGGAATCGCTCATCGTGGAATCGTCACGCACGCGCAACGCGCACGCGCCGCGGCGGCAGCACCGGCCGCCCGACGCCGCACGGATCTAGGCGGGCTCGATCAACCCCAGGTTGCCGTCCTTGCGGCGGTACAGGATGCTCACGGCGTCGGTCTCGGCGTTTCGGAACACCACGAACGTCTCGGTGCCATCTTCGACCCGCAACGCGGCGTCCTCGATCGACATCGGCTTGACCGCGTAGCGCGTCGCTCTGACGACGCGCGGCGACCCCGGGGCGTCCGAGGGCGGCGTGTTCGGCACGACGCGGGCGCCTGAGCCGCGACGCTTGCGCTCGGCCCATTTACCTTTCAGCTTCTGCGCCTGCTGCTCGATCTTCTCCGCCGCCTGACGCAGCGACAGATTCCAGGCGTTGCCCTCGCCGAGCCCCCGCATCATGTGGTCGCCACGTGCGTGGATGATGATCTCCGTGCGATGCCGGTATTTTTCCTTGGTGAGGATGACCTGCGCGGAGATGACGCTGTCGTTGAGGAGCCGCCCGAGGCGTACGAGCCGGCGGTCGATGAGTTGCCGGATGGGCGGCGTGATGTCCAGGTGCCGGCCGGTAATGTCGAGTCGCATAGGCAGCAAGCCGCTCCAGCTCGGGTGGTCCGCTGGTCAGCGCCGGCCGCCACGTTCTTCCGCCGCTGAGAGCCCCACCGCCAGCGCTGTCCGCTGTCGGCTAGAACAGCACCTTTCTCTGATTCGACGTGGGGATCTTGAGTTCCTCGCGATACTTCGCGATGGTCCGTCGCGCGAGCATGAGCCCTTCCTTCTGCAGGATGCTGACGATCTTGGAATCGCTCAGCGGCTTGCGCGGGTCTTCGTTCTCGATGATCTTCCGGATGCGCTGCTTGATCGTGACCGACGAGACGCTCTCGCCGTACGAACTGCTGATGCCGCTGTGGAAGAAATACTTCATTTCGAACACGCCCTGAGGCGTGTGCATGTACTTGTTGTTCACCACGCGGCTGACCGTCGACTCGTGCATGCCGATGTCGTTCGCCACGTCGCGCAGCACGAGCGGACGCAGGTACTCGATCCCATGATCGAGAAACTCGCGCTGGAAGTTGATGATGCTGGTCGCCACCTTGTGGATCGTCTTCTGCCGCTGATCCACTGACTTGATCAGCCACAGCGCCGATCGGAACTTGTCTTTGACGTAGGCGCGGGTCTCGTCGTTCGATTCGCCACCGGCGCCGCTCTTGTCGAGCAGCCGGCGATACACCGGGCTGATCCGGAGCTGCGGCAGCCCTTCTTCGTTCAGCGCGGCGACGTACTGATCCTCGACCTTGACGATGTAGACATCGGGGATGACGTACTGTGACTGCGTGGGGTTGTAGCGGCTGCCCGGCTTGGGATCGAGGTTCCGGATGATCTCGATGTGTTCCTTGAGGTCATCGATACTCATCCCG
>DATAEK010000173.1:0-5043 GCA_036258055.1 Vicinamibacterales bacterium
CGCCCGAGGCGCGAAGCGGCCGAGGGCGAGCGAGCGGGGGTGGGGCCCCGCGAGCACTGAGAAATGCGGACAGGCCAGCACGACCTCCATACGCAGCTGCTCTGATATTCTGCGCGCGCATGAGTGGCCATCCGCGCGCGACCACCTGCGGGAACTGCGGCGCGGCGTTACAGGGTGCGTTCTGTCATGTGTGCGGTCAGAAGGCGGTCGAGGCCGACGTTCGTCTTCACGACCTGTTTCACGAGGCGTTCCACGAGTTCGCGCACCTCGATGGCAAGATCTTTCAGACCCTCAAGATCCTTGTCACGAAACCCGGTCTGCTGACGGTCGAGTTCCTCAACGGCCGGCGCGCGCGATATCTGTCGCCGGTTCGGCTGTACCTCACCTGCAGCGTGCTGTTCTTCGGTCTCGCGGCGCTCGCGCCTGACGTGACGGGAACGGTCGTGCGCGTCAGCCGCACCCCGTCGCGCGGCGAGACACCGCTCGACCCGGTGGCCGCGAAGCAATGGCAGGATGCGGCGTCCGCGCGCATCGGTCACGCCATCATCCACACGTTCCCGCGGGTGATGTTCGCCCTCATGCCGACCTTCGGCGTGCTGACGTGGGCCCTATATCGCAAGGCGCGGCCCTTCTACGCCGCGCACTTGTATTACGCCATTCACTTTCACGCCCTGGTTTTTCTGGTCCTGGCGTTTGCAATCCCGTTGCTGCTCGCAGGCCGCGTTGGCCTGGCGATCGCCCGAGCCGCGCCACTCGCAATTCTGGTCTACCACTTCGTGGGGCTGCGGCGTGTCTTCGGCGGCACGCGCCTCCAGACCGCGTGGAAAGGCACCGTCATCTGGATCTCGTACACGGCCCTCGTCCTCGCCGTGATGCTGGCGATCGGACTGCGGTCGCTCAGGGAGATGCCGGCTGACGCGCAACCTGAAAGCAAGGGTGCGGCGGTCGACGCGCCGCGGCAAGAAGCAGGAACGCGTTGACCCCAGGATGCCTCAGAGTTAGACTCCCCGACGCGTAACAGGACGCATCCCGTCCGCGGGAAGGGCTGAGCCCACCTGAACGATCGCACGTCCAAGTTTTGATCTTCTTTCGGCCCGTCGTGCGGACACGGGCATCATCGAAAGGAGATCGCCATGCCCGACCCGACACTGCGTCTTCCTGCGCGTCCCTCTCTCGAACAGCTCCGCAAACAGGCCAAAGACCTGCTGAAAGCATTCTCTGCTGGCGACGGCGACGCTGCGAAGCGTTTGCGCGCGATCCTCCCGCACGCCGTCGAACCCAACGCCGTCACGCTCGCTGACGCCCAGTTCGTGCTCGCGCGTGAATACGGATTCGAGAACTGGGCGCAGCTTGCGCATCACGTCGACGCGGTCAATCCGCAGGGCCTGCGGAAGCTCGACGCACTGGCCGAGGAACTGGCTGCGGCATATATGTCAGGCGATTACCAGGCGCTGCGGGAAATCAACTGGAAGCACGGGACGTCATTCGTGTGGGAGCGTGAACTCACCGCGATGCAGCAGCGCCTGCCCACGTGGTTTGCGTCCGAGGCGCGAACGACCGATCTGGCGCTGGCCGACGCACGTCATCTCGTCGCACGAAAGAGTGGATTCGAGAGTTGGGCGGAGCTCGTGCTGAGCCTCTCGAAAGGGTCTGCCTCGCGATCGGCGGCTGTCTCGACGAGTCGCGCGATGCCGTCGCATCGAGTCGACGAGGAACGGAACACGATCCACGTGGACGGCCCGATCGCCGACCGCCATTGGGAATCCGTGATTGGCCTGATGGAGGAACGGGGAATCACGGGACTGGAGGCGGGCGGCATCAGCGACGCGGCGCTCGAGCGTCTTTCACACCTCGACCTCACACGCCTCCTCATCGGAGGCTCCGCTCAGCTCACCGATAAAGGCATGGCACATCTCGCCAGGCTCACCCGCTTGGAGGAGCTCGACCTCGGCGGACCCCGAAGCGTCATCACCGATCGCGGTCTCGACGTCTTGCGTCACTTGACGGCGCTGCGACACTTCAACATCGGGTGGGTGCCGCGCGTCTCCGACGCCGGCATTGCGGCACTCGCAGCCTGCGATCAGTTGGAGAAGGTGAACCTGATGGGCACACCCACAGGTGACGGCGCCATCCGCGCGCTCACGGGGAAGCGCCATCTCCAGCAGTTCGCCACGGGGACGCTCGTGACCGACGCCGGCATGGCGCTCTTCCAGCACTTTCCGGTGTTCAAGACCTGGCAAGGCGGCGAGATCAAGTACGGGCTCATGAGTTTCGACGCGCAGCCGACCAACCTGCTTGCAGACGGACCGTTCACCGACAAGGGGCTCGCCAATCTCGCAGGGCTGGAAGGACTCTTCGGGCTCAATCTGTTCTGGCACACGACGGGCTTCACGTCCAACGGGCTCAGCGCGCTCACGGCGCTTCCGAATCTGGGCTTCCTCGGCTGCGACGGCAAGCGGTGCGACGATGACGCGATGCGTCACATCGCCAGGATCCCGAGTCTGCGGATGCTGATGACGCAGGGCGTCATCGCCGGCGATGACGGATTCGAGGCCCTCAGCCGATCGCAGACGGTTGAATATCTCTGGTTCCGTGAATCACCCAACCTCACCGGCCGAGGGCTCGTCGCGCTGTCGGGCATGCCAAACCTTCGCGGACTGGCCGCGAGCTGCAAGCGCGTCGATGACGCCTCGCTCGCGGCCCTGCCACGGTTTCCGTCGCTGACCCAGCTCCTGACAATGGATGTCCGCGACGCGGGATTCAGGCATGTGGGCGCTTGCGCGCAACTGGAAGGGCTCTGGTTGATGTACTGCCGGGACACGACGGATGTGGCCACGCAGCACATCGCCGGGCTCTCGAAGCTGAAGTCCTACTACGCGGGGATGACTCGCATCACCGACAAGAGCCTCGAGATCCTGGCCCGGATGCCGTCGATCGAGCGCCTCGAGTTCTGGGAGATCGCCGCCATCACCGATGCCGGCGTGGCTGCGCTCTCCACGCTTCCACGTCTCCGCGAGATCACGATCGGCGGTTCACCGCGAGTCTCACGCGCGGCTCTTGCCATGTTTCCACCGAACGTCCGAGTGAATTATGAGGCGTGATTCAAGGGTGGGAGGACCGTCAGCTGACGGAGGGCGATTCGGCTACTGACGCTCGAAGCCGGGAATATCCGGATTGAAGCTGAGGATGACGCGACCCCATTCCCAGATCGTCTCCAGCTGACGATCGCCTCGCTCGGGCATCGGTAGCTTCTCGCCGAATGCGGTGCAGTAGTCGTCGGCCGCCTGGAGGACGACGTGTGCTCCCTCGAGCCGCGATGTCCTCGATGTCACTCGCCAGGTGCCGGAATGGCTTGCCTGGCCGCCTGCGGCGTACTCGATTTCCTGCATATAGCTCCCGTCGGCCTTGAGCTCCAGTCGCTCCGTCCCGCAGGTCCACTCGACAGTCCAGTTGCCTACCAATCGATCTCTACCTGGTTCGACAGGAACGCATCGAGAAGAGGCGATGCACGCGGTGACAAGGGCGAGGAGGGACAGCGTAATCCGGTGCGCTCGAGCGAGCGGTCGATTCGTTAGCCGATACATTCGCGTCGCTCTCATCCTGAGTTATCGACCTGCCAGTCACGTGTCTGCACGACTGACAGATCTGTCAGAAGATGGCCGCGGTGATAGCATCCTGCCGTCACCTCCAGGAGTCCTCATGCGTCAGATATTCTCCAGCACGGTAATTGCCCGTCCACGCGTCCTCCGCGCCGTGGTCGTGCTGTTCGCCGCCACCGTCATGGTCGTCCTGGGCACGCTCCACGCGCAGCAGATGAATCCGTCCTACTTCGCCGAGATGCGATGGCGCTCGATCGGACCGCCGCGCTCCGGCTATGTTTCGGCGCCCGCCGGTGTCCCGGGCGATCCGACGACCTACTACGCCGGCATGCCCGAAGGCGGTGTGTGGAAGACCACCAACGGCGGCACGACGTGGAGGCCGATCTTCGACGAGGTGCACATCGCGTCGGTCGGCGCAGTGGCCGTGGCACCCTCCGATCCGAAGATCGTCTACGTAGGAACGGGGAATCAGACCGGCTGGTCGTTCTCGGTCGGCAAGGGTGCCTTCAAGTCGACCGATGCCGGCAAAACGTGGACGAGCATCGGGCTCTCCGCCTCTCAGTACATCGGCGGCATCGTCGTCGATCCGCGGAACGCTGATGTGGTGCTCGTCGCGGCCATCGGTCCCCGAGGGGCCGGACGTGGCGGAGCCGGGCGCGCGGCGGCACCGAGTCCGGTGACTGCGGCCACAGATATTGCCGCCGAACGCGGCGTCTACCGCTCGACGGATGGGGGCCGCACGTGGACGCGCGTCCTGCCCACCGACGGATCGTCGGGCGCCTCCGACGTCTACATGGACTATCGCGATCCGCAGATTGTCTATGCGTTGCTCGGGGCTGGTGGTTTTCCGGGAGCGCCGCAGCCAGCCGCATCACCGGGGACGGGGGCCTACAAATCCACTGACGGCGGCGTCACGTGGCGGCCGGTCAGCGGCCGAGGCCTGCCGGACGGTGCACGCATCTCCGCGTTTGCGGTTGCATCTGGCACGCACGGGCGCCGACTGTACGCGGTGGCCGGAACAGGCGGACGTGGCGGCGGTGGCGGACGCGGACTCTATCGCTCTGACGATGGTGGCGACTCGTGGACGTTCGGCACGCGCCAGCTGGCGAGCGCGGGCGGCAAGATGTACGCGGATCCGCAGAACCCTGACGTCGTGTACCTGATGGGCACGGCGATCTACAAATCGACGGACGCCGGACAGCACGTCGCGGCGTTCTGGGGAGCACCGAGCGGCGCCGACCCACGCTTCCTCTGGATCGATCCCACGAACTCGAAGCGGATGTTCGCGGGGGTCGACCAGGGTGCGGCCATCTCGGTCGATGGCGGCGAGTCGTGGACGCCGTACTACGGATTGCCGAACGGCCAGTTCTACCGCGTGTCGACCGACTACGATTTCCCGTACCACGTCTGCGGCCCGCAGCAGGACTCGGGCACGGCGTGCGTC
>DATAEK010000371.1:0-45622 GCA_036258055.1 Vicinamibacterales bacterium
CGTCAGGCAGCGGCATTGGGAATGTGTACGTGAACGCAAAGTGGCTGTTCAAGCTGAGCGGCCTTTACCAGCTGCCCTACGACATCAACGTGTCGGCGTTCTACAACGCCCGTCAGGGCTACCCGTTCGAGCGCGGGATTCTCAGCCCGAGCCGGCTTAACGGCGCGGGGACCGTATTCGTTGTGCTTGACAAGGTCGGCGACGAGCGCTTGCCCAACTTCCAGAATGTCGACTTCCACGTCGAGCGCCCAGTCCGAGTGATGAACATCCGGTTCATCCCGTCGCTGGACGTCTTCAACTTGGCCAACTCAAACACCGTGCAGGCAATTCGTGGGACCCAGAACGCGTCGAACGCCAATCAGATCCAAGCGATCGTGGCGCCGCGCGTCATCCGGTTCGGCGTGCGCGTGAATTGGTAAGAGAACGCTGATCGAGGGGCCGGCCGAAGCCGGCCTCTCTAACGGCCTCTGATGGAGGAGGCGGGTGGGATCGGCTTCGGCCGGTCCCTCCTGAATTGTGCCGGCGGGCTCTTCTTGAGCCCGCCGTTTTTTTTGATTGAACCTGCCGGGTTCGTAGCGGCCGCTTCAGGCGGATAGGCGGACCCGCCTGTCACCGCCCACGATGACCCCGAACATCCCCAGCACACCAAGGATCTGGCTCGCCAGATTCAGCCACCGCGACGTTGGAGCCGGGGCACCACGCAAGCGACCGTCGTTCATTGCGAGCGTCACGAGCGCGGGATCGCCGTAGGCCTGGCCGTGAGCGCCGAACACGACCGTGCGATGGGCGCGAACGGCATCCAGGATCCCCGATTCGCTCGCGTCCGACGCAAAGACGTAGGTGCGGCACAACCCCATCGGGCCGGGACCGTGGTAGTCCGACGACCCTATCGCCGCCACGGATCCGCGCGCGGCAAACCGCTCGAGATCGCGTTGGCCTGTCTCGAGCACGAAGACGAGCGGATGACAGATTTCCGCGCCATCGAGCCGTTGCATCGCGGCCTGATCGAACGATGGCCAGAACGACGGCAGCGGGTGCGCGGCGATCGCAATTCCACCCTGGCGGTGGACGTCATCGATCTGATCCGCGACGCTCAGACGCCAATCCACCAGCCGATCGATGCCGACGGCAATGACGTGATGGTGCGGCGCCAGAATCTCCTGACCGACGAAGACTGTCGGGCCGCCGATGCGACGGGAGAACCATCGACCGAGCTGTGCGTCCGAGATCTGGTTGTGGCCCGTGATCGCGATCGCGTCCAGACCCTGACGTTCGGCCTCGAGGACGAGCCCCCACGGCGTCAGCGCGCCGTCGCTCCAGGTCGAGCTGTGCGTGTGGAAGTCCGCCGCGAGCACGCGGTAGCCGCCAATCTCGATCGGCGCATGGGCATGCGGACGATCTGCGGCAGTTCCGGCCGCGACTCCCGCCGCCAACACCGCGAATGAGATCGCTCTCGGAGAAAGCATCAGCCTGATCGTCCCGTCACCATCCAATCCTTCCAGCGACTTCGGGCCAGATGGCGATCCCGAAGAAGTACAACGTGGCGAGCGACCACGCCACCGCACGCTGGACGAGGACGCCTCGGACTGCGGCCCGCGAATCGGCGTCTGTGATCTCGCGAAAGAAATGAAAGTCGATGATCGCGGACCAGATGGCGGGCGGGAGGCCGGACACGGCGAACAGGTGGAGGGTCCAGAGAATCGGCCGGCTCACCGTGCTGGCAAGCGAGATAATCACGATCCACAGCAACCAGGGCGCGTTACCGGTCAAGAACGGATCGATCGCGCGGGTGACTGGCACGCGCCGTCGGCCGACACGCAGAGACACGGCCAGCCCGGCCAGCTCGCAGAACGGGACGAACGCGAACGACTGGGCCCCGTCAGCGATCAGCCGAATGCTCGGCCGGCCCGAGGCAAGAAACGAGACCGCGCAGCCCAGGAACAGAAGAAGAAGCGCCGGCCGGCGTAACGGCGAGCCACCGGCAGCGTCGAGCCTCAGCGCGCGGAAGGTCGTGACAGGGTGGACAAGGACGTGAGCTTCGCCGTTGGCCATTTACCATTTGCCATTTGCCATTTGCCATCCCACCAGGGCGGCAAGCCGCTTGAAGAGCGACGGATTGGCCTGCGCGCCGGCGGCCTGTTCGAGGATGTCGAGGGCCTCCTCGATCGTCGACACGGTTCCGATTCCCAGCTTGCGGACGTTCTCGACGATGCGCTCGCCGTCCCCGATGATCAGGATGGTCCGCGCGGTGCTTCCGGTCATGATGTCGAGGCAATGCTGGGTCGTGTCGTCGACGTGAAAATCGAGGCGCAATGCCGCAGCGGCGGCAGCGCGCGAGCCGTGAATGACGAGCACGCTCGGATAGTCGAATCCCTGATCGACCAGCCAGCGCTGCGTCTGCCGCTGTACGGTCTCCCCCGCCGTCGCCGGCCGCTGCGTGATGAAAAAGACCTCCCAGCGATGCTGGAGCATCAGGGCATGAAGCCGCCGGACCGCGCCTTCGGCGATCGGCTTCAGCGTGGTCCAGAAGTCGGTGGTCGCCTCAATCTCCGCCCACACGGCCTCTCGCCGTCGTCGCAGCTCGTACAGGTTTGGCGCAGGGTCTGGCGGCTCGGCGTCCACGCCAAACGACTCGCCAGGATCGGGCTGGACCGGCGTGAGCGTGGCTTCGGCGCCATGGACTCTGGCTTCGACGTCACGGAACGCGGATGCGAAATCCGCGAACACGCCGTCCATGTCGAAGCCAATGCGAAGGGACATGCGCAGGAGACTACGACGGACCGTTGACCTTCTTCGTGTAGTGGCCGCTGGTGTCCGGCGCCGTCTCGATCAGGACGACCTCGCCATCTTTGTACGTGAGACGTCGATCGCGGACCCCGTCGCCGTTCTCGTCGAACTCCACGGCCGCGAGCTGCCCGTCTTCGTAGGTCTCCCAGCGATCGGGAATACTATCTCCGTTGGTGTCCGCCTCAGCGCGGAGGAGCCGGCCGAATCCGTCAGGACGCGTTGGCCCTTCGAGGTCGTAGTGTTCCCAGCGATCGATCTTCGTCTCGTCGGCCTTCGACGAGATCTCCACGCGGTCCACGCGACCGTTGGGCGCGGAGTAGGCCCAGGCGTCCGGCGTCTCGGCGCCAGATCGCGAAAACCCGACCTTCGTCAGGACACCCTGCTGATCGTAGTACTCCCAGCGATCGATCTTGCCGTCCTCGTTCCGATCGATGCGCGACCGGACCGGCCGTGACCCGTCCATCTCGGTCCAGGTATCGATGCGGCCGTTGCGGTTCGAGTCGAACGTCAGTTCCTTCAAACGTCCGGTCTTGTTATCGTAGGTCGGCTTGGTCGTCGCTTTCAGTCGATCCGCTTCGCGATTGGTGCACGCCGGCGCACCGAGTGACAGTGCCAGGCACGCACCGGCAATGCGGAGCGCGCCCAGCGACAACACCGGCCCAGCGTTCAAGGAAACAATCACGCTACCGGGTGCGCGCGACCTCGTCATAGAGGTAGGCGGACGCGATGATGCCGCCGTGGAAGTTGCCCAGATCGAGCTTCTCATTCGGCGCGTGTGCGTTCTCGTCCGGCAGGCCAACGCCGAAGAGCACAGACGGGATTCCGAGAATTTCCTGGAACGTGGCGACGACAGGGATCGACCCGCCCTCTCGATTGAACACCGGCGTCTTGCCGAAGCCCTTTTCGATCGCACGGCCGGCCGCCTGCACGTAGGGGTTGTCGAAGTCGGTCATCCACGGCTTGCCGCCGTGCATCCGGGTAATCTTCAGCTCGACGGTCTTCGGGGCGATCTTCTTCAGGTAACTCTCGAAGAGCTCCGCGATTTTGTCGGGGCTCTGATCGGGCACGAGCCGCATGCTCACCTTGGCCATCGCCAGCGCGGGAATCACGGTCTTGGCGCCCTCGCCCGTGAACCCTGACAACAGGCCGTTGACCTCGAACGTCGGCCGTCCCCAGACCCGTTCGAGGGTACTGTAGCCGCTCTCACCGAACAGTTTCGGCGCTCCCAGCTCCTTGCGATAGCGGGTCTCGTTGAACGGCAGCTTCTTGAACTCCGCCCGCTCCTCATCCCGCAACGGCCGTACATCGTCGTAGAAGCCGGGGATCTTGATGCGCCCGCCGCGATCCTTCATCTGCGCGAGGATTTGGCCGATCACCATCGCCGGGTTGGCGACGGCGCCGCCGAACGATCCCGAGTGGAGATCGCTCTTCGTGCCGCGCAGGTCGATCTGGAAATAAACCAGGCCGCGCAGGCCGTAGCAGATCGAGGGAACACCGCGGTCGAACATCGGCGAGTCCGAGATCACGACAACGTCGGCGGCCAGCTCGGATTTGTGGTCGCGAACGAAGTCGTCGAGGTGGGCGGAGCCGACTTCCTCTTCCCCCTCGAGAATGATCTTGATGTTGACCGGCAGGGTCCCCGACTGCTTCAAATGCGCTTCGATCGCCTTGAAGTGCATGAAAACCTGGCCCTTGTCGTCGGCCGCGCCCCGCGCGTAGATCTCGCCGTCGCGGACGGTGGCCTCGAACGGAGGGGACTCCCAGAGGTTCAGCGGATCGACGGGCTGCACATCGTAGTGCCCGTAGAAGAGGATGGTCGGCGCACCGGACGCACCCAGCCAGTCACCGTAGACCACCGGAT
Organism: Vicinamibacterales bacterium; assembly: GCA_036258055.1. GTDB lineage: Bacteria > Acidobacteriota > Vicinamibacteria > Vicinamibacterales > 2-12-FULL-66-21 > DATAEK01. The sequence goes on from DATAEK010000371.1 coordinate 4,649, forward strand.
GACCGGGCGTCTCGATCAGCCGCACGTTCTGCAGACCGATCCGCTGCATCTCGTCCCTGGTCCACTCCGCACATCGCCGCACGTCTGCCGCGTGCTGCGGCAGCGCGCTGATGCTGGGAATGGCGAGGTAGTCTTTGAGCTCGTCGACGTAACGATCTCGGTGCGTGTTGATGAAATCGAGGATGTTGTTCATGATGCTTGTCGGTGCCGGGTGCCTAGGGTACTTCCACCGGCAAATCCACCCTGTCCCCCCACTCTTTCCAGGATCCTACGTAGTTCCTGACCCGCGGGTACCCGATCAAACGCAGCGCGATGTACGAATGCGCCCCGCGGTAGCCACCCTGACAGTAGGTGATGACCTCGCGATCCGGCGTCACCCCGGCGGCCTCGTACATCGTCCGGAGATCGGAGGCGGGCTTGAACTCGCCGTTGGGCGTCAGGTTCTCGCTCCACTCGATGTGGATAGCGCCAGGGATCGCGCCGGCACGTTTCGCGCGGACCGTCCTGCTGAAGTACTCATCATCGGATCTCGTGTCGACGATCACGCTGTCGGGCCGGGTGAGCGCTTTCTCCACATCGCGCCAGGTCGCGATCGTCCCGGGCTCACGAGATCCGGTCCAGTCGCTCGGCGATAACGGCCCTGCTTCGCGAGCGATCGGGAGCCCCGCACGCGTCCACGCGTTGAAACCGCCGTCGAGCAGGCGCACCGACGGGTGGCCGAAGTACTCGAGAAACCAGAAGGCACGCGCCGCCCGCATGCCGGAGTGCTCGTCGTAGACGACGACCGGAGTGGAAGCCGTGACGCCGTGTCCCGCAAGGACGTGCTCGATCATCCACATGAAGGCTGAGAGCGGAGCGGGATCCGTGTCGATCAGGCTTACACCCCACAGATCGAGATGGACAGCGCCGGGAATGTGGCCCGCGACGTACGCATCCGGCGGCCGCAGGTCGAGCACGAGCGGGCGTGGGCCAGCATCCGCGCCCGAATTCTGCTGCGACAGCTCCTGCGGCGTGACCAGCAGCCCGGGGTTCGCGTAGCCCTTCATGACGCCTTATCGTACTACCATTCGCGCGAGACTCGGGCGAGCGGGCGTGGTGGTCACAGCCGTCGCAGACGGATGCTGCGCACCGCGTGATTGGAGCCTTTGTCGAGCACGAGATGGGCGCGCTCGCGGGTCGGCAGAATGTTCTCCCGGAGGTTGAGCAGATTGATCGACGACCAGATTCCGTGCGCGACCTTGCGGGCCTCCTCCGACGACAACGCGGCGTAGTGATGGAAGTACGAGTCCGGATCGCGGAAGACCGTTTCGCGCAGCGTCATGAATCGCTCGACGTACCACGACTCGATGTCTACTTCCTCAGCGTCGACGTAGACGGAGAAGTCGAAGAAGTCCGACACGAACGTGCGCAGCGGAACGCCGGGCCGCGCTGATCCCGTCTGCAGCACGTTGAGCCCTTCCAGAATCAGGATGTCCGGCTGGCGGACAACCTGCCACTGCCCCTCGACGATGTCGTACTGCGTGTGCGAGTAGACGGGCGCGCGGACCTCCGGAGCCCCCGCTTTGACGTCAGCCACGAACTGCACGAGCCGCCGCACGTCGTAGCTTTCGGGGAACCCTTTCCGCTTCATCAGGCCGCGCTCTTCGAGCATGCGGTTGGGCATCAGGAAGCCGTCGGTCGTCACCAGGTCCACGCGCGGATGATCCGGCCAGCGTGCAAGGAGCGCCTGCAGCAGCCGCGCGGTCGTGCTCTTGCCTACGGCGACGCTCCCCGCAATCCCGATGATGTATGGCGGCTGCGACTCCGAAGTCCCCAGGAACTTCGTCGTCGACGCATGGAGTCCTTGCGTCGCGGCAACGCGCAGATTGAGGAGGCGTGAGAGCGGCAGATAGATCTCCACGACTTCCTTCACCGAGACCGGATCGTTCAGGCCGCGCAGTCGATCGACGTCGTCTTCCGACAGCGTCAGCGGCGTGGCTTCGCGAAGATGCGCCCACTCGTCACGCGACAGTTGGACGTAGCGAGCGGCGACAGCGGAGTCCGGATCGCGCGTCTCAGACATGGGGCATCGCGGGTTCTAGCGGTTCTCGGGTTCCCAGTTCTCGGTTCTCGGTTCGAACCGAACCGCCACGCTGGCAAACGTCGAACCCGAGAACCGTAGGACGCGAGAACCAGAGAACTGTATCGAGAGAGCCAGACATACCTCACCCGAAAGAGCACGGCAAACAGATGGACGAGTCAGTGCCCGCAGCATACATTACTCAGTTTGCCGCCCCCACCCCGTGGCCGCGGGAGGGGGCCCCGCCAGATCGCAGCTGAAAGCAGGCTGTTGCCGCTAACCGGCGGCGCGAGCGAAGCGCCTGCGGCCCGGCGAGCGAGCGCAGCGAGTCGAGCCGAGCGCATGGGGGTGGGGCCCCATGCGCACCAAGAAGCGAAGCGCTGGCAGGCCGCGGGGGTGGGGCCCCGCGGCATACTGAGAGTTGACCGGATTAGCTTTGTTGTGCAAAGTTAAGGGAGACGCATGGACATCCCCCGCGCGCTGGCGCAGATCGAACAGATCCACGAGCAGCTGGCCAAGGGAGAGGTCTATCGGGGCTATCGATCGCTGCCCCTGGCTGCGTCCGGGGTGATCGGAATTGCCGCTGCGTGGTTGCAGCCGCGTGCCGTCCCGGACCACGATCCCGTCGGGTTCGTGCTCTATTGGGTTGCGGTCGCGGCGATCGCCGGATTCGTGGGCATCAGCGAGATCGTCTACAACTACGTGGTGCACGACGATGTGGGCGCGAGGCGGCGAACGCGACTGGTGGTGGGACAGTTCCTGCCCAGCCTGCTCGGCGGCGCGATCGTGACCGCGAGCTTCGTGCGCCTGAGCGCGGCGCTCGTGCCGCTCTTGCCTGGACTCTGGGCGATCTGTTTCGGTATCGGCACGTTCGCCTCGCGGCCGTATCTGCCTCGCGCGAGCGGCTACGTCGCGCTCTTCTACTACGCAGCCGGTGTTGTGCTGCTCTGGATCGCGCGGGGACCCGAACCACTCGCGGGCTGGTGGGTCGGCGGCACATTCTGCGCCGGACAGATGCTCGCGGCGCTCGTGCTGTACTGGAATCTCGAACGAAACGACAGCGGACCTGACACGGGATACCAGAGATGAAGAAGAAGAAACCGGCCGACACTGAGCGCCCCGGACGCTTTGCCTACGAAGGCCTCGAGCGCGTGCTGCACGAGAAGGCGCGGCTCGGCATCATGACGTCGCTCGTCATGCGGCCCGAGGGGCTGCTGTTCTCCGATCTGAAGAAGCTCTGCTCGCTGACCGACGGCAACTTGAGCCGTCACCTCGACGTGCTGCGCGAGGCGGGGCTCGTCGAAGTGTGGAAGGGATTCGAAAACCGGCGGCCACAGACACTGTGCCGGCTCTCTCCCGAGGGGCGTCAACGCTTCCAGGCGTATCTCGAAGAGCTCGAGCACGTCGTTCGCGATGCGATGCCGAAGGCGGCACGGCGCGTCGATCATCTGCCGGATTTGCCCCCTGGGTTCCAGCCTGCCTGACGTCGCGCAGCTTCAGCGCGTCTCGATCCGGCGTTCCTCGCTGAAGAGAGCCTGCTAGCGGAGCCGGCTGGCCAGGCGGGGTCTGACCCGATTCCAGATGCGCCGGACGGGGTGCTTTTTGAGCAGCGACGTCGCGTCATCGAGTGGCGCCCACCGTCGGTCCCGGAACGACTCCTCCATCCAGTGAGACTGCGTCCTCAGAACCTCCATCACGTACACGGCCACAACGAAGCGGGCGCCGCGCTTCTGATACTCGTAGGTCCCGATGGTGCGGCCTCTCACGCGGCCCTGAAGACCTGCTTCCTCGTGTGCTTCGGTCAACGCCGCCTGTTCGCGAGTGTCGCCGTCATCGATGAAACCCTTCGGTATGCTCCAGGTGCGAGATCCCTGCCGGCGAATCAGGCACACTTCCAAATCGTCCTTTTTACGCCGTAGCGCGATGACGGCGACCTGGTGCGGCGCCTTGGTATCGCGACGGCGGCGCTCGGAATGTTGGGGCATCAGAGTCCTACAGGGTTCTCGGGTCAGGCGGACCGCGGATAGCGGACGGCGGCCTGCGGCCTTCGATTCTGCCGCGCTGTGCCTATCGGCGCGTCCTGCGACCCTATGGTACAGTCACGCGCCGTGATGCGACGTCCCTCGTTCGGAATCGGCGCATGGCGTGAGTATCGCTGGTCCGCGAACCGATGTGGAAGATGGCTGCTGCTCGCGCTGCTCGCCGCGGGTATCGGTCTCGCGGCCCAACCTTCGGTACCCCGCCCGGAACATCCCCGGCCGGACCTCATGCGCGCCGAATGGCTGTCGCTGAACGGCGCCTGGGAATTCGAGTTCGACGATCAGAACCGCGGCTTGGCCGAGCGCTGGTTCCGGCGGGACGAACCGTTCAGCAAGCGGATCACGGTTCCCTACGCGTTTCAAACCAAGCTCAGCGGCATCAACGAGCGCGCGTTCCATGACGTCGTCTGGTACCGCCGGGCGATCGACGTACCTCGCGCCTGGCGCGGAAAGCGCGTGCTCCTGAATTTCGGCGCCGTGGACTACATCGCGACGATCTGGATCAACGGCGAGCAGGCGGCGACCCATCGCGGCGGACACACGCCGTTCAGCGCCGACATCACCGACTGGCTCAAAGGATCGGGAAACGTCGTCACGGTTCGCGTCGAGGATCCCTCGACCGATCGCACGATCCCACGCGGCAAGCAGTACTGGCACGAGCAGTCCGAGTCGATTTTTTACACCCGCACGACCGGGATCTGGCAGACGGTCTGGATCGAAGCCGCGGATCGGACGCACATCGCGACGCTTCGAATGACGCCCGATATCGATCGCGCGCAGCTCACCGTCCAGGCCACGGCGACAGACGGCGCCCAGAGCGGCCTCAGACTCCGCGTGACGTTGACGCTGCGAGACCAGACGACGGCGCAATCCGAGAGCACCTGCGGATCCCGAGGTTGCACGACGGTCCTGACACTCGATCGCCAGGAGCTCTGGAGTCCCGAGCACCCGACGCTCTACGACGCGACCGTGGAGCTCCTGTCAGGCACCGAGGTGCGCGACAGGGTCACGTCGTACGTCGGGCTGCGCAAGGTCGGCGTCCACGCCGGCCGTGTGTATCTCAACAACGCGCCCTACTTTCTCCGGATGGTCCTCGACCAGGGGTACTGGCCGGAGAGCCTGCTGACGCCGCCGAGCGACGCAGCAATCCAGTTCGACATCAAGATGACGAAGGCGTTCGGCTTCAACGGCGCGAGGAAACATCAGAAGGTCGAGGATCCTCGGTGGCTGTACTGGGCGGACAAGCTGGGACTGCTGGTGTGGGGCGAGATGGCGAACGCGTATTACTACACGCCCGAGTACGTCTCACGGTTCGTGAGCGAGTGGCAGGAAGCACTCGCACGCGACTACAACCATCCGAGCATCATCACGTGGGTGCCGATCAACGAGAGTTGGGGCGTGCCGGGTGTACTGACACTCGCTGAGCAACAGGAACACATCAAGAGCTTGTACCGCCTCACCCGATCGCTCGACGCGACACGGCTGGTGATCGACAACGACGGATGGGAGCACACCGACTCGACCGATCTCACGACGATCCACGATTACGCGAGCTCTGGCGCTGAGCTGAGCGCCAAATACGAGCATCTGAACGACGAGTCACGGGGCATTCCGCGAAACGGCAAGGAAGCGCTGGCATTCGGATACAGGTACAACGGAACGCCGTTCGTGCTCACGGAGTTCGGCGGCATCGCGTTCCGTCTTGGGGCGAAGCAGACGGAGAACGAATGGGGCTACTCGGGCATCGAGCCGACGCAGGAAGCATTTCTCGAAAGGCTGGAAGGGCTCGTCAACGCGATTCGCGGGAATCCCGCGTGGGCGGGCTTCTGCTACACGCAGCTGACCGACGTCGAGCAGGAGATCAACGGTCTGATGACCTTCGACCGAACCCCCAAAGCCGATCCCGACGTGCTCAAGAAGATCATTGCGAAGTGAGCGCCCACCGGCCGTCGTCTTCCCGCACGCGGCCTTCCTTCAGCAGTTTCGCGAGGTGCGCGCGCATCATCTCGGCTGCCGCAGGCGCGAGCGTCACTGCCAGATCCGGGTAGATCGCCGCAACGAGTTGCTCGGCACTCGAGGCGCCACGTCGCAGACCGGCGACGACCTGCGCTTCCCGCTCGGCGCGATGCTGGAGATAGGACTCGATGACCCGATCGGGATCCTCGATGACCGGCCCATGCCCCGGCAGCAATCGCTTCGGCCCGAGCCCGCGGACACGCTGAAGCGATCGAAGGTATTCGGCGAGATCGCCGCCCTGCGACGGCGAGATCACGATCGTCCCGCCGATCCGAACGAGATCTCCGCAGTAGAGGTCCCCTTCCCTTTCATCGAAGAAGCAACAGTGATCCGGTGAATGCCCCGGCGTGGCGACGATACTCAACGATCCGTCGCCGGCATCGACCCGGCCGCCGTCGGCAAGGGCGACCGCGCCGGCCGGGATGTTGGGCGGCATCTTGCTGACGCGGAGGCGCGGCCATCGATCGATGAGCGCCGGGACACCGGACACGTGATCCGGATGGCCGTGCGTAATCAGGACGGACTCGAGCGCCTCACCATTCAAGGCGCGTTCGATGCTCGAGATGTGTTCAGCAGCACCGACACCGGCATCGACGAGCGCAGGGTGCGAACCGGAGAGAAGGTAGGTGTTGTTGCCGGTTGGACCGGTCCAGTCGGAGGCGTTGTGCGCGAGCAGCGCAAGCACGTCAGAAATAGTACTTCAGCCGCAGATAGACGAAGTCGCTGTCCGCGAATCGACCGACGAGACTCGGACCCCGCCCGGCGAACCATCCGGCTGACGCTTCGAATGCGACGTTGTCCCGGAGCTCTGCGATCGCGATCGCCCGCAGGAACGCCTCTTCGTCCGGCACGTTGACGACCGCGAATGATCGCAACCGGTACTTGTCCCGAGCGAACGTGCGATCCGCGGAGACGATGAACGACAGGTCTTGACGACTGGTCTCGAGACGTGTCGCTCTCAACAGCGGCGCGTCGTACGACTCCGAGTGGAAAAGGACCGTGCCGCTGAACGTGTAGGAACCGGCCCGCCGATCGACACCGGCGCCCGCATCGAACGAATGCCCGCTGACACTCCGGAGATCCTCCGACTGGAAGTGATCGTCCACGAATGCGGCAATCTCGGACCGCACGCCCCACTTGCCGTGCGTCGTCTCCAGATCACCACCGATCATCGTGAACCGCGGATATGTCAGATCGACAGTGAGCGAGCGTGGTGACGAGGCTGCGCCAGTCACGGCTGCAGGCGCTGGAAGGGCGGGGAGCTCGTACAGGCCGAATGGCTCGATGCCCCGGTAGACGACAACGCCCCAGTCCAGTCTGTGAAGGGTTGACGTGAGGCGCACGCCGCCCTGGAGGTTGCCTGCGGCGGTTCCTGGTTGCCTGTCGACAATCTCCGGGGGCAACGTCGGACAGCCGAGCGCCTGGCACGCGACCAGACCGTAGATTGGCGCCGCAGGGTTGAAGGGAGACGTCGGCTCGTCGAGTTGATCGAAGCGCCCTCGTCTGAAGGTCGGCACGAGCACGCCCTCGATGGCCGTCTCGCCGCTTACAAACGTCCGTGCCCTGACGAGCGGAACGGGCAGACGCGCTTCGCTTCGACCCTCGAAGAAGAATCGCGACACGTCCAGCGGGTTGACGACATCGGTCGGCTGAATCTCGTCGAGCTTTCCCCAGATGACTCTTGTCAGACCGACGACGATGTCCGCTCGCGACCAGGTCAGCGTCAGGTTCGCGTCCTGCACCCGCACGATCGCGTCAGTGACCCGGCGCCGGCTGGTCGCGCCATTCGCCTCGAGCCGTGGACGCCGGGACACAAGTCCCTCCGCAAATCCTGACAGCGTCAGACGAATGTGGTCGGACGGCGTGAGCTTTTCTTCAACGAAGAGGCGGGGCCTGAGCTCGACGGTTTCCTCGCGGTTCGGGACGTAGTCGAAGAACACCGAGGCGTAGCCTGTCGGTCGCATCTGGGCGCCGGCCGAAGCTGTCCACGCAAACAGAACGATCAGAGCTGAAATCAGGCGAGGCACGGTCACCGACTTCCTCACGCCGCCGCGAGCGGCGCTCGCGGGCCTCGCAGCGCCTCGGCGCCGAACACGCGCGGCAGGAGCTTGATCGTGGCGGGCAGGATGAACACCTCGGCGAGGAACGCCACGGCCATGGTCAGGGCCAGCAGACCGCCGAACCACGCCGTTGGTTTGTATTCGGAGAGCATCAGTACGCCGTACCCGCAGCTGTTGATGAGCGCGGTCGTGAGCGACGCGCGTCCCTCGTGCGCCGTCGCGATGCCGATGGCCTCGTCGGTCGTCGCGCCGGACGCGATTTCCCTTCGATACCGGTTGATGAAATGAATCGTGTCGTCGTCCACGACCCCCAGCGCCACGCTGGCAACCATGATCGTCGCGATGTTCATCGAGATGCTGAGATAACCCATGACCCCCAGGACCGCGAGAACCGGAAGAACGTTCGGTGCCAGCGTGAGCACGCCGAAACGGGCGGATCGAAAAACGATGAAGATGACGCCGAACACCGTGACGAACGCGGTTGCGAAGCTGCTCAACTGAGACGTGACGAGGTAGTGGTCGAGCGTGCTGAACAAGCGCCCGGCACCGGTGGTGAGCACGGTGATGCCCGTGCCCGCAAACGCGTCCTTCGCGAGGGCATCGGCTTGCTCCACCTGCTCCAGCACGACGTCCGAGCTCATGGACTGCAGCTTGATCGCGACCTGCGCCCGCGAATAGTCGCTCGCCACAACCCGTTCGAGCTCGTGGCGCCCCTCGCCACCGAGCGCGAACACGAACAGCTCCTGCGCAATCGTGTCGCCGTCCTGCGGAATTCTCTCCGCGTCGGGCCGGCCGTCGTTGAGGACTTTGTTGATCCGTTTCACGTAGTCGGCAACCGACGTCACCTTCCGCACGTGCGGAAACTGTCTCAGGCGATCCTGCAGCCGATCGAGCCGCTGCAGCGTTTCCGGCGATTTCATCGATTCCGGGGGGCCCTCCAGCATGATCTGAAAGCTGTAGATACCCGAGAGCTCCTGGTCGATGATGGCCGCCGACTGACTGAGCGGATGCGATCGGCTGAAGAAGTTGATGTGGTTGGTGTCCACATGCAAACGCAGCATGCCGGCTGCCGCAATCGTCCCGACGGCGAGCGAAATCGCGAGCACACGCCGCGGGTGCTCGCACGAGAAACGGGCGACCCGCTGCAGCGGAGCGATCAGATAGCGCTCGTGCGGCGCCTCGCCCGTTTCCGCTTTGACGAGCGACAACAGCGTCGGCACGAGGACCAGCGAGATCGCGAAGTCGACCATGATGCCGACCGCCGATCCGATGCCGAACGATCGCACTGCTACGACGTCGCTCGTCGCCAGAGACAACATGCCAAGCGCCGTCGTCCCGCTGGCGCCCAGCAGGGGCGCCGCCAGGTGCGACACCGTACGCTTGAACGCCTCTTCGGTGTCGTGATGCCGGCGCTCCTCGTCCCAGTGTTGCATCATGTGGACGTCATCGGCGATGGCGAGCACGACGATGAGCGGGACGATCATGCTGGCCAGGACGTTGAACGTGAACCCCATCAGCACGTAGAGGCCGAGCGTCCACAACACGCTGACGGTTATCGCAATGACCGACAAGACCATCTTCCGGACGGATCGGAACGTCAGGTAGATGGCGAGGACGGTGAAGAACAGGATCGGCGGCGTGAAGGTCCGCTGGCTGGCGAGGGTGATGCGATTGTAGGTCTCGCTGATCTCCAGGCTGCCGTTGTAGAACGCCTTCACCCCTTGGGGCAGCTGCGGATCGACGATGGCGTGGATCCGCTGGATGACGCCGCCGCGTACTTCGTCGATGCGATCCTCGTCGAACGTCACCACGATGGCGGTGACGGTCCCGTCGTCGGAAATCAGATCGCCGCGAATGAGATCGTCGTCCAACGTCCTCCGCTGGATCTCGGCCGGATCCCGGCGCTCGAGGCCTTCGAGAAGGGGTTTGACCTCCAGTCCTCCCTCGTCCGATGGATCGGCGGGTCGAGGCGTCGTCAGCGCCTCGACGGTCGTCGCGGTCGCCAGGCTCGCGACGTGTTGCACGGTTTCGACGCGCTCGATGTCGCCGCTGATGCGATCGATGAACCGGAGCGTGTCGCGCGAGAAGATCCGCTCGGGGGAATCGGCCTGGAGAGCCACGATCAGGGAGCGGGTACCCCCGAACTCGGTGCGAAACCGTTCGTAGTCGCGGTAGACGGGGTCAGCCTTCGAGAACCACGCCGTGATGTCGTTGTCGATGACCGTGACGTTGGCGAGTGGCGCCTGCGCGATCGCGCCGATCACGATGAACGCGCTCAGCTGGTATCGCCAGCGATAGATGAACCAGGCGAGCGCGCGGCTCATTTGGCGGCTCCGCGTTCGAGCTCCCGCCGGCTGAAGTCCGATTCCTTCAAGCCCACGTTGTAGGCTGTCTGCTCGAGCACGAGCTCAGTCCGGGTCTTCTCGAGCGCGTTGGTCATTTCCGATTCCATCACCGTCCAGATGCCCTGGATCTGATCGACGCGGCGAACGGTGTACACCTTCTGCTTTTCGTTTCGCCGGTTGTAGATCTCCGCAGCCACCACGACGTAGCTGTCCTTCAGAACCAGCGACACGACACGCGGAAACTCGGCCGAGGCGTCCTTGCGTTTGGATTCGAGGCGCCACGCCGCCCGCGGCGGACCGCCGCCGGGTGGCGTCCACGAGGCGGATGTTCCGTCACCGCCCGCAAACGCGTAGGTGTATTCGTCGAACTCGCGGCCGCCGATGTCCTCGTAGGTGAAGTCGCTGCCGACGAAGCTCTCCTGCGTCTCCGCGCCCGCGATGCGGCGCACGCGTCCGAGTGACGGCAGGAACAGAAAGCGTTCGTCGTCGGCCGACGGGTGTTCCCAGACCAGAAACCCCGTGCCGCGAATGTCGTTCGGGTAGGTGAAGTGGAGCAGCAGACGGTCGCCGTCGGGTGTACCGGCACCCTTCCCGCCGCGGAGCGCCAGCAGCGTGAGCGCGCGCTCGCGCATGCGGCCCTGCCGATCGAAGAGGCGCATGCGCATCTGGCCACGAGAGTCGCGGCCGGTGTCGCGATCCTGAACCTGCCGGGCGACCGACTCCGCGGTGGGCGATTGCGCGCCAGGCGTGACGCTCAGGCCGAGGAGGACGAGGGTCAGGATCGCAGCGGTCGGTCGGTGCATGGAACTCCGGTAGCGCCGCACCAGCGGCAGTCACGCGACGGGATCGACCGAGGACCCTGCGATTATGTGAATCGTTTCACAAACGTGTCAAATGCTTGTGTTTTCAGGGATTTTCTGGCATTTTGGAGGGATGGCGACTTCCGTGCTCATCTTCGGCAAGGACACCTGACCCTACACGCTGGCGGCCCGTGAGGACTACGCCGGACGAGGGTTTCAGGTCGAGTACTTCAACGTCAAGAAACAGCCCGCCGAGCTCGAACGCATGCTCGGCTACTCATTCGGCCGGCGGCAGGTACCGGTCATCGTCGTGGACGGACGCGTGACGATCGGGTTCGGGGGCACCTGAGGGGTGTAAGGCGTCCGCGGTCTGCGGACGATGCCTTCGCATCAAACCTGTTGTTCAAGCTTCGCCCGAATCTCGTCGGAAATCGGCACCGGCTTCTCGGTCTTGTAGTCGTACATCACCTGCACCGTCGTGGCGGCAGCGACGATCCGGCCCGCGTCGTCGACGACTTCGTATGAGTAGGTGAAGCTCGTACGACCGATTCTTGCGAGGAAGAGACGAATCTCGAGCTGGTCCCCGTAACGCGCGGGGATCTTGTAGTCCACTTCCGAGCGCGCCATGATCACGCCGGGGCGCGACGCTTCAGGAAATCCCCACAGCGTGCGCCAGAGCGCAAACCTCGCTTGCTCGAGGTAGGTGAGGTAGACGGCGTTGTTGACGTGTCCGAGTGGATCGCAATCGCGGAACCGGACCTCGAGGCGGTGCGTGAAGAGCGGGTGCATCGCGCCGAGGATACCACTACAATCATCGCGTGCTTCCCGCGTCCACGGCCGCAGAGACGTTCACTGAAGACGAACAGCGACAGCTTGCGCCGTACTTCACCAACACCGACCGTCATGTTTTCGCGCTGACGAATCTTCCGGAGACGGTGAAGGGCGCGCTATTCGCGCGCTACTCCCGCTCGGCCAAATCTCTCCGCCGCCTCTTTCTCGACGAATTTCAAGACAAGGTCGCCGCGTCGGTCGATCCGGTGGCGAGCGGCGTCGGTCAGGAGCGCGCCGATCGACTCTACGCGAAAGTCTTCAACGAGTACGGCGACGATTCGGTGGCGCAGCTCGGCGGCGCACACATCGCGTGCGAGTACGTCTCGAACATCCTCACGAAGGTGCTCGAGTGGGGGCGCCTCATGGCTTACCTCGAGCAATCCACGCGGTACGTCCCCTACACGGACAAGCTGCACGGCCGGTGGCGCTACCACCTGCCGTCCGAGCTTGGCGAAGGCGCGCTGAAGGATCGCTACGTCCGCACGATGGATCGGACGTTCGAGACCTATGCCGCGCTGATTCCAGCGATGCAGGATTATTTCGCGCGGCGCCATCCCCGGAGCGCGTCGGACTCCGATGCCGTTCATCGCTCTGCGGTGCGCGCCAAGGCGCTCGATACGCTGCGTGGTCTGCTCCCGGCGGCGACGCAGTCGAACGTCGGCATCTACGGGAGCGGCCAGGCCTTCGAATCGCTGCTGCTGCGGATGCGCGCCCATCCGCTGGCCGAAGTGCGAGCGTGCGCGGACGACATGCTTGCCGAGCTGCGGAAAGTGATCCCGTCGTTCCTGGTACGCGTGGACGTGCCGGACCGAGGCGGCCGCTGGAGCAAGTATCTCGCCGACGCACGCGCGGAAATGGCGAACCTCGCCGGTCTTCTTGCTGCGGGAGAACCGGAACCGCGCGACGAGGTGACGCTCACGGACTTCGATCCAGACGGCGAAATCAAGACTGTCGCCGCCGCGCTCTACGCCAGCTCGGATCTCCCAGACGATCAGCTGTTGTCGATTGCCCGCCGCATGACGGCGGACGAGCGCGCCCAGGTGCTGCGCGCGTACGTTGGTCACCGAACCAACCGCCGTCACCGCCCGGGGCGCGCGTTCGAGCGCACGTCCTACCGCTTCGACGTGTTGACCGACTACGGCGCTTTCCGCGATTTGCAGCGCCATCGTCTTCTGACGCTCGAGTGGCAGACCTTGACCCCACGCCACGGCTACACCGAGCCCGACGCGATCGCCGACGCGGGTGTCCGGCCGGAGTGGGAACGCGTCCTCGACGCGTCAGCGGAGTTGTTCGAGGCGATCGCGGATGCCGGGTTGAAACCGGTCGCGCCGTACGCGGTCTCTATGGCCTACCGCGTCCGCTTCTACATGGAGATGAACGCTCGCGAGGCCATGCACCTCATCGAGCTCAGGACCGCACCGCAAGGGCACCCCGCCTACCGCCGCGTCTGCCAGCAGATGCACACGCTCATCGCTGACCGGGCCGGCCATCGCGCGATCGCGGCGGCCATGCAGTTCACCGATCATTCGGAGGTGGCGCTGGAACGACTGCACGAGGAGCGGACGCTGGAAAGGAAGCGGGCGGCAGCAGGAGCCGAGCTGAACGAGTCGGGTTGACGCTGGACTCTACTCGGCTTTCACTTCCTGTCCGCTCCAGTATCGGCCGAACTCGTCCAGGAACGCCAACGACTCGAACGACGTCATGCGATCGAAGAACAGGACACCGTCGAGGTGATCGGTTTCGTGCTGGATCACGCGCGCGGTGAACCCTGAGGCGCGCAGCTCGATCCGTTTCGCCTGTCGATCGAACGCACGAACGACGATGTGCCGGGCGCGGGGCACGCGGCCGCGAATATCGGGAATACTCAAACACCCTTCCCAGTCCTCGACAACGTCGCTGCCGACGGGCGTGATCTCCGGATTGATCAACGCCATTCGCGGCACGCGCTCCTGTTCCTCATCTTCCTCGTCTGGCGCGCCGGCAAATCCCGCGACGAAGATCCGCAACCGCTCGTGCACCTGTGGCGCCGCGAGTCCGACGCCCTGGTACTCGCGCATCGTCTCGAACATGTCGTCGATCAACCGCTGAATGCCGGGGGAACGAATCTCCGCCGCCTCGAGGGGGCGCGCGCGTGCCCGGAGCACCGGGTGCCCCATGCGCGCTACCTTCAAAATGGCCATACGCGCATTATAGTCGTCGGTGAAGTTTCACCCCGTGGCTCGTAACCAGCGGCGCGAGCGAACAGGCCTGAGCCGCAGCAAGCGCGAATGCGCGAGCTGCGTGTCTGGGGGGCCCCAGATGCGATAAGAAAGAGCGCTGGCGGAGCGCCGGCGGGAGGCGCGTTAGCGCCGAGTGTCGCGTGTGGGGTGGGGCCCCACACGCACTGACGAATGCGGGGGGCGGGGCCCCGCGACAAACTGAAACATGGACCAGCCGACCTACCGGTTCTGTCCGACCTGCGGCGGTTCGCTCGACACACGCCTGCTCAAGGCCGGCGATCCGCACCGCCTCGTCTGCGATGCATGCGGGTTCGTCTTCTACCTCGACCCCAAGGTCGCGGTCGGTACGATCATCCGCGTCGACGACGAGCGGGTCGTGCTGGTGCGGCGCGCGATCGAACCCGGGTACGGGCTGTGGGTGTTTCCGGGCGGCTACGTCGATCGCGGCGAAGAGGTCACCGCGGCCGCCGTGCGCGAAGCGCGCGAGGAGTCGGGGCTCGAGGTTCGCATCGACGGTCTCGTCAACATCTACTCCTACGCCGGACGTACGCCGATCATCATCGTGTTCGCCGCGACCGCGCTCGGCGGCGAGCTCTGCGTGGACGACGAGTCGCTCGAAATCCGACTGTTCACGCCACCCGAAATACCCTGGGACCGCCTCGCGTTCAGGAGCACGAACGAAGCGCTGCGCGACTATTTCAAGAGTGAACCGCCGAGCTCGAAACTGAAATGACATCCCATGTCAGGGGCCGGTTCGCAGCCCAAAGCCCTGGAAACCGCGTGGTATACTTCTCGCCTCTCCTGAACTGATGCTCGGGTGTCGTCTGCCCGATACAAGAACACGATAGCGCCGCGGGTGCCGGCGCTGGCTTTGAATCACCAACGGGTGTACCTCCATGAAGAGCTCCGCCATCGCTGCTGCCGTTCTCGCGGGCGCTGTGACGGTCTCCGGCTGCATCGGATTCGAGCGCAAGAGCACGCTCGGGCCGACGGCGACGGGGATCAGCGCGCTGCTCGGCAACTGGTCGTCATCGAATCTGATTCCGGCGGCGAGCTCGTGCTCGGACTTCAAGTGGAGCGTGACCGATCAGACGAGCACCAGCGCAAGCGGCTCGTTTTCGGCGACGTGCGCGGGAGATCTGAGGGTCAGCGGAACCGCTCGCGGTCAGCTGAGCGGATCGACGATCACGTGGAATGCGGAAGGAAACGCATCGGCGCCGGGTCTGACGTCATGCGCGATCTCGCTGACCGGCACCGCCGAGCTCCAGACCGATTCAATCCGTGTCCCGTACTCGGGCGACACCTGTCTGGGGAAAGTCAGCGGCGTCGAGACACTCCGCCGGCGCTAGCGAAGTTCTTCCGCGCTCTTCGCGCCGTAGAACTCGAACCACGGATGCGCCGGCTTGAGGTGGTCGTTCACGTTCTCGATGTTCTTCACGCCCTGATCCTGCAGCCAGGTCCGGAATGCCGCGGCGCCCTGCTTGGCGTAGACCGAGATCCCGTCCTTCCAGGTGGCCCGGCCGCACAACACGCCTGAAAAGCGCGTCCCCGCTTCGGCACCGAGCTCGAGCGACTCGGTGAATTCGGCGTTGCTGACGCCGGCCGACAAGTAGATGAACGGCCGCGTTGAGACGTCCGCTGCGCGGCGGAAGGCGTCCTTGGCTTCCTGGCGGCTGTGCACCTTCTGACCGCCGAAGGCCCGCGTGCTCTCGACGAACTTCAGGTTGACGGGCACTTCGACCTTCAGGACGTCGACGCCGTAACGGTCTTTCGTGAATTCCTGCATGCTCTTCGTGACGATCTCCGGCTTCTTCTTGGAATACTCGAAGCCTTTTTCGTCCACGCCTTCCTCGTAGCCCACGAGCTCGAGGAAGAACGGGATGTCGTTGGCGCGGCACTCGTCGCCGATCCGCTCGACCCACGCGTGCTTCTTGTGGTTGACGTCGGCGGGATCGAAGGGCGTGTAGTAGAGCAGGATTTTGATGCAGTCCGCGCCGGCTTCCTTCAGCCGACGCACGGACCACTCGTCGAGCAGATCGGGAAGACGGCCGGGTCCCGTCTTGTCGTAGCCGGTCTTCTCGTAGGCCATCAACAGACCGGCATTCTTCGCGCGCCGTTTGCTAGCCGGGATGCCCCACTCGGGATCGAGGAGGATCGCGCTCGCGTGCGGCGTCAGCACTTCGGTGACGAGCCCCTTGAACTCCTCCATGTCCGCGTCGCCGACGGCGCCGGCCTTGTCTTTCGCGAGCGCCTTTTGCAGCGAGCCGCGCTGATCCATGGCGGCTGCCGCGATCACGCCGCGATCGTTCGAAACCGCCTTCATGCCCGCGAGCTTGCCTGCTGAGATTTTCACGGCTGCACTCCACCTATGGGTCCGGGCTCACCCGGATGTCACGCGCGAAAGGAGGCCATTCTATTACTTATTGCGGAAAGTGGAACTCCTCCACGCTGGCCGCCGCGACCGCCTGATCGACCATTTCCTGCAGGGAGAATGCGGCTTCGGCGGCCGCCACATCCGATCGCCGCGCTTTCGTGACCGGATGCCGCGGGGTAAAGAGCGTGCAGCAATCCTGATCCGGAATGATCGAGATGGGATAGGTACCCAGCCGCCGTGCCTCGTCGGTAATCTCCTCCTTGTCCGAGCCGATGAGCGGCCGCAGGACCGGCATCTCCGCAACATCGTTGATCACCGAGAGATTCTCGAGCGTCTGCGACGCGACCTGCCCGACGACCTCGCCGGTTACAAGTGCCTGCGCGCGATTTGTCCGGGCGACCGCCTGCGCAATCCGCATCATCAGCCGCCGATAAATGACGACCCGCAGAGGCGGCGCGACGGAGAGGACGACGCGCTGCTGGATCTCGCCGAAGGGAATGAGCACGAGCCGGCTGTGAAACTGAAACCGCGTGAGCAGGCGCACGAGCTCGCGTGCTTTCTCCTGAGACGCGCGCGACAGAATCGGGTAGCTGTGGAAGTGGACGAAAATCACGCGACAGCCGCGGTGCATGATGCGCCAGGCCGCGACTGGCGAGTCGATCCCGCCCGAGAGCAGACAGGCGACCCGTCCGCTGACGCCGACCGGCAAACCACCAGGTCCCTTTTCCTTGCCGAACGCGTAGAACGCTTCGCTGGTGAGCGCTTCGACGAAGATCGTGAGCTCCGGATGCGACAGATCCACGTGCCACCCCCGTGCCTCTTTGATCCGGCCGCCGACTTCGAATTCGATCTGCGGTGACGTCAGCGGAAACCGCTTGTCGGCACGGCGCGCGGACACCCGGAACGACCGCGGGTTCTCGGGACCGAGATCCTGCAGGATCGCGTTCGCAATCGCGTCGACGTCGAGCGCGGCGCGGCCCGCTTTCGCGAAATTGCCGACGCCGAACACCCGCGCGACCCGCTCGCGCGCCGTTTCCCATCCTGTGTCAGGACCGAGCACGAGCTCGATGCGCCCCATCAGCACGCGCACCGAGCGCACGTCCAGATCCGAAGTCGCTTCGCGAAGGTTCCGGACCAGACGGGCGATGAACCACGGACGATTGTTTCCCTTGAGGGCAATCTCCTGGTAGTGAACGATGATCGATTTCATGGCTGCGCAGTGCGGACGGCCTCCGCGGCACGATGACCGCTGAGAACGGCACTCTCAATTGTGCCCGGCAGCCCCGTGTCGAGCCAGTCCCCCGCGAGGTACAGGCCCCGGACGGGCGTCCTCGTCCCTGGCCGTGCCGGCTGGCCCGGCGCCAGCGAGAACGTCGCGCGCTTCTCGCGAATGACGGTGCCCCGCACGAGCTCCGCGTCCGTCGCCGGAAACGCTTCATCGACCTCCTGCGCCGCCAACCGTATCAAGGCCTCGTCGGATTCCCGAACTAACGCATCGGCGCCGCTCGACACCAGCGAGAGATGCGAGGCCGTCTCGCCGAACGCGTACCGTTTGTCGAACACCCACTGCATCACGCGTCCGGGCAGGCCGACGAAGGACTCCTCAATCACGGGACCGTCATACCAGAGATTCACGGTCACGATCGGCTTCGACTCCATGCGATCTGCTGACGCGATCGTCTGCTCGAGGCTCGCGGGTGGCGTGCTCGCGAACAGGGTCCTGAGCGCAAACCACGGCACCGCGGCAACGATTTGCCGCACCGGCACACGTTCACCGCGGATGTCCACCGCCTCCACGCATTGCTCGCTCGTCACGATGCGGGTGAGCGCGCCGGTGCGAACCTCGCCACCACGCGCTTCGATGAAGCGGCGTGCGGGCTCCGCGTACATCAGGTGCAGCGGCTTGGTCGGCAGGACCAGTGCCGCGGCTGACGCGTCAGGCGCGAACATCTCCGCCAGGACACGGACGAACGGTGCGGCCGCAGCTTCCTCCGGCGCCTGATTCAGTGCCGCGACCGCAAGCGGATCCCACAGCCACGCGCGCAGCTTCCGTCCCTGTCCGTGACGCGACAGCCAGGCGGATACGGTCTCGTCCGGCGGCGCGAGCGAGACAACCTTACCCTTCGCGACGGCCCGTCGCGCCCTCAGAATCGGTCCGCCCACGCGCAAGATCGAGAAGCGATCGGCCCATGGCAGCGCATCCCAGTCGAGGACGCCGCCGAGGAGGTGCAGCGGCGCCGGCAGCGGCGGACATTGCAACACCGAACGCCGTCCCCGTCGATCGACAAATGGAATCGACAGGCCCGATTGCACGCGTACGTTGTCTTCCGCGCCGACGCGGCGCAGAAAGGTGAACGTCTCGCGATAGCAGCCGAACAGCACATGCTGGCCGTTGTCGACGAGCTCGCCGGTGACGCGATCGACGAACGCGGTCGCGCGGCCGCCGAGCTGGGGCCTCGCGTCGAGAACCAGCACGCGCTTGCCGGCCTCGGCGAGCGCCGCTGCGGCACTCAGGCCCGCGAACCCGGCGCCGACCACCGCGACGTCGGGCGCGATCATGCGCGGACCATGGTCATCGCCCACGTCGAGGCGGCGATGAGGGCGCGGCGCGGACGGGGAATCCGCACGATCGACGAGAACACGTCGTAGTCGCGCTGCTCGATTCGATTGAGGATAGCGTGATAGATCGCGCCCATGATCTGGGCAGCCACGAGGCGCCGGGCATCCTGGCGCGGCAGCGTCCGCGCGGCACGATCGTAGTACTCGCCGGCCCGCTCGGCCTGATGCTGGAGCAACCGCTTGACGCTGGCCGACTGGACCCCATGGCCGGCCACGGAGGCCTCACCGCGCAGATCCGCTTCGGTGACCCCGTACGCACGCAGGTCAGCCTGGGGAATGTAGACGCGGCCCCGCTCGAGATCAGAAGGCACATCGCGCAGGATGTTGGTGAGCTGGAGCGCGACTCCGAGATCGGTGGCATAGTCGCGCGACCGCGGATCGGTGCAGCCGAAGATCTCGAGGCACATGTGCCCGACGGCAGACGCCACGCGAATGCAGTACTGATAGAGATCGTCGAAGGTGTCGTACCGCCGATCGCCGAGATCCATCTCGACCCCTTCGATGAGCGCATCGAACGGCGCACGGGACAGGTTGAACCGCTGAATCACGGGCGCGAGCGTCTGTCCCTGGCTCGTCTTCGGTCCGGAGCGGTCGAAGCAGGCCGCCAGCTCCCGGCGCCAGCGCTCGACTTCCGCGACCGCGGATCCCGGCGACTTCCCCTCCAGTTCGTCCGTCGCATCGTCCACGGCCCGGCAAAAATCCCAGACCGCGATGATCGCGCGGCGCTTGTCCGCCGGAAGGACGAGAAACGAATAGTAGAAGTTGGTATCGCGAGACAAATCAGTCGTCAGTCGTCAGTCGGTAGTCGGCAGTCACAGTCGGCAGTCAGTCGTCAGTCGGCAGTCGGCGTCGGTAGTCGACAGTCACAGTCGGCAGTCATAGTCGGTTGTCGCCAGTCACGGTCAGACGTCGCTCTCGGCTGTCCGCGGTCCGCTATAAAACGGTCGACCTCCAGGCATGACAACGGCAACGGTGATCGCCCACGCGCCGGCAATCGATCGACCGCAGTCCATGACCGTCGTCACAATGCCCAGGTCCAGCGCAACGAGACCAGGCAGCGGACAGCGGGAAGCGACCACCGGCAGCGCGGAGCGGCTCCGTCAGGCCCCACGGCGCCACCGCACGGCCTGCCAGGCCAGCGCGGGTACATCTCCTGAGCGTAATGTTGGGCGCGACCGAAACACGTCATACCCGACGGCTTCGAGCCGATCGAGGATGCGGACGCCGCCCAGCCAGGTCAGGCGAAGCTCCCATTTCAAACGGCCGCGCAGCGCGTCCATGAGCGGACGCCCTTCGTCGAAGAGCGCGCGGGTGCGGGTCACGAGCTCGGACATGAGCTGGCGCCACTCGGACGTGAGCCGGCGTGCCTCGAGATCGGTCTCGCGTGCACCGCATCGCTCTCGATCCACACGGGGCGCATAAATGCGGCCGATGCGCCAGTCCCGCTCGAGATCCTGCCAGAAATTGGTGAGCTGGAGCGCGGTGCAGATTGCGTCCGATTGCCGGTCGAGCTCGATGCCGCGATAGCCGGCGATCCGGAGCACGAGCCGGCCGACGGGGTTCGCAGACCGGCGGCAGTAGTCCAGGACGTCGGGCCACGTCTCGTATCGCTTCGTCGTCACGTCCTGACGGAAGGCGCTCAGCAGATCTTCGAACAGCGACACGGGCAAATCGAGGGTGCGGATGCTCTCGCCCACGGCAGCGAAGATCAAATCGTCGCCGCTCCGGCCAGCGGGTCCGGTTGTGACGGCACGGGTCAAGCGGGCGTGCCAGTCGTCGAGTCGCGCGAGGCGTTCGTCCGGCTGAAGTCCCGGCTCGTCTGCGAAGTCATCCGCCTTCCTCGCAAAGGCGTAGACCGCCGCGACGTGCGGCCGCATCGCGGACGGCAGCAGGCGCGACGCGACGGGAAAGTTCTCGTAGTGCTCGCGGGCGAGCTGCAGGCAATACGCGTACGCCGCGGCCTGATCATCCGCTACCACTCGACTTCCGGCGTGCCGGCGCGATGATTCGCGGCCCGTCCCATCACGAAGAGCAGGTCGGACAGCCGATTGACGTAGATGAGGAGCTCGGATTCGAGCGCATCGGAACCAAGCCCCACCATCGCGCGCTCGGCGCGCCGGCAGATCGCGCGCGCGACGTGGAGCGCCGAAGCGCCAGGAGAGCCGCCGGCGAGGATGAACCGCCGCAACGGCCGCAACTCGGATTCGAGCGCGTCGATCCAGCCTTCGAGCCTGGCGATGTCGTCTGCCTGGATCGCCGCTTTCGACACGCGCGCGGCGATCTTGTGTGCGGGGTCGGCGAGCCGGGCGCCCAGTCCAAACAGATCGCGTTGAATCTGCTCGAGCATGCCGCCGAGCTCGGCGTCGAGCCCCGACGCCCGGGCGAAGCCAATCCAGGCGCCAAGCTCGTCGACGTCGCCGTAGGCTTCAACGCGCGGATCGGACTTGCGCACCCGGGTGCCGTCGAAGAGGCTCGTCTCACCGCCATCGCCGGTCTTGGTGTAGATTTTCACCGGACGATTATCCTACCAAGCTTCCCGCGACATCCCTGCCTCAATGACCCGTTCATCCAAACGCGAACGATCCAAGTCGAAACCATCTGCGCCGTTGTTGCTGCCAGCGCCAGCCGATCGCCGGCGATTCCGGCGCAGGCTCCTCGAGTGGTACAGCAGGAACGGACGCGATCTCCCCTGGCGCAGGACGAAGGACCCGTATCACATCCTGGTCTCGGAGGTGATGCTGCAGCAGACACAGGTCGATCGCGTCCTCCCGAAGTACGCCGAGTGGCTCGAAAAGTACCCGACGCTCGAGGCGCTCGCTTCCGCACCGGAGTCGGCCGTCGCCGACACGTGGCGGCCGCTCGGCTACAACATCCGTCCGCGTCGCCTGCACGCGATCGCGCGCGAGTCGGTCGCCCGCTTCGGTGGGGAGCTGCCCTCAGACGAGGAAACGCTGCGATCCTTCAAGGGCATTGGCGCCTACACGGCTGGGGCGGTGTTGAGCTTCGCGTTCGGCCAGCGCGCGGCGATTCTCGATACGAACGTCGCGCGTGTCCTTTTCCGCGTGTTCGTCGGCCGCGGTGCGCCTCGGGCTCATGCCATGCGCCGGCACTTGTGGGACGTCTCCCGCACGGTATTGCCGGTCAGACACGTGTTCGACTTCAACCAGGCCTTGATGGACTTCGGCGCCACGCTGTGCACGGCGCGAAAGCCCAAGTGCCTTCTCTGTCCGATGCGCGAGGACTGCTCGGCCTACCCGTTCAACCCTGAAAACGAGCGCAGCGCCTGATGCCCGATCCCGTGCCGTCTCGCACCATCGTCGTCACCGCCGCCGTCATCGAGCGCGACGGTGCGTTTCTGGTAACGAGGCGTCCGGACGGCGTGCACCTGGCCGGGTTGTGGGAGTTTCCAGGAGGAAAGTGCGAGCCGGGAGAATCACATCGGAGCTGCCTGCAACGCGAGATTCACGAGGAACTGCACGCTGACGT
This sequence comes from Vicinamibacterales bacterium, assembly GCA_036258055.1. GTDB lineage: Bacteria > Acidobacteriota > Vicinamibacteria > Vicinamibacterales > 2-12-FULL-66-21 > DATAEK01. The sequence goes on from DATAEK010000371.1 coordinate 27,497, forward strand.
CCATGTGCGGGACGAAATCTTCTCTGTCACCCACGCCTACCCCGATCGCGTCGTCGAACTGCACTTCCTTCGCTGCGAGCTCGTCGGCGAACCGCGCGCGGCGCTCGGTCAGGAGATAAGATGGGTCGCGCGCGAGGATCTGTCGGCGCTGGAATTCCCGCCGGCCGACGCTGAGCTCATCGCCAGGCTGCGAAGCGGACGGGCTGCCATTACCGGGGACTGACGAACGGAAGCGCCGTGACAATGGCGCTGACTTCCGCGGGAGCTGTAACCACCGTCACGCCCGTTCCTGGTTCCTGAAAGTCGCGATGGACGTAGGCGAGGGCGATCGCGCGGTCGAGCGAAGGAGAGAACACCGCGCTCGTGACGCGTCCGACCTCGCGCTCACCCGAGCGCAGGTGATCACCCGCTGCCGGTACGCCCGCCGTCCCGTCGAGCGTCAGACCGATCAGCCTTCGCGCGACACGGCCGTGACCGCGATGCAACACGCGGATGATGATCTCCTGGCCGACATAGCAACCCTTCGTCAGGCTGATGGCACGTTCGTCGATGCCGGCTTCGAGGGGGATGGTGTCCTCGTTCATGTCGGTTCCAAAGAGCGGTCGTCCGGCTTCAACGCGCGTGACGTTCGTGGTCTCGGCATCGACGTCGACGGCGCCGGACGCCCTGAGCGCGTTCAGAAGATCAGCGAAGCGCGCGGTATCGATGAACAGATCGAAACCGGGCACGCCGATGTCGTCGCTGCGCACAACCGTGACGGTCGTCCCGCGGAATTGCCAGCGGCCATTCGCGAAGACCGGCATCGACTGAAGCTGCGCGGTCGATGGCGCGGGCACCGTGTCTGCGCGTGATGCGAGCGCGCCACTGATCATGGCGGCCGATTCCGGCCCGTACACGCCGACCTGCCCTTGACTGGAGGTCTGGTCAATCACCTGCACGTCCTCGCTGAACACGAACTGCTCCAGCTTGTCGCGGACAAGCGCGCTGGTAGCGGACTCGACGTCAATTGCCAGGGCGTCGCCGAGCTCGAGAACGCGCATGTCCGCGAGCATTCGGCCCTGCGGGGTCAGGAGCGCCGCGTAACAGCCGGTCCCCGCGGTCAGCGCCTCGATGTCGTTGGTGAGAAGCCCCTGAAGGTAGGTTCGCCGATCAGCGCCCGTCAGCAGCAGCCGGCCGCGAGCCGACCGATCCACAACGCCCGCCTGCTCCCGGAGCGCCCGGTATTGTTCGAGTGAAAACATCCGTGCGCAGCTGTTATCCTGATGAGATGCAACTACCCCGTCATTGTACCGCCGTGCTTCTCGCCCTCATAACGGCGACGGCGGCATCAGCGCAAACGCCCGCTCCGGCCGCACCTGAGCCCGGCGAGGCGACGTTCGAAGTGTTCCTTCGCGGCGCTGGCGCGGGACGGATTGTCGTGCACCTGACCCGCACCGCGGCGGGCTGGACGATCTCGTCGACGGGCCGGGTCGGAGATCTCGTCACCAATCGATTCGAGCTGAAGTACTCACCCGACTGGCAGCCGACCGACCTTCGGATCGAGGCGACCCAAGGTCAGAAGCAGTTTCAGATTTCGACTTCCTTCGGCGTCACGACCGCGATCAACGAGATCACGCAAAACGGCACCACCAGCGCGAAGACCGATCAGGTCTCCGCGCGCACGGTCGTGCTCCCGAACAACTTCTTCGCCGCGTATGAAGCGCTCGCGGTTCGCCTCGCCGGCAGCGAGATCGGGGCGGAGATTCCCCTTTATGTGGCCCCCACGGCCGAAGTCAAGCTGACGGTGGTGTCCATCACACCCGAGTCGATTCGCGTACCGGGCACAACCATTGCGACGCGCAAGTACGCCGTCAGGATCCAGAACGTCGGGGCGACGGTGGATGCGACGATCACGATCGACGGGAGGTCACGCTTCGCCAGGCTGGAGATGCCCGCTGCCGGTCTGAGCGTCGTCCGTAACGACCTTGCGGGAGTCAGCGCGCGGACCTTGACGGCGCGGAACCCGACGGATAGCGACGTCACCATTCCCGGCGCCGGCTTCAACCTCGCGGGCACCCTGACGGTTCCACCCGGCGTCGGCCGGTTGCGACACGCGACCATCGTGCTCGTCGCCGGTTCGGGTCCGGTCGATCGCGACGAATCGGTCGCGGGCATTCCCATCTTCAGTCAGCTCGCCGGCGCGCTCGCCGAGCGTGGATTCCTGGTCCTGCGCTACGACAAACGCGGGGTCGGCCAGAGCGGAGGCCGCACCGAGACGGTGACGATGCAGGATTACGCGGACGATCTCATCGGGATTGTGAAGTGGCTCGCCAAGCGAGACGACGTGGATCCGCGGCGGATCACGGTCGTGGGCCATAGCGAGGGCGGATCGATCGGGATGCTCGCCGGCGCGAAAGAAAAGCGGATCGCGTCGCTGGTGCTCGTCGCCACGATCGGTATGACGGGTGCGGATCTCGTGCTCGAACAGCAGCGCCATCAGCTCGAACGGATGGAGATCAGCGACGCGGATCGTCAGGCCAAGATCGACCTGCAGAGGAAGATTCAGCAGGCCGTCATCACGGACAAAGGCTGGGAGACCGTCCCGCCGGAGCTTCGAAAGCAGGCGGACACGCCGTGGTTCCGGAGTCTGCTGATGTTCGATCCAGCTCGCGTGATGCCGGACGTCAAGCAACCGCTGCTCATCGTGCAGGGGGATCTCGACACCCAGGTCGCTCCGGGCAACGCCGAGAAACTCGCGGAGCTCGCACGCGCACGCAAGAAAGCTGGATCGGTTGACGTCGTCCATCTGCCGGGGATCAATCACCTGCTGGTCAAGGCGACCACCGGCGAAGTGAGCGAGTACTCCCAACTGGCCGACAAGACGATCGATCCGGAGATCGCCGATCGCATCGCCATCTGGCTGAAAAGGTAGGGCCTATGAGAGTCGGAGTGCCGAAGGAGACGTGGGCGGGCGAGACGCGCGTGTCCCTGGTGCCCGCAACCGTTCCCTCACTCGTCAAGGCCGGTCTTCAGGTAGCAGTCGAGCAGCAGGCGGGCATGGCCGCCGGCTTCACGGACGACAGCTACCGGACGCACGGTGCCTCGATCGTCTCGCGCGATGATCTCTTCGCGAACGCGGATGTCCTTCTGCAGGTTCGCGCAATCCCGGCGCCGCCGGAGCTGCGCAAAGGTCAGGTGGCGATCGGCTTTGCCGACCCTCTCGGTTCTCCTCAGGCGATCCGGGATGCGGCGGCGACCGGTGCCACGTTGTTCTCGATGGAGCTCATGCCTCGGATCACGCGCGCTCAAAGTATGGATGCCCTCTCGTCGATGGCGACGATCGCTGGCTACAAGGGGGTGCTGCTTGCTGCGAACGCGCTGCCTCGAATGTTCCCGATGCTGATGACGGCCGCCGGCACGATTGCGCCCGCGCACGTCTTCATCGTTGGCGCGGGCGTCGCGGGACTCCAGGCAATCTCGGCCGCGCGCCGTCTGGGTGCGAAGGTCGACGCCTACGACGTGCGGCCGGCAGTCAAGGAACAGGTGCAGAGCCTCGGCGCCCGTTTCGTGGAGCTCCCCCTCGAGTCCAAGGACTCCGAGGACAAGGGCGGCTACGCGAAGGCGCAGGACGAGTCGTTCTACAAGCGTCAGCGCGAGATGATGCTCAAGGTCGTGGCCGGCAGCGACGTGGTTATCACCACCGCGCTCGTGCCCGGCAAGCGCGCGCCGATCCTCGTAACGACCGAGATGGTCGAGGCGATGCAGCCGGGATCGGTGGTCGTGGATCTCGCGGCCGAACGGGGAGGCAACTGCGAGCTGACGCGTCCGGACGAGACTGTCACCCATCGCGGCGTGACGATCCTCGGGCCCTCGAACCCGCCCGCCCTGGTGCCGTACCACGCGAGCCAGATGTATTCGAAGAACATCACGACGTTCCTGCTGCATCTGCTGGGTAAAGATGGCGCCTCGCAGACAGCCTTTCCGATCAACCCGGACGAGGAGATCACGAAGGAAACGCTCCTCACCAAAGATGGCGCGGTGGTTCACTCACGCGTGCGGGAGTTATTGACGTAGATGTGGGTTCTGGCCACGGATGACAAATCTGAGCAGCTGTTCACGTTCCGCATGCTTCCCGGAACCGTCAAGACGATGGGCCGGGCGCCGAACGCGGACTTCATGATGGATGCGGCGATGGTCTCCAGGCTGCACTGCAGACTGTCTGCAGGCGCCTGGGAGCTCGAAGTCGAAGATCTGGACAGCACCAATGGAACCTTCGTCAACGGCCGGCGGATCGAGCGCGGCGTGCTGAAGAACGGCGATGAGCTCGGCGTCGGCCGAGTGATGCTGAAAGTAGTGAAAGCGCAGCTCTAAACCACCCGCAGAAACGGGTTGGTACGTTTCTCGCGGCCGATGGTGGTCGGATCGCCGTGGCCCGAATAGACGGGCGCGTCATCAGGAAAGCGGAACAACACCTCACGGATCGACTGCAGCAGCGTTTCGTGATCTCCGCCTGGCAGGTCCGTCCGTCCGATTGATCCAGCGAACAACGTGTCGCCGACAAACAGCGCGGTCTGCGGATCCCCTTCCGACCTGCCGACGGCAAGGCACACGCCGCCGGGGGAATGACCTGGCGTGTGGCGCACCCACGCGCCCAGCTCGCCGAAGCGCCACGGGCCCGGACCATCGTAGAAAAAATCGACGGGTGGCTGTGGATCCACGTGAAACCCGAATGCGAATCCCTGCTGGACGACGGCGCGATAGAGAAAGTCGTCGGCCTGATGCAAACCGACCGGCGCGCCGGTTGCGGCCTTGGCGCGGCCGACACCGGTAATGTGGTCCATGTGCGCGTGGGTCAGCAGGATGTAGACAATGCGCAACCCATGCCCCTGGGCGGCCTCGAGCAGCAGGTCGACCTCGTCGCCGGGATCGACAATCACGCCTTCCTTCGCAGTTTCGCAGCCGAGCACGTAGCCGTTTTTCATGAACGGCTCGACGGCCCGCGTCTCCAGAATCATCGGTGAGCCCCCGGACTCGTCATTTTCGCATTAACTGGCGGGAGGCAACATGGCAGGTCCACGAGAAACACGGGTTCAAGCGAGTCTGCTGGCGGCGGTCGAGAAACGGTGCCTGATCTGGATGGCGGAGCGGATGCCAAGGGCGGTCAACTCGGATCACCTCACGGCACTCGCCGGACTGGCGATGCTCGCCGCCGGCGTGTGCTACTGGATCGCACCGCGCTGGCCGCTGGCGCTCGTCGGCGTCGTCTTCTTTCTGGCGGTGAACTGGTTCGGCGACAGCCTCGACGGCACGCTCGCTCGCGTCCGCCATCATGAGCGGCCCCGGTACGGGTTCTACGTGGATCACGTGCTCGACGCGCTGGGCATCCTGTTCCTCATCGCCGGCCTGGTGCTCGGCGGATTCATGAGCCTCTGCGTCGGTGCGGGGTTGCTCCTCGCCTACTACCTGCTGACGATCGAGATCGCGCTGGCGACGCACACCGTCGGGACGTTCCGGATTTCCTACTGGAAGATGGGCCCGACCGAGCTGCGGATTCTCCTGGCCGGCGGCACGCTGCAGCTCCTGCGCTCCGCCACGGTGCAGGTATCCGGCTGGCCGGTCCTGATCTTCGACCTCGGCGGCCTGGTCGCGATCGCCGGTCTCTTCGCGACGTTCGCCGTGGCCGCGATCGGTCACACGCGGCAGCTCTATCGCGCCGAGCCGCTGCCGCAGCAACTGTAATATCATCCGCTCATGGTTCTCGTGGCCGTGGACGACCTGCTGTTCAGTTCCAAGATCCGCGCGACGGCGAAGCAGGCCGGTGTCGATATCGCATTCGCGCGGACGCCGGAGGAAATCCTGGATCAGGCGCGCGCGCTGAAACCTGCGCTCGCCATCTTCGATTTGAACAGCACGAAAGCTGATCCGGTCGCCACGATCGCGGCGCTGAAAAAGGACCCGGCGCTCGCGTCCATTCGAACGGTCGGATTCGTCTCGCACGTGCACACCGATCTGATCGACGCGGCGCGCGCGGCCGGCACCGACGACATCATGCCGCGATCGGCGTTCGTGGCGCGGCTGGCGGACATTCTCAGAGCCGGCCAGCCCCTGCAACCCTGACCAGCATCGACGACATCCGTACGGCGGCGGCGCGACTTCGCGGCCGAGTCCTGCGTACGCCTCTAAGAACGTCCCCCTGGCTTTCAGACGCCATTGGGAGCGAGGTGCTGCTCAAGCTCGAAACACTCCAGCCCACGTTCTCGTACAAAGTTCGAGGTGCGCTCAACGCGGTGCTGCGGCTTGCCGAATCGTCAGGCCAGAATCGGCCTTCGCTCGTGACGGCATCGGCCGGCAACCACGGACGGGCGCTCGCACACGCGGCCCGGGCAGCCGGCATGCCGCTCACGGTCTATGCGCCCGAACACGCGCCCCGAACGAAGCTGAACGCCATTGCCGCCTGCGGCGCCGACCTGCGACTCTGCGCGGACTACGACGAGGCCGAAAGGCGTGCGAAGCATCATGGCGGGAGCGCGCTCTACGTGTCCCCGTACGCGCATCCGGATGTGATCGCAGGAGCAGGGACCGTCGGCCTGGAGATCCTCGAAGAACGCCAGGACGTCGGACGCATCGTTGTGCCGATCGGCGGTGGAGGCCTCATCAGCGGAGTCGCGGTTGCCGCACACGAAGCGGGCGTGCCCGTGACCGGCGTCGAGGTCGAAGCGTCGTGTCCGTTCACGCGGAGTCTCGAGGCCGGCCGGATTGTCGAGATTGAGGTGAAGCCCACGCTGGCTGATGGACTCGCGGGCAACCTCGACCCCGACACGCCGACATTCTCGATCGTGCAGCGTCTCGTGGATCGCGTGGTGCTCGTTGGAGAGCAGCACCTGCGGCTCGCGATGGCGGGCATCGTGACCGAGGAACACCTGATTGCCGAAGGAGCGGGAGCCGCAGGGGTTGCGGCGGTCCTGGCTGGCAAGATTGCACCGACGCCGGGACCCATAGCGGTCGTGCTCTCGGGCGCGAACGTGGATCTGGGGGTCCTCAAAGAGATCGTGTAGCGCGCGACGCTGGAATCCTTCGAATCACCGGAGGAACCACCAGGCTGCGGCGCCGGCGATTGCGACGGCCACCACAACCCAGACACCCACGCTACGGCGCTCGTCTTCCGCAGGAATGAGGACTGCAGGCGCTGCGTCCCCCGATCGCACATCCAGGGCGGCTCCGAGACTTCGAAACTCAGCGGCGAGGGCCGCCGCGCTGGACGGCCGGCTGTCGATCTCCTTCGCGAGCATCTTCGTGACGAGCGTGTCGAGCTCCGGTGGCACTTCGGCAGTCTTCGACGATGGCGCAACCGGTCGCGCCTGGATGATGTTGAGCACCGTCTGCTCGGTTGTCGCCCCCCGGAACGGATTGACACCGGTCAGCATCTCGAAGACGACGACTGCGAGCGAGAACACATCGCTTCGAGCATCAATCGATCCGCCGAGCGCTTGCTCGGGCGACAGGTAGCCGGCGACCTGCGCCTCGTCTGGATCGAGCGTTTTCGATCCCTGCGCCACTTTCGCGCGTGCCGATCCCCCGGCGGTCCACGACGACATGCCGAAGTTGAGGATCTTGGTGCTGCCCTTCGGCGTCACGACGACGGTCTCGGGCCGCAGATCGCCGTGCACGAACCCCTGCGCGTGACCCTCCGCGAGAGCATCCGCGATCTGCGCAGCCAGCTCAATCGCGCGGCGGATCGGCATCGCGCGCCCGCTCATCTCCTGCCGCAATGACGGCCCCGCCGCGAACTCATAGGCCAGGTAACATCGGCCGTTCTGCTCGACGACGTCGAAGAGCATGGCGATGTTGGGGTGATTCAGCGTGCGGGCCGCATTCGCGTCGCGGAGGAACTGCTGGCGCCTGGCCGGGTCGGCGACGAGGTCGGGTGGGGCCATCATCAGGGCGATCGTTCGCCCGACGCGGGTGTCGCGGGCCCTGTAGACATCGCCGAGCGCGCCGCCGCCGAGCCGCTCGAGGATGTTGTAATGCGCGACTGTTTGATCCATGCCTGGGAGAGTCCGGGGCCACCTGCAGGTCGATTATACCGACGCTCCGCCTACTTCCTCGGCGGCTTCGACGGCCGGAGCTCGACTCGACTCGGCAGGCTGCGCGCCGGGTGTGCGATCAGATCGACGACGGCCTCGGCCACGTCCTCGGGCGCGAGCTTCCAGTCGGCATCGCTCCCGGAACCCCGCCCGCCAAAGCCCGTTGCGACCGATCCGGGCATCACGTAACTGACGCGGATGTTGTCGTAGCGCACTTCCTGCATCAGCGCCTCGCTGAACGCATTGAGACCCGCTTTCGACGCGCAGTAGACCGCGCCGCCGGCAAAGGGGTTGCGGCCGGCCAGACTGCTGATGTTGATGATCCACCCGCCGCCGCGCGCGCGGAGGCGCGGAATGGCAGCATGACAGCAGTGGAACACGCCACTGAGATTGGTGCCGATGACCTGGTCCCACTCGGCCGCGGACATGTCGGCCACGTTCCGGAAGTTGCCGACGCCGGCGTTGTTGACGAGGATGTCCAGCCCGCCAAAACGCGCGACGGCTTCATCGATCGCGCGCGTCGCCTGCGCGGCCTCCTGCACGTCAGCGCGCACGCTCCCGATCGCGTCGCCGCCAGCGCGTGTGGAAAGCCGCGTCATCGCGCTGGCCAGCGCCGAGTCGTCACGTCCCGTGATGAGCACACGTGCGCCCGATCCGAGCAGCGCTTCCGCAATCGCAAATCCAATCCCGCGTGAGCCGCCGGTGACGACGGCGACCTTCCCGGCAGCAACCTGATCCTTTTGAGACATGGAATTCATCCTAAGTCCTGATCGTCTGTTCGGAGATACGGTGTCAATGGCTTGCCCTGGCGGCCGCCTGTCGACTTCGACGTGAGCGTTCCTCCGTTCTCTCCGTTACTCCGCTTCTCCGCGTGTTCCCGTTTTCCTCCGTTTCCTCCGTCCCCTCCGTTATCACGGTTCGTGAGTAGAATATTCGACTCCGATGGGATTCATCGCCATCATTGGCGCTGGTGCGCTTGGCGGCGCAATCGCGCACAAGCTTGCAGGACGCGATCGCATCGCGGAAGTGCGCCTGATCGATCCCGAAGGACGCATCGCCGAGGGGAAGGCGCTCGACATCCGGCAGTCGTCGCCGATCGAAGCGTTCAGCACGCGCGTGACCGCGGCAACGACGTTCACGGCGGCTGTCGGCGCCGACGTCGTCGTGCTGGCCGATGAAGCGGCGAGTGGAAAGGAACACGCAGGAGAAGCGGGCCTTGCTCTCCTTCGCGAGCTCTCGCGCGCCGGCAGCACGTCGCCCATTGTCTGTGCGGGCGCAGCGCAACGCGACCTCATCGCGAAAGCCGTCGGCGAACTGCATCTGCCGCGCGCGCGCGTTCTCGGCAGCGCGCCGGCCGCGCTCGAGTCAGCCTTGCGCGCGATGGCAGGTCTGTTGATGGATGGAAGCGGTGTGGAAATCTGTTTGAGGGTGGTGGGCGTTCCGCCGCGCGCCGCGGTCGTGGCCTGGGAGGAAGCGACCGTATCGGGCCAGCCGCTCTCGTCGCACCTTCCGGCGCATGCCATCGCCGCGCTGAACGCACGGATCCCTGTCCTCTGGCCGCCTGGACCATACGCGCTCGGATCAGCCGCCGCGCGAGTCGCCGAGGCGCTCGTCAACGGGACGCGCCGCCGCTATTCCTGCTTCGTCAGCCTGGACCGAGGCGCGACGCGTGACGCCGTTGCCGCCATGCCCGTGGTGCTCGGGCGAGGCGGCGTCACACACGTCCTCCAGCCCACCCTGACCAGGCAGGAACAGACGATGCTGGAGAATGCGATCGAGAAAGGCCGGTAGGATCCCGAAGCTCGAGTGCAGGGGTCTGCGGCTACGCCCTCAATTCACCGACTGCCGGGCGTGCAGCATCACACCCCCGGCAAAATCGGTCAAGTGCTCCCGGAGAATCAGGCGACCACGGTGCAGCCGCGATTTCAGCGTCTGCGGCTTCACGCGAAGCACCGCACTGGCTTCCTCGGTCGACATCCCCTGGATATCGCGCAGAATCACCGGCACGCGATACACCGTCGGCAGATGTTTCAGCGCCTCGATCAGGCTCGCGCGCATCTCGCCGCGCAGCACGTGATCGTCGGCGAGGGAAGACCAATCGGCTGGCTCGGACGGCTGCGATGACTCGCCGTTCTCGCCCGCGGGCAGATCGGTCTTGTGGACTTCCGCCGTCCGGCTCGCACGCGCGGTGCGCAGCCTCGACATGGCGGTGTTGAACGTGATGCGATAAATCCAGGATGAGAGCGCTGCGTCACCGCGAAACGCGTCGATCTTGCGGTAGACCTTCAGCAGAACGTCCTGCGTGACTTCCTCGGCATCTTCCCAATTCTTGACGTAGCGGAGCGCAAGCTGTTGAATCCGCGGACCAAAGGTCGAGGCGAGCTCGGCCACGGCAGCGGAGTCCCCGGCCTGCATCCGTCCGACCAGTTCGTGGTCGTTACTCGACTGACGCATTCAGGGCCTCCCCGTATCGGACAAAACACCCCACTACCAAGTCTTATTCCACTCAGTACGGGCAGGCGATCCACGGCTGAAGCGCCGTGTTTTGAGAGCGTTACGAAGGGGCGACTCGGCCCAGCACCGGTACCGCGACAGCCGAACGGTTGAAGACCTGCTCAAAACCCTGGATCGCCGCGTCCTCCACCTCAACCATTGGAACGGTCCGGCCGAGAAGGGTCTCGAGCGAGGTGACGCCGCGATCGCGGATGCCGCAAGGGACGATGAAGTCGAAGTGCCCGAGGTTGGTGGTGACGTTGAAGGCAAACCCGTGGCTGGTGACCCAGCGCGCAATGCGAACACCAATCGCGGCCAGCTTGTCCGGGCCAACCCAGGCGCCGGTGAGTCCCGGCACCCGTGTCGCGGGGACCCCGAAAGAAGCCGCGGTGTGAATCATGACTTCTTCGAGGTCGCGCACGTAGCGATGCACGTCACAGCGGTCGGGTTTGAGATCGAGGATCGGATAGCCGACGAGCTGACCCGGGCCGTGATACGTGACGTCCCCGCCGCGACCGGTCTCGAATACGTCGACACCGGCATCTTCGAGCGTGGCGGGTGACGCGAGGATGTTCGACCGATCGCTGCGCGCCTTGACGCCGAGCGTGATGACTGGTGGATGCTCGAGCAGCAGGAGCTGATCAGGAATGCGGCCGGTCTTGCGATCCTCGACGAGCTGCTTCTGCAGCTCCAGTGCGTCGGCGTAGCTGACGACTCCGAGCCGGCGGACTTCGAGCTCGCGCGCCGAACTCGGCGTCAGATCCATCCCTCCTCGAACTTCTCGAGGCGCTCCTTCACGAACGACAGGAACCGTCCGGCTTCAGCGCCGTCGATCAGCCGATGGTCGTAGCCCAGCGTGATGTGGCAGACGGGGCGAATTGCGATGGCGTCGTCGATCACGACGGCGCGCTTCTCGATCCCGCCGACACCGAGAATCGCAACCTGCGGTTGATTGATGAGCGGCAACCCGTACAGCGCGCCGAAGATCCCGGGATTGGTGATCGTGAACGTTCCGTTCTGCACGTCGTCGGGGCTCAGCTTCTTCGAACGGGCGCGCGCCGCGAGATCGTTGATCGCACGGCTGAGGCCGAGGAGGTTCTTCTCGTCGGCGTTGCGGATCACCGGCACGATCAGACCGTTCTCGAGGGCCACCGCAATCCCGAGGTTGATGTCCTTCTTGTAGACGATGTTGTCGCCGTCGACGGAAGCGTTGACGACCGGGAACTGACGGAGCCCGTCGATCACGGCCTTGGCGATGAACGCGGTGAACGTCAGTTTCGCGCCGGCCGCGTCGAACTCCGCTTTTCGTTTCTCGCGCAGCGCGCTGACGCGCCCGAAGTTCACCTCGTACACCGAATACACATGCGGCGACGTGTGTGCGCTGAGCACCATGTGCTCGGCGATCTTCTTGCGCATCACGCTCATCGGTACGATCTGCACGTTCTCGCCCGGCCGGTAGGCGGGAATGTGAGTCGTCGGAGCTGGACGCGCGGACGCCGCCGCGGCCTGCGCCGCCGCACCCGATTCGATGTAGTCGAGGATGTCGTGCTTCGTCACCCGACCGCTGATGCCGGTGCCCTGGATCTGCTGGATGTCGACGTTGTGCTCACTGGCGATGCGGCGGACGAGCGGCGATGATTTCTGACGTCGGAGCTCTTCCTTCGACAGGGGGCCCTGCGGTCTGGGAGGCGCCGCGGGTGCTGGCGCAGCCGCTACCGGTCGTGACGGTTCGGCCTGACCCACCGCCGCTTCCGGCATCTTCGACGGTGCTCCCACGGCGTCCGTCGAAGGTGCCGGCGCCGGAGCGGCAGCGGCCTCGGCCGCGGCCTCGCCGGCCGCGCCGATCACGGCCACCACGCTGTTCACGGGAACCGTCTCCCCTTCCTTGGCCTTGATGTCGGTGAGGACCCCGGCGGCGGGCGACGGGATTTCCGCGTCCACTTTATCTGTCGAGATCTCGAAGAGCGGCTCGTCGCGATCGACGGCGTCGCCGATCTTCTTGATCCATCGCACGATGGTGCCTTCGGCGATCGACTCGCCCATCTGAGGCATCACAACGTTGGTCGACATGACTCAGTCTCCAGTCGGTAGTCGGGAGTCGGCAGTCGCAGTCGACAGTCAGTCGGCAGTCGACAGTCAGTCGACAGTCACAGTCGGCAGTCGACAGTCACAGTCGGCAGTGGCACTCACCAGTCATCAGTCGCGCTCGCCGCTTGTCGACCGTCGACTGACTGCCGCCTGTCGATCGTCGACTGACTGCCGACTGCGACCGTCGACTGACTGCCGACTGCGACTGACGACTGACGACTGACTGTCGACTGCGACTGACGACTGCCGACTGCCGACTCCCGACTTCTAGTATTCCACCAACTCTTTCGCCGCGGCGACGACCTTCTCGACGTTGGGTAGGAAGGCCGTTTCGAGAGGAGGCGAATACGGCACCGGCGTGTCGGCCGAGGCGACGCGTTTGATCGGTGCGTCGAGGTACTCGAACGCGTCCTCCGCGATGATCGCCGCGAGCTCTCCGCCGATCCCTCCCGTCAGCGTGGCCTCGTGCAGCAGCAACGCCCGGCTGGTCTTCGAGACCGACGTCAGAATGGCCTCGCGATCCAGCGGCGCCAGACTGCGGAGGTCGATGACTTCCGCCTCCACGCCATCTTTTGCCAGCCGGTCAGCAGCCTCGAGCGCGGTGTGCACCATCGCGCCGAATGTGACGATCGACAGATCCTTGCCTTCGCGGCGGAGGGCCGCCTTTCCGAGCGGCACGATGTAGTCGTCGTCCGGCACATCGTCCTTGATCCGGCGATACAGGAACTTGTGCTCGAAGAAGAGAACCGGATCGTCGTCTCGAATCGCCGCCTTGAGAAGGCCCTTCGCATCGTAGGCCGTGGACGGTTCGACCATCTTCAACCCCGGCGTGTTGAGGAAGAACGACTCGGGGTTGAGCGAGTGGAAGGGACCGCCGCCGACACCACCGCCGGACGGACCGCGCACGACAATCGGCACACCAGCGCCGTTCCGATATCGACTGGTCGCGGCGAAGTTCGTCAGCATGTCGAAGCAGCAGGCGATGAAGTCGATGAACTGGACCTCGGCAACCGGACGCATGCCCATGTAGGACGCGCCGATCGCCGCGCCGACGATGGCCTGCTCGGAGATCGGCGTATCGAGCACGCGTTGCTCACCGAAGCGATCCTGAAGGCCTTCGGTGACTTTGAACGCGCCGCCGTACACGCCGACGTCTTCGCCGAGAACGAACACGCGCTCGTCGCGCGCCATCTCATCGAAGAGCGCCTGACGAATGGCTTCGAGGTAGGTCACAACTGCCATCGACTTATGCCTGTCCCCGCCGAATTATGAGGCGAATGGAGACTTCACGAGCTCGAGCCGCGGCTCCGCGAAGTCGTCTCCTGCGTACACGCCGCGGGTCAGGGTCGCCGGATCCGGCATCGGCGACCGTTCCGCCAGATCCGCCTCCTCGGCTGCGTAGCGCTTCGTCATCGTGTCGATCTCATCGAGCTCCTTCGCAGAGACGCTGGACGTCTCGAGCAACTGGGCGCGGAATCGCGCGATCGGATCCTTCGTCGCCCACTCCTCCAGCATCGGCTTCGGCACGTATCGCGCGTCGTCGTGCTGCGCGTGCCCCTGCATCCGCATCGTATCCACGCCGATGAGGGCGGCGCCCTCGCCGTTACGGGCGCGGTCCACGAAGCGCTTTGCGACGTCGTAGACGGCCAGGATGTCGTTGCCGTCCACCATTTCGTGCGGGATGCCGTAGGCGGCGGCGCGCTCGTCGATGCGGGTGATGGCCATCTGCTTGGCGATCGGGGTCGAATACGCGTACTTGTTGTCTTCCGCAACGACCACCAGGGGCAGCTTTTGAACCGCGGCGAAGTTCAGGCCTTCGTGAAACGCGCCGGTGCTCGTCGCGCCGTCGCCAATCCAGGCCATCGCCACGAGCGGCTTCCCGCGCATCCGCGCGCCCATCGCGATGCCGGCCGCCACCGGGATCGAGTCGCCGAGCATGCTGATCGGTCCGACGATCACCGGATCGTCGGCGACGGACGTATCGGCGCCGTCTCGCGACCAGGCGGGCAGGTGCACGATGTGGATGTTGAGATCGCGGCCGCGGGAGTTGGCCTCGCCCTTGGCCATGTACTGGAGGAAGATCTCTTTCGGCCGTACGCCCATCGTCATCAGCGCGCCCATGTTGCGGATGAGCGGGAGAACCGCGTCGGATCGCCGGAGGGCGTATGCCGTTCCGACCGACTCGCCTTCCTGACCGAGGCTGCGATACAGCCCCCCGATGACCTTGCTCTGACGAAACAGGATCACCAGCCGCTCCTCGATCTCGCGCGCCAGGCGCGCGAAGTAGTACATCTCGAGGCGCTGGGTGCGGGTCAGCGCATCGGACGGTCTCACTTTCGTTGCGGTGGTGGGCATGGCGGACGGACTCAGACCTAACATCTAGGGTTCAACAGGTTCTACGTTCTCGGTTCTTCTCTCCGAGAACCTTAGAGCCTCTAGAACCCTGGAACCCTTAGAACCTCGAGTGCATTACGCATGGATGGGCGCGCCGTGCGCGGCGTGCGCCGCCTCACCCACGGCTTCCGACATCGTCGGATGCGCGTGAATCGTTCGAATCAGCTCTTCGACCGTGCACTCGAGCCGCAGGGCGAGCGTTGCTTCGGCAACCAGCTCCGTCGAGCGAGAACCGATCATGTGCACGCCGAGAATCTCGTCGTACTTCTTGTCGAAGACGATCTTCACGAAGCCTTCGACTTCGCCGGCGATCCGCGCGCGGGCCAGGATCCCGAATTTGAAGGTGCCGATCTTGACGTCGTAGCCGCGCGCCTGCGCTTCCTTTTCGGTCAGGCCGACGCTCCCGATCTCGGGATCGCAATAGGTGCAGCCGGGAACCTGGTCGTAGTTGATTGGGCGGAATTCCTTGCCGGCAATCCGCTCGGCAAGGGCGATGCCCTCCGCCGACGAGAGGTGCGCCAGCTGCGGATGACCAGGCTTGTCGAAGGTGATGACGTCGCCGATCGCGGAGATCCCGGGGACGCTCGTCTTGTACTCGCGATCGACGCGAATGTAGCCGCGGTCCATGGCGAGGCCGGCCTCCTCCGCGCCGAGACCGGTCGAGACCGGTCCGCGTCCAGTGGCCACCAGCAGTCGTTCGGCCTTCATCTTCGACGTCTTCCCGTCAGGCGTCTGTGCGTCGATTTCGACGCCCTCTGCGCCGGACTTCGCGGACGTGACCTTCGTGCCGGTCAGCACCTTGATCCCTTGTTTCTTGAAGGACCGTTCGAGCTCCGCCGACACCGCTTCGTCCTCGACCGGCACCAGCCGCGGCAGCAACTCGATGAGGGTCACATCGCTCCCGAACCGGCGGAAGATCGACGCAAACTCGACGCCGACCGCGCCGCTGCCCATGATCACGATCGACTTCGGCACCTCGGTCAGGCCGATCGCTTCATCGCTCGTGATGATCCGCTTCCGATCGATCTCGATCCCGGGGACGCTTCGCGCGTAAGAGCCGGTGGCGACGATGATTTCCTTTTTGGCGACGAGGGTCTGCTTCTGCCCTTCGGTGATCTCGACCTTGCCCTGGCCGGCGAGCCGGCCGCTGCCCTTGATCCAGTCGATCTTGTTCTTCTTGAAGAGCAGCTCGACTCCCCCGGTGAGCCCCTTGACGATCTTGTCCTTGCGGGTCTGGACCTGATTCATGTCGAGGCCGATGGCGGCCTGGCCGATCGTCAGCCCCCACTCCTTCCAGTCCTGTGCAATTTTGAGCGCGTGGGCGTGCTCGAGGAGCGCTTTGGTCGGAATGCAGCCCCAGTTCAGGCACGTCCCGCCGAGCGCGGGGGCCCGTTCGACAACCGCCGTCTTCAGTCCGAGCTGCGCGGCTCGGATGGCCGCGACGTACCCGCCCGTCCCCGATCCAATCACCACAACGTCGTAGTCATTCGCCATACGAGAGCGCTACTGATCCTTCCTGCGGATGGAGGACAACGGCACGAACGACACCGAAGGCGCGGCACCGGGGGCGGCCGCCGGTTCGGCCTCCGTGGCCTCGCCGGGGTCGAGGCGCGCCACCTGCGAGCGCAACCGTGTGTAATCGTAACGAAGCTCCCAGTACGACTGGGTGAGCGCGTCCAGTTTCCGGGACAGCCGCCGGACGGACACCAGGGCCCACCCCGCACCGAGCAGGCCTAGAGCCGCGAGCAGCCAGACCACCACAACCGACGTACCTTACCGGTTCGGTTCAAAGGGTGTCAATGGAGCCCCGGGCCCCTGATACAATCCTCTCCGAGCCGATGGCGGTCACCTCCAAAACCATCCTGATCTGCGACGACGACCAGGGGATGCGCGACACGATCGCCGCCATTCTGCGGCGGGATTACCGCGTCCTGACCGTCTCGAGCGGCGAATCCGCGCTGTCGATCCTCAAGCAGGAGGACATCGATCTAATCCTGCTCGACGTCCGCCTGCCGGGTATCAGCGGCTTCGACGTGCTCCGAATCGTCAAGGAGAACTACGGCCTGATCGAGTGCATCATGATCTCAGCCATCAACGAGGTCGAGACCGCGGTGCAGGCGATGAAGCACGGCGCGTATCACTACATCACCAAGAGCTTCGACTACGACGAGCTCCGCTCGCTGGTACGCAACGCGTGCGAACGGCAGGATCTGAACCGTCAGGTGATCACGCTGAGTGCGCAGGTCGCCGAGCAGAGCGAGCGCGAGTTCCTCATCGGTCCGAGCAAGCAAATCCGCGACATCGTCGACCTCGTCCACAAGGTTGCGAAGCTGTCGGCCACGGTACTGATCCTCGGCGAGAGCGGGACGGGCAAGGAACTGCTCGCGCGGCTGCTGCACCGCGAGTCGGGACGGGGCGATGCGCCGTTCATCGCGGTCAACCTGTCGGCGATCCCGCACGAGCTCGTCGAGAGCACGCTCTTCGGCCACGAGCGCGGGGCGTTCACCGGAGCGCACAAGCAGCAGCTCGGCAAGTTCGAGCTCGCGGCGGGCGGCACGCTCTTCCTCGACGAGATCGGCGATCTCCGGTTCGATCTGCAGTCCAAGCTGCTGCGAGCCATCCAAGAGGGTGAGATCGAGCGCGTCGGCGGCGGCAAACCGATTCGCACCGACTTCCGGCTCGTCGTCGCCACCAACGTGGACCTCGACAAGGCCGTCAAGGATGGACGGTTCCGCGAGGACCTCTACTATCGAATCAACGTCATCAAGATCCAGATCCCGCCGCTGCGCGAGCGCATGGACGACATGCCCGTGCTGATCGAGCACTTCTTGCGCAAGCACTTCCGCGCGCGGCCCGGCGCGCACCGAACGCGGCCGCCGCGCTTCTCCGCCGAGGCGCTGGCGGCGCTGTCGCGCTATCCCTGGCCGGGCAACATCCGCGAGCTCGAGAACGAGATCGAGCGCTGCATGGTGCTCGGCGGCGACGTCGACGAGATGCCGGAGGAGCTGCTGTCGCAACGCGTGCAGGACGCGTCCGCGTCGCAAGCGCCGCGCACGGCGGTGAGTCGCGAGTACGACGGAGCAGGTTC